>JBGAOD010000036.1:0-30240 GCA_044221955.1 Phycisphaerales bacterium | reverse complement strand
GTGGTCTCTTGGACGGGCACCGCGAGGCGATCAAGCGTGCGGACGGGAACGCGGTGCAGGACGCGGTGATCCGTCAATCGCAACTGCTACAGACGATCGCGGACCTTGAAGAGAAGCGCCGCAGGTTAGTTGATCGGGCGATCGCGGCGGACGGGATTCTCGGGAAGGGTTCGGCGGCCGCGACCGGGGACGGAGCTTTGAACGGCGATGGGCCGCTGGCCCGGGTTGGGCCGGTGACGCTGTCGCAGATCGCGGGGTCGCTGCCGGAGCCGTCGCGTACTCGGTTGCTGGAACTGGCGGGGCGACTGCGCTTCTTGCTCGCGGACATTGAAACACAGAATCGAACGCTGCGCACGGCGACGACCTCGCTGATCGCGCACATGGAAGGGTTGATGCGGCAGGTGGCGCGGCGGTTGAGCCACGCGGGGACTTATGGCCGCAAGGGGTACGTGGACAGCGTGCCGACCGTTGTTTCTGCCGTGGACCTGACTCGGTGATCTCACTTTGCTGGTTTCTGTCGCTTTGCCCGGAGCACCTATGAGCCTGAACAACGCACTGCAGATCGGACGTTCGGCGCTGACGGCCAGCCAGCTCGGACTCTCGACCGCCGGCAACAACATCGCGAACATCGCGACGCCGGGGTACTCGCGGCAGATCGTGTCGCTCATTCCGAACTGGGGCGATCGCTCAACGCCGGGCGTGCAGATCGGGCAGGGCGTTGGGGTTCGCGATATCCGTCGGCAGATCGATTCGGCGCTTCAGTCGCGACTGTGGACTGGCGTGGCGGACGAGGCGGCGGCGCAGCGGCAATCGAGCATCACGGGCGGCGTTGAGGCGACGATCGGCGAGCTGAGCGGGCACGACCTTTCGAGCGAGATGAACACGTTCTTTGCGGGCTGGTCCGAGGCGGCCAACGGCACGAAGTCGGCGAGCCTGGTGGTGCAGCAGGGCGACAAGCTCGCGGCGTTTATTCAGCGCATGCGTTCGGACCTGACGCAGCACAGGACGACGATCGATAAGGATCTTGGTGCGCAGGCCAACCAGGCCGACGAGCTGCTGTCGCGGGTGGCGGACCTGAACAAGCAGATCGCGGCTTCGGAGATCGACGGTTCGACGGCCAACGGGCTGCGCGACCAGCGCGATCAGACGATCACGGACCTGAGCAGGATCATGGACGTGACCGCGGTCGAACAGACCGGTGGATCTGTGGACGTGCTGGTTGGTTCCACGCCGGTGGTGCTTGGGGGACGATCGCGTGGCGTGGAGCTGGCGCGGCGGACGGAGAACGGCAAGCTCGAAGTGTTCTTCCAGGTCAAGGAAGACAAGCAGCAGCTCGAGGTGAAGTCGGGCGAGGCGGGGGCGTTGCTGGACAGCCGCACGAAGGCGGTGGACGCGACGATCGACCAGCTCGATTCGATCACGTCTCGGATGATCTTTGAGGTCAACAAGCTGCACTCGACGGGGCAGAACGTCAAGAACCTGAGCGAATCGACGGGGACGCTGAAGATCTCGAGCGGCGATCGCACGCTGGCGCTGAACGACCCAGAGAACAAGACCTTTGGCGGGCTGCCGTTCAAGGCGGTCAACGGCGGGTTCCTGGTCACGGTCAAGCAGTCCGCGACGGGCGCGACGCAGACGGTGCGCGTGGACGTGGATCTGGACGGGAAGACGACCGCGGGGACGCCGGGCACGGGCGACGACACGACCCCGGAACAAATCAGGGCGGCGTTGGACTCGGTGCCTGGCATTCACGCGACGTTCAACGCGGACGGGCAACTGAAGATCAAGGCGGATGAAGGGTACGAGTTCAATTTTTCAGACGACAGCTCGGGCGCACTTGCGGTGATGGGTGTTAATGCCTATTTCACCGGCACCAACGCGAGCGACGTGGGCGTGCGGAGCGATCTGAAGGGCGACCCTTCGCAACTGATGACCGGGCGCATGGTCAACGGCACGTTCGTGCAGAACGGCACCGCGCTGGCGGTGGTCGGGATGCAGGACAGGTCGATCGCGGAACTGGGCGACCGGACGTTGCGCGGGGCGTGGACGGACACGGTGCAGGCGGTGGGTGTCGCTGCGGCGTCGTCGAAATCGAACGCCGAGGCGGCGGGGCTGGTCCGGGCGAATCTGGAATCGCAGCGGGCCGCGGTGAGCGGCGTGAGCTTGGATGAGGAATCGATCAATCTCTTGAACTTTCAGCGTCAGTACCAGGGCGCGGCCAAGCTGATCTCGGTCGCGGATGAGCTGACTCAAACGTTGATCCAGTTGGTGTGATGTGGTCGGTCGAGTGGTGACTTACGGGACACAGCCATGAGCATGTTCTCTTCAAGCCTGGGCCGAGTGCCGAACCTTCTCAGCTCGCAGATCGCGCTGGGGAATATCACGCGCACCAACGTGTCGCTGCTGCGGGTCCAGGAGCAGCTCGCGACCGGGCGACAGATCAACCGCACGAGCGACGACTCGATCCGCTCGGCGACGGTGCTGGAGCTGAACAACCGCCTCCAGCGCTCGGTGCAGACTCAGCGGAACATCGATAACGGAAAGGCTTCGCTGGGGATCGTCGATAAGTCGCTGGAGGAGGCGGGCGATCTGGCGCAAGAAGCCAAGCAGTTGGCGTTGCAGGAGATCGGGTTCCCGAGCAGCCCTGACCAGCGGCGGAGCCAGGCGGTGGTGGTGCAGTCGATGATTTCGTCGCTGTACAACACGGCGAACCGGACGGGCGTTTCGGGGTACGTGTTCGGCGGGACCAGGCCGGGGGCGCAGCCGTTCACCGAGCAGCTGGGCGGGTACCGCTACACGGGGGAGGGAGACGGTCTCACGACGGATCTGGGACTTGCCGGGACGGTACCGATCACGATCGGCGCGAACAAGGCGGTGGGTGGTTCGGCGTCGCGGGTGCATGGGACGGTGGATCTGAACCCCGTGCTGACGGGCTCGACACGGCTGGCGGACCTGGCCGGGGCGCGCGGGCCGGGCGTGACGCGCGGACCGATCAAGTTCTCGTTCGGCGGCGGTCCCACGGCGACGATCGATCTTTCGGGCGCGGACACTGTTCAGGACGTGACCGACACCATCTCGGCGGCGTTGAAAGACTACGAAACGACCAACAGCGTGACGATCCTGGGGCCGGGCGGCGTGGGATTCCAGGGCGAGCACCTGACGATCGACATGGCACCGACGACGGTGGTGCCTGCGCCGACGCTGACTTTCTCGGAGCAGGGCAACGGGACGACGGCCGCGGACCTGGGGCTGATGGCCGGCTCTTCGCTTTCGTTCGCGCCGGGGTCATCGAACGGGCTGGACTTGGCTCCGCGGCTGACGTGGCGGACGCCGGTGTCGGCGCTCGCGGGAGTGAGCGGGCCGCTCGGGTCGATCCGCGTCAAGAACGGCTCGGGGGCGGCGACGATTGATCTTTCGGGGGCGCAGAGCCTCGAGGACATCAAGAACTCGATCGAGTCGGCGAACGTGGGTGTTCGAGTCAGCATCAACAAGGACGGTTCTGGGATCGATGTCATCAACGAGCTGGCGGCGGGCGAGCGCGGCGCGATGTGCATCGAGGAAGTGTCGGGCTCGAACTTCACCTCCTCGCGGCTGGGCATCCGATCGATGACCGCGGGGACACGGATCGCGGACTTCAACAGCGGGCGCGGCGTTCAGATTGTCGACGGAGCGACCAATCCGGTCACGGGGCTGCCGGATCCTTCGCTGGACGTGGACTTCACGATCACGCTGGGCGATCCGGCCGCGACGAAGATCAACATCGACCTGCACGGGACGGACATGACGTCGGTGCAGACGCTGGTGGACGCGATTAATACGCAGGCTTCGGCGCAGCTCTCGGCGGCGGGCCTTCCCGCGGGGTCCTTCCAGGCCGGGCTTTCCGACGGGGCCAACGGGCTGATGCTGTCGCAAAGCCCTGGGTTCACGAGCGCGATCAAGGTTGAGGGGAAGAACAACTCGCAGGCGGCGGAGCAGCTGGGGTTGACCACGGGCAGTTATGACCCTTCGAGCGCAAGGTTGATGGGCACGGACCGCGCTCGGGTGCGCGTCGAGGGGTTGTTCTCAGATCTGATCGACCTGCGGAACAGCCTGGAGACCAACGACCGCAATGGCATCGGGTTTGCGGACAACACCCTTGCCGCGACGATCGATCAGATCGCGCAGACGCGCGGCACGGTCGGTGGTTTCGCGCAGCGGGTCGAGGTTGCTCAGACGCACGAAGAGGATCGCAACACGCTGGACGAGCAGGTGAGGAGTCAGCTTCGGGATCTGGACTACACGACGGCGGCCACTCAGTTCTCGCTCTTGCAGACACAGCTCCAGGCGGCGATGCAGACGACGGGGCGGATCAGTCAGAACTCGCTCCTGGACTTTCTGGGGTAGGCGGTTGGTTTCGGAATTGGGTTGGGGCTCTCGACGGGCGGAAGCGCGTTGAGAGGATTGGATCGTAACACCACCGGCGTCACGGCCACGCCGGCGGGGAGACAGGATGTCGCCCGATCACGGAGATCGGGAGTGATCCGACACCGGCCGCTTGCGGAGCACGCACGATGGAAGTGCGAACGACTCGATTCGGAGTGATCGACATCGCGGAGGACCGCGTGATCACGTTCCCGAAAGGTTTGCTTGGGTTCTCGACGTTCACGCGCTACTGCCTGCTGGAGCCGGGCGACGACGCGTGTTTCTTCTGGCTCCAATCGGTGGACGAGCCGGGTTTGGCGTTCGTGGTGACGGACCCGAGCTTGTTTGTTCGTGACTACGCGGTGCCGATCCGTCCCGAGCAGATGGCCGAGCTGTCGCTGGGCAAGCTCGAGGAAGCCCAGGTGTTTGTGATCGTGAACAAGGTCAACGGGTATCTGACGGGGAACCTTCAGGGTCCGTTGGTGGTGAACACCCTGACGCGGCAGGGCGAGCAGCTCGTGCTGGCGGAGAAGCGTTGGACGACGAGGCACGAGCTGGTGCGGGTGGCCGTGCCGGCGCGGGCCGTGTCGGCCTGACGTGGGTTTGAGGCGAAATGCCATGGAACGTGCCGTACTTCAAACCTCTCACCGCCCACCCGGGCATTTTCACGTGACCGCCGCGTCGCAGGCGATGGACGCCTCCGCTGCGCGCACGATCAAGGAGTTGTTTCATGCTCGTCCTTTCCCGTCAGCGCGACGAGACGATCATGATCGGGGACGACATCGAGATTACGATCGTGGACATCCGCGGCGACAAGGTTCGCCTGGGGATCACCGCTCCGAACCGGATCGCGGTGCACCGCAAGGAAGTTTACGAGTCGATCACTCGGGAGAACCGTCAGGCCGCCACGATCGCCCACGGCGATCTGGAGACCATGGGCGGGATCTCGCCGGGGCCCACGAGGCTGCGGGAGAACGCTTCTCCGTCGGGGCTCAGCCGGTTGTCGCCGATCGCTGTTGGAAACGTCTTGCCGTTCGTTGGGGCTGCAACGCCCGGAGTTTTCAGGCCACTTTCCTCGCGGTCGATAGCGGACCCGCCCGGCTCGGTGGACCGTTCGGTCCGTGGGGGCTCGCTCCCCGGCTCGTCGCCCTGAGTTGATTGAGCGTCGAAATCTCTGTTCGAGTCGCTTGTCCGAACTTGTTCTCACGCGGTCGTAGGAAACACGAACACACCGCAATCACGGAGGATTGCCCATGTCACGCATCAATAGTAACATCCCGAGTCTTATCGCCCAGTCCACCATGACGCGAACGAGCAAGGAGCTCCAGCTCCACCTCGAGCGTCTGTCCACGGGGCTGCGGATCAACCGCGGTGCCGACGACCCGGCCGGGCTCATCGTGAGCGAACGGCTGCGCTCGGACATCAACGGCGTCAACCAGGGGATCAAGAACTCGGACCGTGCCAGCTCGGTGATCGCGACCACGGAAGGTTCGCTCGCCGAGGTGAACGGGCTGCTCAACTCGATCAAGGCCCTGATCGTCGAGTCGGCCAACACCGGCGCTTCGTCCAAGGACGAGCGCGAGGCCAACCAGCTCCAGATCGACTCGGCGATCGACTCGATCACGCGGATCTCCAACACCGCGAGCTTCGGCGGGCTCAAGCTGCTCAACGGCAGCCTGGACTACCAGCTCAGCGGCGTGCGAGCGAGCGCCATCACGACGGCCCATATCAACAACGCCACGTTCATCGGGCAGAGCAAGCTTCAGGTCCAAATCGACGTGATCGCGTCGGCCCAGACCGGCGCGCTGTTCTATAGCGGCGGCGCAGGGCGGCTTCCCAGCGCCATGACGCTCCAGGTCACCGGGACGCGCGGCGTCGAGACCATCACGCTCCCTTCGGGGCAAACCTTGGTGGACGTGGTCGCGGCCGTCAACAACATCACGCAGCTCACGGGCGTCAAAGCCAGCCGGTTCAACAACGGCGTGACTTCGAGCATCGCGTTTGAATCCGTGGACTACGGTTCGGACTCGTTCGTGAGCGTCAAGCGCTTGGGCGGGCCTTCGGTCAACGACCCGTTCCAGCTCTACAAGTTCGACAATAACAAGGCCAAGGAAGCGCAGAACACCAACTGGAACTGGGCCTCGCTGATCTCGTCGGGGGCGCTGATCTCCGGTTCGCGTGACGACGGGCAGGACGTGAAGGCGCTTGTCAACGGCAACCTCGCGTCGGGCGACGGGCTCAAGATCTCGGTGAACTCAAGCTCGCTGGGCATGGACGTTGTCCTGAGCGAGGACTACGCCACCCGCCCGGCGGCTTCGATCGCGGACTTCAACATCACCGGGGGCGGTACGCTCTTCCAGCTTGGGCAGGACGTGAACGCGTTGCAGCAGACGAACCTGGGCATCCAGTCGGTGGCGGCGTCCAACCTGGGATCGACCCTGAGCAACGGGCTGATCTACACGCTCGCGTCGCTCAAGTCGGGCGGGAACAACAGCATCGCCGAGTCCGTAAAGAAGAAGGACTTCACGGTCGCCAGCGACGTGCTGGACGCGTCGATCGATCAGGTCTCGATCCTCCGCGGGCGTCTGGGCGCGTTCGAGAAGAACGTGCTCCAGACCAACGTGCGGTCGCTCCAGGCGTCGTTTGAGAACCTGTCGGCGAGCGTGTCGCAGATCCGTGACGCGGACTTTGCGTATGAGACGAGCCAGCTGACCAGAGCTCAGATCCTGTCCAGCGCCGGCACGTCCGTGCTCTCGCTGGCCAACCAGCAGTCGCAGCAGGTGCTGCAGTTGCTGGGATAAGTTCCTCCGTGAGTCCCCGGGGGTCCGGGAACTGAACTGAGCCACACCCGAAGGGGTGACGAGGACCGCGAACAGCGTCCTCAAGATCCACCGAGCCGGTTCAGACGTTACACACCCCCCGCTTCCGAGCGTGCGGCGGGCCCAACGTCTGAACCGGCTCGTTCCGTGCGCCGATCCTCTGGCCTGAACCCCGGCTTTGAAACCGGGGCTCACGGCTTGGTACGGATACCGAGCCGATCGCGGGCCTGACGGTGTACGTCGGACCTTCCCCGCCGGTCATCCCCGGCGGGTTCCAGGCACCGGCGGCGTCAGCGCCCGCACCGGATGAATTCACGGAGGATCGCGTCCCATGAGTCGCATCAATACGAACGTTACCAGCCTCATCGCCCAGCGCGTGCTCGGTCAGAACCAGCAGGGCCTGCAGGTCTCGCTCGAGCGTCTGAGCACGGGTCTCAAGATCAACCGCGGCAAGGACGACCCGGCCGGTCTGATCGCGTCGGAGAACCTCCGCAGCGAGATCAAGTCGACCAACGCCGCGATCGGCAACGCCGACCGCGCCGACCAGGTCGTGAACATCGCGGAAGGCGGTCTGCAGGAAGTTTCGACGATGCTCACCGAGCTCCAGGGCCTGCTGACGACCAGCGCCAGCAAGGCCGGTCTGAGCAAGGAAGAGAAGCAGGCCAACCAGCTGCAGGTTGACTCGATCCTCCAGACCATCGACCGCGTTTCGTCGAGCACGTCGTTCCAGGGGATCAAGCTCCTCAACGGTAACTTTGACTTCAAGGTTGACACCGTGGCCTCGGGCGTGAGCAACTACCGCGTGAACGCCGCCAAGTACGGCAGCGGCGGGCTGGACGTGAACGTCCTGGTCACCGGCTCGGCCCAGCAGGGCGGTCTGTTCGCCTCGTTCGGCGCCGCGTCGCTGAACCTGGGCGGCCCGAACTCGTCCTTCACGGTCGAGATCGGCGGCAGCAAGGGAAGCCGCGAGCTCCGCTTCAGCAGCTCGACAACCCTGGCGAACATCGCCAAGGCGATCAACACGTACACCGACGTGACGGGCGTCAAGGCCAACGTCTCGGGCACGGGCGTCAAGCTCTCCAGCTCGGACTTTGGTTCTTCTGAGTTCGTGTCGGTGAAGGTTGTCAGCGACGGCGGCATCGGGTCGGCGTCGAACGTCGGCCTGTACAACCTTCAGGATGCCAACTTCGGCGCGTCCAAGACAAGCGTGCTCTCAACGTTTGCCAACGCAACGAACGGGTACACCGACAAGGGCCAGGACCTCCAGGCCACGATCAACGGCATCCAGGCGACCGCCGACGGCAAGAACATCCGCATCAACACGGACTTCCTCGACGTTGCGGTGACCCTGGATACCTCGACCTCGCAGACCCTGGGCGCGGTCGGCACTTCCAAGGCGTTCTCGATCAACGGCGGCGGTGCTGACTTCCAGCTCTCTTCCAAGGTCGATATCGCCGGGCGCGTCAGCCTGGGCATCCAGGACGTGGCCATCCGCAAGCTGGGCAACGGCGACGTGGGCTACCTTGATCAGCTCAGCAACGGCAAGGCGAACAACGTGGTCGACGGCGACACGTCGGGCGCTCAGAAGATCGTCGACGAGGCCATCAAGCAGGTCTCGGGTCTTCGCGGCCGCCTCGGTGCGTTCCAGAAGAACACCATCGGTGCGACCATCCGCAGCCTGGGCATCTCGGTGGAGAACACCACGGCCGCCCAGTCGGTGATCCGTGACTCGGACTTCGCGGCGGAAACCGCGAACCTGACCCGCAGCCAGATCCTGTCGTCGGCCTCGACGAACATCCTCTCGCTGGCCAACAGCCAGCCCCAGAGCGTGCTGCAGTTGCTCGGCTAAGCCCCGAGTCAGGAAGCGGAATCGGAACCTGATCCCGTGATCGGGCTCTGAGAGGAAACTGAACGCAACACCACCCGCCCCGGCGATGATCGCCGGGGCGGGTTTTCGTTTGGAGTCACAAGGCGCGGAGTGCCGAGAATGAGTATCTCTACCGTTCCTCTGGGCGCGAGCGTCGTGCCTGTGCATGGGATCGGTGACCTCGCGGAAGACACCGTGACTGCGCTCCGACATTCAACAGCGAAGAAGAGGACGAACGCCCGGGCCGCGCCGTTGGCCTCGGCGGGCGTGATCGTCGAGACGAAGCCGAGGCGGGCGAGCGGTGTGGGACGCGGTGTTCGCCGCCGCGGGGGTTGTCGTCCGGGCCGGACCCCGGTTGATTTCGGACCGGTCGCTCCGGCGTTCGAGAGGTGCAAAGTCGCGTTCGTCGCGTTCCTTCGCGTTGAGTGCGGGCTCAGTGCCAACACGCTGCTGGCGTACTCGCGCGACCTCGACCTTTTGCACGCGGAACTGACCGAGGGCGGGACGAGCACGGTCGAAACGATCACCGCGCGCCAGCTTGTGCTGCACGTCGCGGGCTTGCGGTCCGAGCATTCGATGGCGGCCGCGTCGGTCGCGCGGCACCTGGCGACGATTAAGGTGTATTTCCGTTGGCTGCGGGCGCGGGAGATGATCGACACGAACCCGGCCGATGCGCTCGATCGGCCGACGCGCTGGAAGAACCTGCCGGGCGTGATGACGCCGACGCAGGTCACGGCGTTGCTGAATTCTCCCAAGCCGATCGATGCGGGGGTTGAACCAAAGTCATCACCGAAAACGGCTCGCGCGATCTCGGCCCAGGACCGTGTGCTGTGGCTGCGTGATCGTGCCATGTTGGAGCTGATGTACGCCAGCGGGCTGCGGGCCAGCGAAGTCGCGGGGGTTTCAAAGTCGGACATCATCGACACGCTGGGCGTGGTGCGGGTCACGGGCAAGGGGAACAAGCAACGGCTGGTGCCGATGGGCGAGCCGGCCCGCGAGGCGGTGCGACGGTACCTGAAGGAATGCCGGCCGGTGCTGCGGCGGGCGGGAGGGCTGGACGAGGGTCGGCTGCTGCTGTCGCGCACGGGGCGGCCGTTGGAGCGGGTTGCGGTGTGGCAGATCGTGACCGGTCACGCCAAGGCCGCGGGGTTGAGGGACGTTCACCCGCACACGCTGCGGCACAGCTTCGCGACGCACCTGTTGATCGGCGGGGCCGACTTGCGCGTGGTAGCACCGGATGGACTCTCCGGGGGGAGCGTTCTACAGTGCTCAAGTTTCAGGAATAATTGAAAACTCGTCCAAGCGCCGTACTTAGAAGACCCGACCATGGCCAACACCACGTCTCCCAAGGAACTCCCCCACCTCTCCGCGACTGACCCCGGGCTGCTGGCCGCGGTTGTTGCGGGGGACGCGCGCCTGACGCTCGATCAGGGTTTGGAACTCTTCCGCGCGACGCCGCTGCCCGAGCTTGGGCGGTGGGCCGACGCGCGGTGCCGGGCGATCCACGGCGACACGTTCCGCACCTACGTCATCGACCGCAACGTGAACTACACCAACGTGTGCAACGCCAAATGTACGTTCTGCGCGTTCCGCCGCGACGCCGACGACCACGACGCGTACGTGCTGCCCAAGGAAAAGATCCACGAGAAGATCGCCGAGCTGGTGGCGATCGGCGGGACGCAGATCCTGATGCAGGGCGGGATGAACCCGGACCTCAAGCTCGATTACTACCTGGACCTGCTGGGCTCGATCAAGGAGAAGTTCCCGGGCGTACACGTTCACGCGTTCAGCCCGCCGGAGATGGTCGAGTTTGTTCACTTTTTCAACCCACCGGGCGCGAGCTTCGAGGACAAGTGCCGGTGGGTGATGACGAGGCTGCGCGAGGCCGGGCTCGATAGCCTGCCCGGCGGCGGCGGCGAGATCTTCGCGGACCCGGTGCGCCGGAAGATCGGGCTTGGCAAGTGCGACGCGGAGAGCTGGCTGACGGTGATGTACGTCGCGCACACGCTGGGGATGTTCACGAGCGCGACGATGATGTTCGGGCACATCGAGGGGCACGCGGACCGTATCCATCATCTGTGGATGGTGCGGCAGTGGCAGGATCGGGTGCTGCGCGAAGGGGGCGGCGAGGTAGGTCGGCAGGTAGATCGGCTCTCCGAGCCGACGGTCGGCCAAACGGGAGCTTCGCACGCTCGGACGCTCAGCGGGGCTGCATCGGAATCGGAGAGAGGGGAAGAAGGAGCGGGAGGAAGGCGGGGAGAGTCGGCTCGGAGAGCCGACCTACCCGGGAACCTCGCGATGGGGCATTACAAGGCCTTCATTTCATGGCCTTTCCAGCGCGAGAACACGCCGCTGGGGCGCGTGAAGGACTGGGGGCACGACGCGAAGGAGCTGGCGGCAGGTGCCGAGTTCCCGGGCGATGTCGTCGCTCGCGCGTTTGATTGGGGGAAGAACCCGGACGTGGACTACCGCACGCTGGGCCCAGAGGCCGCGGAGTTCGGGCGGCGGGTGCGGATGTCGGGCTCGAGCGATTATCTGCGGACGCAGGCTGTCAGCCGGCTGTTCCTGGACAACGTCTTCTCGATCGGCAGCTCGTGGGTGACGATGGGGCCGCACATCGGGCAGCTCGGGCTGATGTACGGCGCGAACGACATGGGCAGCGTGATGATGGAAGAGAACGTGGTGAGCAGCGCGGGGACGACGTACTGCCTGGACGAGGCCGTGCTGTGCCGGCTGATCCGCGACGCGGGGTTCATCCCCGCGCAACGCAACAACACCTACGACATCCTGCGCACGCACACCGGGCCGAACGCGCCGGACGTGCGTGTGACCGACTGGTCGCAGCACCGGGCCCAGAAGCTTCATAAGGAAGCCAAGCCCAAGCCGCAGACGGAAGCGAAGTTGACGATCAGCACGAAGTAAGGCGGCGAGGTGCTTGGCCCAGTCAACAGACCGTGCCCGACGCGAGGACTACTTCTTCCCGTCGGTGGCGCTCGACTGGACCGCTTCGTCGTACATCGCGCCCAGCGTGAGCGGCAGGTCCTGGCTGCCCGAGTACTCGTCGTAACCGACCGGCTTCATCGCGGCCACGTCGTGGCGTGACTTGCCCTCGCGGATGGCGGCACGGATCTGCTCTCCCACGCGGTCGAAGTACTCGATCTGGGCACGCAGGCCGGCGAGGTCGGTGATATCGCCGTGGCCGGGGACGACGGTGGTTTTTTCGTTGCAGACCGCGATGATGGCGGCGAGCGAGCGTCGCCAGGCGGCCATGTCCGCGCCGCCCTCGCGGTCGATGTAGGGGTGACGCTTCGAAAAGAGCAGGTCGCCCGCGTGAACGATGTTCAGCTCCGGGATGTGGACGAAGAGGTCGTTGTCGGTGTGCCCCGGGCCGACGTGCGTAAGGCGGACTTCGAGCCCGCCGATCTTCAGTTGCTTTGCGAGCTTGAAGTTCTCGGTGGGGGCGAAGTCCTTGGGTTTGAACTCGGCGAAGCGTGCGTGCAGGGCCTTGAAGTCGTCGGCGACCAGCGCGGCCTTGTCTTTGTCGCCCGCGAGGTCCATGACCGCCTGCTTGACGGTGGCGATGTAGCGATCGGTCTGCGTCAGCACGCGGGGGACCGCCAGTTCCTGCGCAATGACAGGCACGGAGCCGACGAAGACGTGGTTGCCGCCGGTGTGGTCGGCATGGTGGTGGGTGTTGACGACGGCCGCGAGCTTGGCGTCGCCGAGTTTGAGCTCACGCTTCAGGACCGGACCGTAGGGAGAGGTCTTGCAGTCAACGAGCAAGGCTTCGGCGCCGGAGATAAGCACGAGGGCGTTGCCGCCCTGGCCGATGGCGACGCGGGCCTTCTCGCCGATGGGTTTCCAGTCGAAGAAGGTTTGATCGCCGCGGAGAGGACGCCGGCGGGCGGGGGCGGCGAGGCCGAGCGTGGGGACGCACGCGGCCGCACCCATCGCAACACCCAGGAACACGCGACGCGGAAGAGGGCGATCAAGATGGTCCATGGATGTCTCGCGCATGTCTCGGAGTGAATAGGGTCTCAATTTGCCACACGGCTCATCGGGGCAGGTTGGAATCCTCCCCACCATCACAGCACGAATACACACGCACTACCGACACACATCGCGCAGCGTCACCGATCACTTCCCGCTCACAACCTCGTCGAAGATCGCGCCGAAGGCGATGGGCTTGATCCAGTCGCCGCTGTAGTCCTTGAACTCGTCGATGACGGACTTCTGGAACTCTTCGCGGGTCTTCTTCGCGGCGACGGCCTTCTTGGCCTCGTCGAGCACGCGGCGGTGGTACGCGATCTGGGCCTTGGCGGCGCCGACATCGCTGACCTCACCGTGGCCGGGGACCAGCACGGTCTTGTCGTTGCAGAGCGCGATGATCTTTTCGAGCGACTTGATCCAGCCCTGCACGGTCGCGCCGCCGGGGGGATCGAAGTAGGGGTGGACCTTGTTGAAGACGAGGTCGCCGGTGTGGATGACGTTCTGCTTGGGGAAGTGGACGATGAGGTCGTTGTCGGTGTGGCCGGCACCGACGTAGACGAGCTCGATGCGTTCGCCGCCGAAGGTCAGCGTCTCGTTGCCGCGGGTGGTCTTGGTGGGCTGATAGGTCGCGGGCGTGACGGCCTCTTTGCCGAGGGCTTCGGTCTCGGCCAATATCTTCTTGGCGGTCGGCGTGTCCACGTCCTTGAGCGTGCGCAGCGTCTGCGGCAGGTTGCGGGCGTAGAGCTGGATCTGCTCGCCGATGCGCGTCTTGGCGGATTCGTGGGCGAGAACGGTGACGTCCTTGGTGAAGGCCGCGTTACCGCCGGTGTGGTCGTAGTGGTGGTGCGTGTTGATGACCATCTTGAGCGGCGAGCCGAGCGACTCGACATCGCGGCGGAGCTGCGAGCCGAAGCCTGCGTTCTTGGTGTCGATCAGCAGCGATTCACCGCCCGCGATGAATGCGAGCGAGTTGCCCCCCTCGCCGGAGAGCGAGTAGGCGTTGTCGGCGATCTTGACGGGCGGGAAGTACGGGGCCTCGGCGAGACCGTCGAGCAGGCCGCCGAGCGTGCGGGGCGAGCCCGACCGACCGGCCGCGATCCGCGTGGAGAGGGCTCCCAGGGCGGTGGAAGCGAGGAAGGCCGTGGCCGCGAGCGTGCCCGAGACCGTGAGGAATTCGCGCCGTGTGGTCTGCATGCTGAATACTCCAGAGTGAGCGATCGTTCGGATTCACCAAACTCGGGCCGGTCGTGCTCGTCCGAGGCCGGACCAAGGTTGAGAATCGATGCCTACCGATATCGTGCGGTCCGCGACCGGCGAAATCAAGTGGTTCGGGGGTCGAAGCGCGGACCGGATCCCGGCGAGGGCTCGGATTCTCCTTCGATTCCCGCGTGTTTCGCCCTCGCTTGGCCGACGGCCTACCATCCTCCCCCTCGAATCCACGCGGACTTTGGGGCTGAAAGAAGTTCTGACCCGATCACTCCCGGGCCGATCGTGCCTTGGGTGATCTCAACCCTTTGGACCCGCACTCATGAAAGCGACCGACCTCCGCATCGGACTGGGTGTCAAGATCGACGGCAAGATCTGCGTGCTCAACGTCGTCGAGCACCGCACGCCCGGCAACCTCCGCGCCTTCATCCAGATCAAGTACAAGGACGTCATCAGCGGCAAGTCCTTCGAGAAGCGGCTCGGCTCGGCCGACGACGTGGACGTGATCGACCTCGACCGCCGCCCCATGGAGTATCTCTACTCCGATTCGTCGGGCGCGACGTTCATGGACATCGAGAACTACGACCAGATCGTCATCAACCCCGATGTTCTCGGCGAGGCGCTCAAGTACCTCCGTCCCAACTCGCAGACCGTCGTGCTGCTCTACGACGGCAACCCGGTGCTCATCGAACTCCCCGCGTCGGTGGACCTGACCGTGAAAGACTGCCCGCCCGAAGTCAAGGGCGCGACCGTCACCAACCAGACCAAGGACGCCGTGATGGAGACCGGGCTGACCGTGCGCGTCCCCGCGTTCATCAAGGCCGGGGAGACGCTGCGGATCGCGACCGAAAACGGCACGTACCAGTCGCGGGCGTGACTCGTGTGAATACCCCAAGATCAAAGCCCCGGGACACCGGGGTTTTTTTGTTCCTATCTTTCACGCGATGAACATTGCCCTGATCGGCCTCCGCGGCTCGGGAAAAACCACGCTCGGCCCGCGCGTCGCGGCCACGCTCGGGCGCGGGTTCATCGACCTCGACCAGCTCATCCCCGCGAAGCTCAAAGCCGCGACAGTCGCCCAAGCGTGGGAAGTTCACGGCGAATCGGGATTCCGTAGGGCAGAGACCGAGGAGTTGGGCCGGGTGCTGAAGATGGTTGACAATCACCTGATCGCGCTTGGCGGCGGGACACCGACCGCTCCCGGGGCCGCGCTGCTGATCAAGACCTGCCAGCAGGCCGGCACGCTCCGCGTCGTCTACCTGCGCGGGACCGCTGAGACGCTCCGCGCACGCATGGCGTCGGCCGACAACGCGCACCGGCCGAGTCTGACCGGGAAGAACCCGCTGGATGAGATCGACACCGTGCTCGCGGCCCGCGATCCGCTGTACCGCGCCCTCGCGGACACCGTCATCACGATCGATGGAGTTTCGACGCAAGAGTCGGCGCTCCGGCTTGAAGGGGCGATCCGCGCTTTCGCCGCGAGATAACTCCGACCAGCTCGGCGAGCAAGTAACCATCGATCAACCGTCCGCTCTTCGCACCGCCTCACAGAACGCCGCGATAAGCCCGAGATCTTTCACGCCGCGTTCCCTTTCGACGCCGCTCGAAACATCAACCCCGTAAGGCCTCACCGCGCGGATCGCGTCGCCGACGTTCTCCGGCGTGAGCCCGCCCGCGAGGAAGATCGGCTTGGAGATCTCCGCCGCCGCGTCCGCGAGCTTGGCCCACTCGAACGCTTGGCCCTCGCCGCCAGCAGACCCATCAACCAAAATCGCGTCAACTTCCTCGATCGCGTCCCACCGTTGCAACTCGGCCGCGATCGTCTCGGCGTCGAAGCGGATCGCGCGGATCACGCCCGGGCCGCACTGTCGCGTGAGGGCCTCGTCCTCGCTGCCGTGGAGCTGCGAGTAGGTCGTGGGGCACGATTCTTCGAGATCGCTGAACGCGTCGATCGACATGTTCATCACCACGCCGACGGTCGATACCATCGGCGGCAGGACGCTCAGGATCTCGAAGGCCGACTCGGGGTCGATGTACCGCGGGCTGCTGCGGACAAAGATGAAACCGATCGCGTCGGCCCCGGCGTCGGCGGCCGCGCTCGCGGCCTCGTGCGTGCGGATGCCGCAGACTTTGATGCGCGTTCGTGCCAAATCGCTCGCTCCGTTCAGGCTTCAGAACCCGCACCAAGCCAGCGCGGGAGGGCGGCTGTTGAACTTCAACAACCACACGAACAAGAACAGTAGCGGCTCAGCACCCGGCAACGAACGCGGAGACATAACCGTCGAAGTCGTCGCCGTTCACGAACCCGTTTCCGTCAAAGTCGGCGTCGCCTGAGCCGAAAACGAACGCAGCGACAAAGCCATCGAAGTCGTCGCCCGTTGCGAAGCCGTCGCAGTCAAAGTCGGCGTCACACCCGGAGGGGCACTTGGTCCACCGCACGCGGATGCTCGCAACATCGGTCGCGACCAACAAATCTCTGATGCTCGTCGAGCTGATGGAACTTCTGGACTCGAACACGGCATAGCTTGTGACGCGATCGAGCGGGGCATCGGCCACAAGCGATTGAACGCCGGGGTTGCCCGGGCGCGGGTTCACCAGCGTGATATCGAACCGGAACCCAAGCAGACCTTCGAGCGGAAAATCGGACATCGAGCTTGACGCACGCGTCATGTTGACTCCACCAGCGGGCACGTCGCCCGGGTTGTTGGACGCGGCGATGCGGAGCCTGCCGGCGTCGAGTCCTGTGGTGTACGCGTGCTGCGCTTGCCCGCCGAAGTTGAACGGGCCCTGTCGGCCGTCGGGATGGATCGGGCTGTCGGCTCGGTCAAGGAGACTCGCCTGGTCCACGCCGTTCCATCCGCTCACCATCAGGCTGCACGTGCAACGAGCCATCTCGAACCCGTACTTGCGATACAGGAAGACGCCGAACTCCAACTCGAGAACGTCGTTGGTCCCGACGGAGACATCGACCACATCGCGCCACTGACTCTCGCCGCGCACTCGGGCCTTGATGTCGATTTGAGGGTGTTCGCCGAGTTGCGCCGTCGAGGTCGTGCTCAGCGCTCCGCTCGCAAGGATTCCGATCAGCCTTTTCATCTCATCGTTCCTTTCTCGAACACACGGACGGTTCGCCGACCGTGGTCGCTCCCTCCTCTAACACCCGCTCTCAAACGCCGCGACGAACCCGTCAAAGTCATCGCCGGTGACAAACCCGTCGTTATTGTAATCCGCCGTGATTTCACCCGCCTCAAAGGCTTGTGAATAGAGATCGAAATCGTCCGCGGTCACGAACCCGTCGCAGTTGAGATCACCGCCGCAAACAGAGAGCTTGACCGGCACGCTGTACATACTACCGCAAGCCTTCTTGACGAAGCATCGGAACTGCCCCGCGATCCCGACCGGCCAGGGCAGGAGTCCGTGGTCCACGAGCAGGCTCGGGGTCCGGGTGCCGAACGAACTGAGAACATACTTGGAGCCCGCCGAGTTCGCGCCCTCAACCAGGTCGGTCCAGGCCGTAACTGCGCCGCCCTTGAACTGCCATTGATAGGTGTACGGCCCATCGCCCTCGGGGACCACGGCGAACTGCGCTGGCGCGAACGGGCACACGCCCGCGTCGTTCGCGTTCACGAGCGCAAAGCACGCCGGCCAATCGACGTTGATCGTCGCGGGGTCGGTTGCGATCAGCGTGCTTCGGATGCTGGCCGCGGCTGTCGAAGCCGCGGTCTGGTACACGGCGTAGCTGTTCACACGATCAACCGGGACATTACAGACGAGAGTGCGCGAGTTGGCCGTGCCGGGGATCGGGTTCTTGAGCTTGAGTTCGGTTTGAAAGACCAGCACGCCGTCGGCGGTGTTGAACTCCGCGCCGAGCACGCCGGGCGTGTTCTGCTTGATCGCGATCCCGCTGCCGACCGCGTCCGTGGTGTTCCCGGCCGCGGCGATGCGGAGCCGCCCCGCGTCGATGCCGGTGCTGAACTGACCCTGGGCTTGGCTTCCGAAATTGAACTTACCCTGCCGGCCGTCGGGGTGGAGCACGCTGTCGGGGCGGTCGGCGAGCGTGCCCACGTCGCCGGGCAGCCAGTTGCTCACGTAGAAACTCTGCACGCTCAGCCCAAAGCCGTAGCCGGAGTTGCGGTAGCAGAAGACGGCGATTTCAATGTCGAGCGCGTCTTCGATCGCGGAGGCCGAGAAGTTCACGACATCGAGCCAGTCTGTCATGCCTTTGATGCGGGCTCTGAGGTCGATCTGGGTTTTGGGGCCGGGCTGGGCCGTAGCTGGCGCGACGAAGGAGGCCAAGAGCCCGATTGCAACGGGTGCTATGAGCTTGTTCATTGTGCAGAGTCCTTCATGGCCGACCGAGCGCGTCCGTGCTCGGTGTGGATCGGATTCAGGTTCAGCACCCGGCCTCGAAGGAGAGGACGTACGCGTCGAAATCTTCGCCGTTCGCGAAGCCGTTGCCGTCCACGTCCGCGTCGAGTTCTCCCGCGACGAACGCGGCGACGAACTCGTCGAAATCAACGGGTCCGGCCGAACCGTTGCAATCAAAGTCGGCAGGGCACGCGAGCGAGCACCTGGGCCACTGGATGTTGATCGTGACAATATCAGTGGGAAGAAGGTCCGTCCCGATCGGAACAAAGTACTGTCTGCCACCCTCCTCGTATACCGAAAAACTGTTGATCCGACTCTTCGGTACATCGCACACCAGCGTGCGACGTGTGACGTGCCCCGGCGTTGGGTTCACGAGCCTGACCTCGTACTTGAAGCCGAGCACGCCGTCGGACTTGTCGAACGCGGTGCCGAGCGCGAGGGGCGTGTTTTGCTTGACCGAGATCCCGCCGCCGATGGCGTCGCCCGCGTTCCCCGTCGCGGCGAGGCGCAGCCGGCCCGCATCAATCCCGGTCGTGTACGCGGCTTGCGCCTGGCCGCCGAAGTTGAAGTTGCCATGTCGCCCGTCGGGGTGCTTCGCGCTGTCGGCCCGATCAAGAAGCGTGGCAACATCGCCGGGCAGCCAGGCGCTGGTCACCACCGAGAAAACGCAGGTCGAGAAGCCGACGCCGACACTCCGGTAGAAGAAGACGCCGACCTCGACATCGACCGGGGAATCGCTGGCCGCGGGCGAGTAGTCGATCACGTCCACCCACTGGGTCGTCCCCTTGACCCGCGCCTTGACATCGATCTGGTCCTTGTCGCCCGGCTGGGCGAACGTCGGTGCGGCCAACACCGCGAACGCGATGAGACACACCATCTTGCACACGCTCATGGCAATCTCCTTTCAGCACCCGGCCTGAAACGCCAGGACGTAGGTATCGAAATCATCAGCGTTCACGAATCCGTTGTTATCGAAATCCGCGTCGATCAAACCTTCGACGAACGCCGCGACGAAGCTGTCGATGTCATCGCCGGTGGCGAAGCCGTCGCAATCGCGGTCGGTCGGGCACGCCAACGAACATCTGGGCCAGCGGACGTCGATCGTGGCCCCATCGGTGGGGAGGAGCGTCGGGCCGCACAGGACGCAGTGCTCGAGCATGTCGCTGCCGTACACACCGTAGCTGTTGATCCGATTCTTCGGGGCTTCGCACACCATCGTGCGGCTCGTCGCGTGGCCCGGCAACGGGTTCACGATCGTGATGTCGAAGCGGAATCCCAGAACGCCGTCCGACGTGTCGAACCCGACGCTGGTCGGAATGTTCTGATGGACCGAGATGCCGCCGCCGATGGCGTCGGCGGTGTTGTTGAACGCCGCGATGCGGAGCCGACCGGCGTCGATGCCCGTCGTGAACGCGCCCTGCATCTGCCCGCCGGTGTTGAAGTTTCCCTGCCGGCCGTCGGGGTGCCGCTGGCTGTCGGGTCGGTCCACGAGCGTGACGATATCGCCCGGCAGCCAGTTGCTGGTGGTCGCCGCAAAGACGCAGGTCGCGAAGCCGACGCCCTGATCCCTGTAGAAGAAGACACCAACCTCAACATCGAGGGGAGTGTCGGCGGTGGCGGCCGAGTAATTGATGGTGTCGAGCCACGCGGTCGTGCCCTTGATTCGGGCTTTGATGTCGATCTGGTTTCGGTCGCCTGGCTGGGCGAACGCGGAAAGGGAGCACGCGCCAAGCGCGAAAACGGACGCGATTCTTCTCATGGCGATGTCTCCTTCGGAACCCCGTTCGCAACACCACGCCCTGACCGCGATCTCTTCAAATGTGTCACCAACGCACCCAGAGAAGTATACACGAACGACGAGCGACCCGGACCTTCGGAAGCCCTCAGTCCCCGCGTCTGGGGTTGGTCTTTGGGCTGATTTCTCATGGGCAATTGAGGGAACTCGCTGAGTCCATCCCCCACCGCTTTCACGCCCTGTTCGGGGGCCCTAACTCTTCAAGAATCTGCTTCGCAAGCCCCTTCTGTTCCTCGTCCCGCAGCTTGGGCAGCGCGTCGTTGATGAGCGTTCGCGCCTTCTCTGCGTGCCCCAGATACCGGGCCGCGATCAGGGCCATCAGTAACTTCACATGCGGCGTTTCCGAATCCAGCGGGTACGCGGTCACATATCTCTCGAAGGCCGACATTGCTTCCGCGTGTCGCGACTGCTCGAAGAACCAATTGGCTAACAACATCTGCGGGCGGCGGCTCATCACGGCCGTGCCGGGGAGCGGGCCGTCGGTCGCGACGTGCTCGGTCGTGTGCATCTCGAGCAACTCCTGGTACGCGGCGGCGGCCTCGGGGAGTTGCTCGCGCGAGATCAGGTCCGTGACCTTGGCACGCGCCAGCGCCAGAGCATCGGACCGGGCGGCGTCGATTTTGGCTGCTCCCTTGCGCGGCTTCTCGAAGCGCCCCATCTTGCTCTGCCCAGACAACCCGAAGCGGCGCGTGCGTTCCACTTCCGCCTCCGCGAGCGCGGCACGGATCTCGCTTCGGCGCTTGGCCTGCTTGAACAGGCTGAGAAGATCGAAGGGTTCGCGCGGGACGAGCTTGGTGATCTGGAGCATGAAGGCCGTGGCGATACCGACGCCGTACCCGCCGAGGTGGGCGGCCCGCGCCACGTTGTCGCCCCCGACCAACCCGGCCATGAAGAAGTCCTTGGCGATGCAGAATCCGATGAACCAGAGCGCCGGGATGTTGTACATGCTGAGGGTGAAGAAGAAAAAGATGCGGATGTGGATCTGCGGGAACAACACCAGGAACGCGCCGCAGACCGCCGCCACCGCGCCCGAGGCCCCCACCGCCGGGGCGGGCGAGGTCGCCACATGCGCGGCCGCGGAACCGACCATCCCGACGAGGTAGAGCGCCAGATACCCGACGCGCCCCATGCGGTCCTCCACCGGCGGCCCGAAGACCCAGAGCATCAGCATGTTCCCGGCGACGTGCAGCAGCCCGTCGTGGACGACCGAGTACGTGGCAAACCGCCACCACTGCGCGGGGTTCCAGACCAGCCCCCACTTGTTCACGATCGCGTCAAAGTGCTCGGGGTCTTGGACGGTCGTCGCGAACATCCCCATAAACACGGCCAGGTTGACCGCGATCAACGCGTGGTTGACCACGGTCGGGCGGCGCAAGCGGAGATCGGTGCCGATGGGCAGGAACACGGGCGGATGGTAAGGCAATCCCGTTTGAGGGTCGCGGAAGCTCGGGGACGTCCCCGTGTTTTTCCGCGTTTTCGCTCGATTTCCGCCCGCGAATCACCGCGATCTCCCCCGCGGAAAGGGTGCCCGTCTATAGTCCTTTCCTTCGATCGGACGGGGGTGGTTCGTGGTGGTCCTTGGGCTGATCCCGGGGGCACGGCCGGTCGAAGAAACGCTCGGACACCGGGTCAATCGGGCCCGCGCCGGGGCGATGGGTGGGAAGTTCACACGCCGAAGGGAAGTTGCAGCATGGCCAGTTACGCCAAGGGTTTGGAAGGGGTGATCGCCGCCGAGACCAAGCTGTCGTTCATCGACGGCGAAAAGGGAATCCTCGAATACATCGGCATCCCTATCGGCGAACTGGCCGAACACTCGACCTTCGAAGAAACTGTCTTCTTCCTCTGGAACGGGCGGCTGCCTAGAGCCAGCGAACTCGAAGCCTTCCGGGCCGACGTCCCGACAAGTCGCTCAACATGCTCGCCCAGGTCCCGACGATCCTGGCCGCTTTCCACCGCTACCGCCAGGGCAAGCCCGTCATCGCCCCCGATAAGTCCATGAGCATCGCGGAGAACTTCCTCTACATGCTCAACGGCACCAAGCCCACGCCCACCATGGCCCGCGCCCTCGACGTGTGTCTCATCCTCCACACCGACCACGGCTTCAATAACTCAACCTTCTCGGCCCGCGTCGTCATCTCGACCCTCAGCGACGTCTACTCCGGCATGGCCGCCGCTGTCGGCAGCCTCCGAGGCCCGCTCCACGGCGGGGCCAACGAGGGCGTCATGGTCATGCTCAACGAGATCCCCTCCGTCGAGGCGGCCGAGAAGTACACGCTCGACAAGCTCGCCAAGAAAGACAAGATCCCCGGCTTCGGGCACCGCGTCTACAAGGCCTACGACCCCCGCGCGACGCACCTCAAGGCCCTCGCCAAACAACTCGCCCACGACACCGGCAACTCGGCGCTCTACGACAAGAGCACGATGATCGAAAAGACCATGGCGACGGCCGTGGCGGCAAAGGGGATTTATCCCAACGTCGATTTTTACAGCGCGACCACGTACCACTGCATCGGCCTGCCGCTGGACCTGTTCACGCCCGCGTTCGTCATCAGCCGCGTCGGCGGATGGTCGGCCCACATCTTGGAACAGCTCGCCGACAACCGCCTGTTCAGGCCAACCGCCGACTATGTGGGGCCGCACAGCGTGAAGTACACGCCGATCGGGCAACGCTAGAGGCCTCCCCGTCACTCCCTCGATCATCAATACCAGGTCTGTTGCCGATCGTCGCCGCCTGCGGTTCGCCTCGGTTGGCGACGTGCTGGCAGACTTGGCGTTGCTCGAGGCCGCCAACAACGCAGGATCCCTCCGGCAACTCGGCAACTGGCCGCCCGGCCCGCTCTTTGAGCATCTAGGCCGCGCCATCGAGTGTTCCTTCATCGGGTTCACGGGGTTCACCTTCCCGCTCTACCTGCGCGTCTTTGCCCCTCTTGTGAAGAACATCATGCTCACTCGACCCTTCCCCACCGGCTTCAAACTCTCCAAGGTCAGCGAAAGCAAGGCGTGGAACACGCGGGCCGAGTTCGAGCCCAGCCTTGCGTTCCTGCGCGCCCAACTTGCCCGGATCGCGCCCGCCGACCTACCGAACCCTGCCATGCACCAACGCCACCCCTCCTTCGGCCCGCTCACGCCCGCCGAGTGGGTGCTCTACCACCTCCGGCACTGCGAGCTCCACCTGAGCTTTCTGAGTCCCGTCCGGTGACTTGGCCCGTCGGAAGCGATCCGAAACACTCGGGAACGACATTACACAACGCCTGATAACGCGGCGTGCGGGCACAACGTCGACGTGGCAATCTGCTGGAGGGCCGCAGATTCTGACAGAATCCGCGATCGTGCTGACTTCGGATCGTCTCGGCGTCGCATTGAGACTCAGCAATCCCTGTGCGGCGTAGCGCCGGGCCATGTCGTCGAAGCGGAGACCTGCTCATGATCCGTGCCTCAGCCTTTCATCACCGCCCCGCCCTCGCCGCCTTCCTGCTCGTAGCGGGCACCGCCTCCGCCCAGTCCTTCCACGACGGCGACCTCTACCTCGTCAGCGCCTCGCTCCCCAAGAGCGTGAACCTCACCCAGCCCGGCGTGATGAAGATCGACACCGCCTCCTGGGCGACTTCGATCATCTCGACCACGAGCGCCGCAACGTCCGGGCGCGCCACCTACGACCCCTTCCGCGATCGGCTGATCCTCTCGCTCAGCGGCGTCCTCACACAACTCGCCGCCAACGGCACGACCGCGCCGCTCCCTTACGCCGGCGTGCAGGACGCGCTCCTCCCCGCCGCCGCCGACGACGGCCGCATCTACTTCCAGCACAACGCCACGCGCGGCTTCGCGTTCCTCGACGCCGCGGGCGCCACCCAAGACCTGCTCAACCCCGGCGGCACCAGCGTCGCCACCGCGCAGAACACCACCGCCACGTTCTTCGACCGCGCCACCAACAGCCTCGTCGTCGGCGGGTTTGTGCCCGTCGGCACGCTCCGCGTCGAACGCCTCGCGCTCAACGCGGCCGGCGACGGGGTCGTCACCCGCACGCTCGTCGATTTCTCCATCGGCGGTGCGGCCATCATCACCGGTTTCTCCGCCGGACCCAACGGCCGGGTCTTTATCACCATCGACGACAACACCGGCTCCACGCTCCCACGCCTCCAGACCGTCGACCTCGCCACCATGACCGTGACGCCCTTCGCCAGCACCGGTTACTTCGGCGTCGGCGGCGAGGTCGCGGGCGCGTACATCCCGTCAATCGATCGTGCCGTCGTACTCGATTCGCTGAGCGACTTCCTGCGAAGCTACTCGTTCGGCGATGTCGGCGGCGGCTCGATCGTCGCCAGCGGCGTCTCGTCCCTCGGCGGCTCGGGCGAGGCCGCCCAGCTCGTCACCATCGTCGCCCACCACTGCCCCAGCGACTTTGATAACGACGGCTTCGTCACCGGCGACGACTTCGACGCCTACGTCACCGCGTTCCAGAACGGCGACCTCTCGTCCGATTTCGATCACGACGGGTTCGTCACCGGAGACGACTTTGACGCGTTCGTTGTTGCTTTCGAGAACGGGTGCTGAACTTGCAAGGCTCTTGCCGCAGTGGAGCACTTACTTGTGCGGAGCAAGTGGGTCGTGGGGGAGCATTCTTTCCACCTGCTCCGTGACAAACCTCAAGGAAGCCTCCTACCGCGGAGCGGTGCCGAGCATCGGCAAAGCTCAAACGTCCGTGGTACTCCACACGCCGCGGGCACGAATCCTTCTCGCCTCTTCTCCCGTTGCTCCTGCTCCGCCGCGAGAGTTTCACCTGCGATCCGCATATCTGCGCACAACGCTTTTTTTCTACTTCCCCAACCCCCTCACCCAAACATTCCGATACTGCACAAAGTTCCCGTGATCCTGCAGCATGATCGGCCCCGGCGTCGCGCTCTCTTCCGACAGGTTCCCGCCCGTCGGCCCCGTGATCTCGGCATTGTTCTGCACCAGCACACCGTTCTGGATCACCGTCACCCGCGCGTTTGCCGTTTTCTTCCCGGCCGCATCGAACTTCGGGGCCGTAAAGATAATGTCGTACGTCTGCCACTCCCCCGCGGGCTTGCACACGTTCACCAGCGGCGGGTGTTGCTTGTACACGGCCGCGCACTGGCCGTCCGGGTAGGTTTCGTTCTGGTAGCAATCGAGCACCTGGACCTCGTATCGGCCCTGAATATACACGCCGCTGTTGCCGCGTTCCTGCCCCTTCTTCCCCGCCTCGGCGTCGGCCTTGGGCGTGGCGAACTCGACGTGGATCTGGGCGTCGCCGAACGTCTTCTTGCTGACGATGCTCCCCGACCCCGGCTTGCACGTCATCGGCGCGCCCGCCCGCGGCCGCGCATCCAGCGTCCACTCCGCCAGCTTGCCGTCGGCGACCTGCCACTCGTCGAGGTTCAGCCCGTTGAACAGCACCGTCGCGTCCGACGGCGCGCTCACCGGCGCGGTGCCGGCCGTGATGACCTTGGGCTGGGGAAGCTCGGCAGCTTTGGCGGGCTGACCAGCAGGTTGACCGGCGGAAGCGACGAGCGACGCGAGAGCGACAAACATGGTGAGCATCGGAAATCCCTTGAAAAGGTGAATCGGCACAACGGCGAGTTCGAGCGGTCAAATCGAGCAACAAGTATACCGACGCCAACATCGCACCCGACGCCCGAACTCGGCGTCTTGCCCCGCTCCCCCTACCCAATCTCGTGGCACAGGCGTCCCGCCTGTGTCCTCATTCTTCCCTTCAATCTTTTCTTTACCCCCACGTTTCACCAGCCTTTTACTGCACCGCCTTCGGAGCCTCGATCGACTCCGAAGCACTCCCCGAGATCACCTCGAACATCTGCTTGACCGCGGGCTGATGGACCGTGTGCGGCATGCCCTCGATCACCTGAATATCCGCGTCGCTCCCCAGCTTCTTCATCGTCTCCGCCAGCCGCTTCACAGCGCCTTCCAGATAGAACGTGTCCTCGCCGCCAGCGATGACGTGCAACTTTCCGGCAAGCTTCGGGCCGAGCGTCGGCCAGTCGCGCTCGATCACCGCGCGGATGTCGTACTTCTCCCAAGCCTTGGCCGTGCCCGCGTTGACGAGCCCCGACTTGCGGTCGAACAACTCAACGGGCGTCCCGTCCGCACCGCGCGGGCTGAACACGGCCTCGAACGATTGGATCTGCCCGCCCGGGCCCATGACGGTCTCCTGCGCGATGAAATCCTTGTACCACAGCATCACCTGCCCGCCCTGCCGCGCCAGAGGACGGCGATCGCCCGCCGGATCGACGTACATGCTCACGCCCGGCGAATACAGGTCGATCCGCTGGAAGTCGTGAAAATCGACCGGGTCCGGGCAGTGCGACCACACCGCGTGGAACGTCTCCGGGTACGCGACCTGCAACCACAACGACGACCACCCGCCCGACGAGATCCCGCTGACGTACCGGTGCTCTTCCGCGCCCGAACCGTGGAACTTCGCCTCGACCGCCGGGATCATCTCCCGGGTCAGCGCCTCGCCCCAAGGCCCGTTGGTCGCTGAGTCCGCGAAGACGCTGTGCCCCCAGTAGCACGTCGGGTCCGGCACCACGATCAAACACTTGTCCGCGCCGGGCGTCTGCGCGAACATCCGCGCCATCTGGAACGCGGCCCGGTGATCGCCACCGAAGCCGCCGATCCAGTACAGCGTCGGCGTGTGAACGCTCGCATCGTCCTTCCACTCCGCGGGCAGGATCACCCCGGCCTTCATCTTGAAATCACGCCCCAGAAACTTCGACAGGCTCGGGCTCTTCATCTCGAAGAGCTTCACACGGTCGGTCTCCTTGAACGCGCGCTCGGGAACGACTTTCGACAGCACCAGCTCGACCGCCTCCGCGTTCCCCTTCTCGATGCTGACCTTGACCGGCTCGCTGAACAGGTTGCCCGCGTCGGTCCCCGGATGGCACGAGTCGAGGTTCCGCCGCGCGATCGCCTGCACAAAGAACTCGCCGCTGGCGAACTCCTCGTAGGTCTTCGGGTACGCGAGCGTGTCGGGCCCGAGCGTCACATCGCCGCCGGCACTGATCTTCGACACGTCCAGGGCAAAGACCTGCGCCCCGCCGAACCAGTCGCCCATCCCCAGCCGCGGCTCGCGCTTGTCGGACTTTCCCAGTGCAACGTACACACGCCCCGAGTACGGCTCGCCCTGGATCGTGGCGTCGAACCGCACATGGAACAACCCCGCAGAAACGGCCGCGGGCTTCGCGGACGCCCCCGCCGCACCGCTGATCGCGGCCGGCTTGGACGGAGCCGTGACCTGCGCCACCGATCGCTGGGAGAGCACGCCGCACACGGCGATCGCGGCAGCAAGAATTGCAAAGACCGACCACCGACCGCCGCGTCGCCCACAAATCAAGCGACACGGATCACCATTCGACGTTGGGTCGAGAGACATGAAAACCCTTCTGCCCGTTCGGGCCGTTGTTCGATCACGCCGCACAGTCTACAGACCCGCACGCCCCGCTCGCGCGATTCTCCTTCCCTAACCTTCGCTCCCGTCCGTCCGCCGTTCATCGCCCATGCCCCTCGGAGGCCGCCCATGTTTGTCATCCGCCAAGCACTCCCCCACGATCTCGACGACCTCCACAGCCTCGCCAAGCAAACCTTTTTCATCAACCTCCCGCCCGACCGCGACATCATCGCGCACAAGATCGAGCAGAGCCAGCGCAGCTTCCAAGGGCTCGTCGTGCCGCGTGCAAAGTCGCCCGCTCCCGAGCGCGGCAGTTCGCGGACCGGCCCGGCCCACACCTCCGCCTCGGGAATCCGCTCCATCACCGGCTCCTCGCCCCTGTTCATGTTCGTTCTCGAAGACGTCGAAGGCCGCGGCGTCATCGGCACCAGCCAGGTCATCGCTCGCATGGGAGGCCCGCGCAAGCCCCGCGTTTTTCTCCAACTCTCCACGATGCGCCGCGAGAGCGAATCGCTCAAGGTCTCCTGGGAGCACAAAATCGCCCGCCTGCAAACCGACGAGACCGGACCAACCGAGATCGGCGGCATCATCCTCAACCACGCCTTCAGAGGGCACAAGCTGCGACTGGGCCGTCTTCTCTCGTTCGTCCGCTTCCACCTCATCGGCCTCTTCCGCGAACAGTTCGCCGACCGAGTCGTCGCCGAGATGCTCGGCCCCATCGACCGCAACGGCTACAACCCCTTCTTCGAGAAGTTCACGCGCCACTTCATCCCGCGCTCGTTCGCCGAGGTTTATAAGTTCTCTCAGACCTCCAAAGAGTTCGTCGAAGGCCTGCTCCCGCCCGGCGACATCGACATCTCCATTATGGACCCCGAGGCCGCCAACAGCGCGGGGGCAGTCAGCGAAGAAACACGCCCCGCCCGCGCCATCCTCGAATCGCTCGGCTTCAAGTACCTCAGCCGCATCGACCCCATGGACGGCGGCCCGCACCTCGAGGCCCCCACCGCCGACATCAGCCTCGTCAAGGCCACACGCCGCGCCAAATCGCTGGTTTCAGGCCTGAAAAACCCGCGATCCGCCAGCACCGTCATCGTCAGCACGATCAACGCCAACGGCGATTTCCACGCCCTCCAAGCACCGGGAGCCCGGCGCCATTCGTTGCTCATGAAGTTTTTCAGCATCACGATCAGGAACGTCCGCAAGCGGCCCTTGCCCGGGTCGGCGGAATCGAGCCAGTGCTTTTCGAGCAGACGGCAGAAGAAGTCCTGGGTGAGGTCTTGCGCGTCGTGCGCCGATTGCCCGCACCGCCGGACGTAGGCATAGAGCGGATACCAATAAGCGCGGCAGATGATCTCCAGGGCCGCCGCCGATTCCGACGAACCCTTCCGTGTCGCCGCCAGCACCACGGACCACCGCGTGCGCGGAAAGGCCGGTGGCGTTTCACCGGCTGAAGGGCGGCTGCTCATGCGGGCATCGTATCCAGATGAGTTACCGGAAACGAGTTTGCTGTTACTGGGCGCACGGCGCGGCGTTACACGCTCGAGCGAGGGTCACACTTCATTGCAAGCGGAGGCGGAAGAAGCGTTCGCCGCCCGCTGCCGGAGAAATTGCCACCGTGCGCTCGTTCCCGGAGATGACGATGCCGTTCGTCACCGAGGTCCAGACAGCGGACGGGCCGAGGCTGGAACTGCGCTCCACTGTGGCTCTCGCGCACCACGCCGGCCAGGCGAGGACGAGTTGTCCGGCATGGGGGCGGAGTGAAAGCGACGGTGGCGCGGTGAATTGAACGGCAATGAGTTCAAGGTCGAAGCTGACGTCACTGCTGGTCGTGGATTGCTGGTGAATCTCGACCGCGAGCAGGTTCGTGCCGTGGATCAGCAGATTGGGATTCACGTTCGTCGTATAGAAACGGGACTCGTCGGCGCCGGCCACGGCGACGGGCGCGGTCGTGGTGTAACTGACTGCGCCGGCGGGCAAGTTGTCGCGGAAGACTTCGGTGCCGTTCAGATAAACCACGCAACCATCGTCGCGCAGGACCTTCAGGTTCAGGTTGGTGATCGCCCACAAATTGGTCGCCACGAATTTCCTCCGAAAATTCGTCGTGATGATGCGGGTGTTGTCGAGGCGGTTGCTGCGGATAAGCGTCGTCTCGTCGCCGTCGCCATAGCCCAGTTGCGCCGGGCCGTGACGCCAGGCGCTGTCATTGAAGTTGGGTCCGCGCCACGCCGCGCCTTGGTTTGAGCCGTCGTCGAGATACGTCCAGGTCGCGCCGGCGGGGATGACGATGGCATTGGTGAACGGCTTCGGCGCGATCACTTGGGAAAACAACCACGGGTAGAGTTGGTTCCCGTTGTCCGCATAAATCGGCCCC
>JBGAOD010000035.1:0-30575 GCA_044221955.1 Phycisphaerales bacterium | reverse complement strand
GAATGCAATGCAGATGAAGCGCTGCGCCGCACGATGGGGTTTGCCCAGGAAATGGCGGGCAAATACGGCATTAACACCGGCAATTCGATTTGGAGGTGATTACCTTGACTGCTCTTGCTGAGTTTTGGAAGATAAGCTACGAGAGCCACGACAAGTGGCGATGGCTCACAGCATCGCAGCGGTTGATGGACGCAGCGAAGATGGACGTGATGGTTCTTGACCACGTTGCTCGGGGCGTGATCAAGCCGAAAGAACCCGTGCCATTCAGGGTGAACGGTGGTCGATACGATCCGGATTTCTACCCCAATGGATGCTGGGGATTCAACGTGTTGAGCAAGCGGCTGACCGAGGCGATCGAGTCGGTAAAACCACGGGGACTTCATAAGTATCGCGCGGTGATTTATGACAAGAAGGATACGCAGATTGTCCGAGATGACGTGTTTCTCGTCCAACTCGAAGAGGGGTGTGGACCGGTTGACGATGAGCGCGGAGCGCCGCTCCTCGTCGAACCGGGATACCGCAAGACCGACCCGATGTTGGAGCGTGCGATCGGTCTCTTCTTTGATCCGGCCACATGGACCGGGCTCGATCTCTTTCACCCTGCCGCGCGCGGCTTTGATTCGACATTCCTTGTGACTACACGGGTCGCCAACGCCATCAGACCGATCGCCTTGAAAGGCGTGTTGATCGAACGGGCCGATCTGGTTGGAACTCAGCTTCGGGAAATGCAATTCGAGCATGATGCCAGAATGGCCGGTCCGCCTAAGCCTGGTCCCTCGCCATTTGAAAGGTCATAACGGCAAACGGCGGGTCGGCGGGGCCGTTACCGACGGCGGATCGGGAGTACCTGCACGGGCCGGGGTACGTCGATGACGTGCTGGCGCAGGTGGAGAAGAACGGGACGGCCGTTTTCATCCACCAGGACGCTTCGCACGACGTGGTGTCGCTGACGAACGTTGGCGGCGCGGTTGTCCGGCAGATCGTGTATAGTGCGGCGGGGACTCCGCTGATCGTGGATGATCTGCTGAGCCACCCGCCGTGCAAGGTTGGGAGCAACGACTCTCTCTATTTCCTGAATCAGGTGTTCTCACGCATGGGTCAGGGTGCCGAGTCGGCGCGAGGCGGGCTCTTCCTCGGCGATTCCTGTCGCGCGGCGGAGTGTTCCGCCCGCAACCCGAACCGCTGTTGTTGGCCGGCCGTACGGCTGGAAGTGGTCAAATACACTCAGCCCGGACCAGGACTGAGGTCCGAACCGGCCACTCGCGGGCGGAGTTGGGCGCGGTCCGCGTTGGCGCTGGGCTTTGAACGACGATGGCAGATCCAGCAGACGCTCAGGAACAGCAGTTCGATCACGGCCCAGAGCCCGACCCACGTTTCTCCGCCAGCGCCGAACCCGTAGCTGTGGAGCCCGGTGGCCATGACGTAATTGACTCCGTAGAACGTCCACACAATAACGACCAGCCCCAGCACCGCCGCCGCCGCCAGGCCGAAGTCTTCGAGCCAGCGCACGTAGCGAGCGTGGAGCACCGCGAAGTAGGTGAGGATGCTGATGAGCGCCCAGGTCTCCTTGGGATCCCAACCCCAGAACCGACCCCAGGATTCGGCCGCCCACACGCCGCCGAGGATCGTGCCCGCCGTTAGAAGAATGAGCCCGACCTGAATCGTGCGGTAGGTCTGCACGACGAGCGGGGCCGACCGCCGTGACGCGGCGGGCTCGCGCTTCCCGAGGATCACGCTCTTGATGAGGTGCGCGTGCCCCAGCACCGACGCCACCGCCAGCACGCCGTAGCTCGCCACGATCGTGAGCACATGGATCGTGAGCCAGAAATTGCTGCGCAGTACCGCGGGGAGCGAGTTGGTGCGATCGGTCAGCGGCACCAGCCCCGCGAACAGCACGGACACCAGCGCCGCGGCGATGCCCGCGAACAGGTACCACCCCTTCCGCTTGTTGAGCAACTGTGCCACGAGCCCGACCGCGATGCCGACGAGGCCCATCCAGAGCAAGGCCTCGTAGGTGTTGCTCACCGGCGCGCGGCCCAGGATCGCCACGCGGAGTCCCACACCGAGCACATGCTCGGCCATGCCGACCGCGGTACACGCGAGCGCCGCGATCGTCAGCGGTCCATTGAGCACGAGCCGGGAGACCCCGAAGAGCACGATCGCAAGCCCATAGAAGATGGCGGTCTTCATCCACGGATCGTGCCGGTCGTAGAAGACTTCGAGTTCGACGGTGCGAGCGTCGGCGCGTTCGATCGTGCCGAGCGACGCGATCGCCTTGGAGAGTTGGTCGACCTCGGCGTCGATCGACCGCCCCGCCGCATAGGCAACCCCGATCGCGGCCCACGCCGTGCGCGCTGAATCCGCGCCGGGGTCAGACGACTGCCCGCTCGCCCGACGGAACGCGATCCCCTTGCCCGAAGGGATCATCGCCAGCGTCTCGCCAGAGGCCAGGTCCGCGAGCCGGTTGGCCGCGCCCCGCACGTCGAGCGCTTTGCGTTGCTCACGCGTCGGCGACGCCTGCGGGTCGATCCCTCTCGCTTCCTCAAACTTGGCCAGTAGCTCGTTGAGACCCTTGGTGTTGGCCAGCTCAGCCGCGCTGAAAAACCGGCGCTCTGGGTCCAAGCCGATAGACTTTTTGAACGGCTTATCCTCGATCGTGATGAGATTCCGCATCAGCATCTCCTGACCGCGGAACATGGCATCGAGCAGAAGCTGCATCGGTGCGCGCCCGGTGAACCCGTCCGGGCCGCCCGAAGACCAATGTGTTCGGCCCGTGACCTCAACCGCGAGCCGGCGCGCGTAGCCCTCCAGGGGCATGACGCGACCGCCGTCCTGTACGGGCATTGCGCCAAGACGATCCAGCCCCGAAGGTGCGGCCGCCCCCCCGTCAGCCGGCGCTGCCCACAGCCTCGGGGACATCAACGCGCACGCCAGCACCGACGCCAGCACGACGAACCACAGGTGACGGACCATCGATCGACTCCTTTTCCTCGGGGCGGATCGGAATGCCCGGGTGCCCCCAACTCATCGACCGGCTATAGAACGTGACCACCACGCCGACGCACAACACCACCGACGCCAGGTACGTCAGCCACAACCCGGGGTCGTGCATCACGCTGAAGATCGACATGTTCTCGCCCATGAACCCCGACTGGTAGACCTTCCAAGGCCCGTGCTTGTACGGATGATTCATGTAGATCTCGAACGGCGATTCGCCCTGCCCCGCGAGCGTCACGCCCACGTCCGACTGATACTCCATCGCCATCTCCGTCCCCGGATAGTCCGTCTTGCGGAACTTGGCGAGACGCACCGTGAACGGCAATTTCACGCGCTTGGGGCCGAAATGCAGCACCAACGTGCCCTTGTCGGCCGAGGCTACCGGTGCCATCCCCTTCCATGAAAGCGTCTGGAGTTCCGTGCTGTCGCCGATCCGCACGAGCAGAGCGGTCCGGTTCTCCTTGGCCACCGGCATCTTGACCGTGCGCGACGATTGGTGGGCCCGCGCGAGTTGCTGCAGGATCGTCACCTCACGCTGCCCGACCTTGAGCGTCATGGGGTACTTCTGCTCGGGCTCGATGACCTTGCCCTTGCCGTCGAGCCCGACGTACCCGATCTTGGTGGCCGCGACCGTGCCGAAGACCACGAGCGTCTCGGGTTCGCCCTGCAACCCGCTGACCACAAACCGTGCGGCCGAGTTCCCGCCGCCCTCGATCGGCTTGCCCATCACCATGTCAGGGAAGGCCTCGAACGCGGTGTGCTGCTCGATCGTGCCCTTGCCGTCGCTGATTTTCACCCGCGCCGCGGCGTTCAACGGGGCGCTCGAAGGCCCTTCCGTGATCCCGTCTCCGGCCACCAGCGCCCGCGCGAATCGCGTGATCTCCACGAGCTTCCAGCCGGGGAACACCTCTTCTCCCACATTCTTGAGCGGAAACCGATCAGAGCCGACAACGAACACGTACTGCCCCTTCGCCTGGTCGGCCCCGACCGGCGGTGCCCATGACGAGCCTTCGGGGAGCACGAGAACCTTGAGTCCCATCAACATCGGTGCAGGCCCAGCCTGATCTTCCTGACCGACCCACGCGGACTGCGGGCCGCCCATCGGGGAAATCTCGACGGCCCGCAGCGGCTGCGGGCTGTCGTCGGCGACGAACTCCTCGTCGCGCGAGTTCTCCCAGCGCTCCAACACCTGCACCCGCACGCCCGCGAGCGTCAGCGTTTCCGGGCTCATCGGGCTCGGGGCCGACCCAAGGCTGTCGAACTGCCCCGAGTTATGTTGGAGAACTTCAAGTTGCTCGTCGGCCGTCTCGATAACGTCGCTCGCGGTCCCTTCCTGCAGCGCGAGGTGCCCCTCCACGCGGTCGAACATCGACCAGAACCCGGCCACGACGAGCGCGACGAGCGCGGCGTGGACCATGATGAAGCCGACGTGACGGCGCTTCCACGGGTAGCGAGTCACGACCGCGAAGATCAGGCTGACGCACATCAGCGCCATTACCGCCAGGAACCACCACGAGCCGTAGACGTACTGCCGCGCGATCCGCACGTTCTGCGTCGATTCCAGGAACGTCCCGACGCCCAACCCGATGGCGACCAGCACCAGCACCGGAACGGCGAGCTGGATGCTGCCGAGCCAATGCACCACTGCGCCGAGCCGAGTGCGGGGTTGTGCCTTGGTTGCCTTCATCTTCGCCTCACTTTGCGTTCTCCCAGACCCCACCGTGCGCTCACTCGGTTAAGCGACCTCGTTGACATCCCGCGGCGGCTCGACCACCGATCGCCCCAGGTCGATCATCTTCTGACCATCAACGTATTCCGTGAGCACGACGCGGCGGATGTGCTTGAGCGACGCGACGGTCCGCCCCATCCGCCCGAGCGCGCTGTGGATGTCCCGGAAGTACCCCGCAAGCCGCAGGCTGCTCCCGGACTGCCGGTCGAGCAGACTCAGTTGCATCTCGATCGTCGCCATCGCGTTGTTCAGGTCATGGTTCAGCGTCACGGCGAGTTGACGGAGGGCTTCGGCCTTGCGCTCCTCGTTCGCCTGCAACTGCTCCGCGAGGCGGTTGTACGCCCGTGCGAGCTCTCCGAACTCGTCCTGTTGGTCGATCTTGACTCGGTGCTCAAAGCGCTCCGCCGCGAGCTCACGGCTCCCTTCGACCAACTCGGCCACCGGCTTCAGAACAACCTGCGCCGTTCGCAGCAGCACGAACACAGCCACGTTCACCATGACCAGGGCCGCGAGCGTGAGTCCGAGCACCAGCGCGCGGAGGTACTTCCCGAACGAGACCTGCTCGGCGGCGACGTACGCGCGCAAGGAGATCGCGAGCTCGCCCACCGAAGCCCGCACCGACGCCGCGACCGTCCGTGCTTCCGTTGGGCTCTGCTCGCCTCGATCGAGAAGCCGCGGCAGCTCTCCGCGCAGTCTCTCGAGCGCCAGCGCCTGACGCGAGCCTGCAATGTTCAGCGCCGGTTGCTTCCCCAGATCGGACAGGATCTTTCCCAGGCGGCCCTCGGCGTCTTCCGTTTTCGGGGCGATGGCCGAGGGCGTCTCGTCGCGGACCAGCTCGATGCGCTCGATGCAGTCCCCAACCGTCTGAACTCCGTCGATCAAGCTCGCCGCGTCGCGGTTGATCCGCTCGATCTCGGGCACCGTGCCCTGGAGCATGGAAATAGCGACCGCCGCGCCGAGCACGAAGCACGCGACCAGAAGCCCGATTCGGATGAGTAGTTTGCGCCGAAGCATGGGAAGCCCTGAAACGAAAACCTTGCAACGTGAGCAGTGCCTGAGAGCAAAGCGTGAGTGGTCCCCGACGCGCCTACTTCGCGATCACGTTTCGCTCCTGACCCTGGAGGTCCTTGGGGATCTGCAGTTCCTCCAGCTTGCGGTACAGGCTTGACACGCCGATCCCCAGCCGCTGGGCGGTCTCCGCCTTGTCGTAGTTGTGCCGGCGCAGGCTGTAGATAATGTGCTGACGCTCAAACTGCATCATCGCTTGCTTGAGATCCTCTCCGGCGTCTGAGTCCGCGCCCACGCTCTGGAACGGCAGGTCGTCGAGTTCGATGTCTCGATCCTCCGCGAAAATAACCGCCCGCTCGATCACGTTCTCGAGTTCACGCACGTTCCCGCGCCACTCGTGGTTGAGCATCGCCCGCATGGCCGCGTTGCTGATCCCTTTCACGCGCCGGTTCATCCGCTTCATGTACTTGGCAAGAAAATGCTGAGCAAGGAGCGGGATGTCCTGGCGTCGTTGGCGCAGCGGCGGCAGGAGCAGCCGCACAACGTCCAGCCGGTACAGAAGATCCTCGCGGAACTTCCCCTCGCGGCACTGGGTCTGCAGGTTCTGGTTGGACGCCGCGATGATCCGAACTTCAACAGGGCGCGGTCTCGTGTCGCCGACCGGCACCACCACCCGCTCTTCCAGCACGCGCAACAAGGAACTCTGCACCTGCATCGGGAGCGTCGAGATCTCGTCGAGGAACAGCGTCCCGCCGTTGGCGGCCTCGAAGTACCCGATGCGGTCCTTGATCGCGCCGGTGAACGAGCCCTTGCGGTGCCCGAAGAGTTCCGACTCGATCAAGTTCTCGGGGATCGCACCGCAGTTGATGGCGATGAACGGCTTCTCGCGCGTCACGCCGTTGTAGTGGATGGCACGCGCGAAAAGTTCCTTGCCCGTCCCGGATTCGCCGACGATGAGCACGCTGCTGGAAACCGTCGAGAGCTTCCGCACCATCGCGAACAGACTCGCCATCGCGGGTGATTCGCCGATGAGGTCGTGGAACGTGCTCTGCGACGCGAGCTGTTCGGTGAGGATGCTGCGATTGCGGCGCATCTCTCCAAACTCGAGGGCTCGCTTCACCCGAATCAGCACGTCCTCGAACTGCACGGGCTTGAGCAAATAATCCGCCGCCCCCGAGCGCATCGCGGCCACCGCGCTCTCGACGGTGCCGAACGCCGTCAGCACGATCACCGGCGTCTGCGGGATCACTTGTTGCAGGTGCTTGAGCAGCGTCAGACCGTCCATCACGGGCATTCGGATGTCTGTGAGAACGAGATCGAACGACTCGGCCAGCGCAGCCTCGTGCCCCGCCTTGCCGTCGGCCGCCTGCACCACATGGTACCCCTCTTCGCTCAGCAGCTGCGCGAGCGATTCCCGCAACAGTTGTTCGTCCTCGACGAGCAGAATCCGAGTGGGCATCGACGCGACTCCGGGTAAGAGACTTCCTCCGCGGCTACTGCTTGGACGGCGACAGATACTCGGGCGGGATCGCCGAGTTCGGACCCTCAAAGTCCCAGAAGACGTTCACGACCCACCAGCGATCACCGTCCTTGAGCAATTGCACGCTGTTGATTCCGCGGATGTACGGCTCGGCGTCGCCCGCGTTGTGACGCGACTCGAACGTGCTCCACACCTGCGCGATGTGCCCAAACGTCTCGGTCCGCCGGGAGACTTCGTCCATGAAGCCTCCTTCTCGAAGTACGACTTGTTGAGGCTGATGTAGTCCGTGATCGTGACGTACATCGCCATCGCGCCCGCCCTTGGGGTCGCCGCGGGCGGGGATCATGCGGCGTCGGGGCTGAAGAGCGAGCGGTAGCGGTCCCAGTCACGCGGCTGCCCCGGGTTCCCGGCCGGCACGCTGTAGAGCGCGCCCACGATCGCGTCGATCGACGAAACATCCTCGGGCCGGGGCTTGGGCCAGTTCAGCGTCGGATCGTTAGCGACCACGCCCGGGTGCCCGGCCGGCAGCGGCTGCTTCGCAGGTTGGGCCGCGGCCGGGGACGCCGGTGTTGATGCGGGCTTCGTCGGCTGAACCGCGTTCGCGGCCAGGCACGCGAGCAGGGCGGGGAGAATGAATCTCATCGGGAACTCCAAGGTTGGGAATCGTCCAACCAACCCAATTGCAAACGCTGTGCCCGATACGGATGCCCTGCCACGGCTCCCCAGCTACTCTGAAGGCAATCATATTCTCACAAATGGGATTGTTGGCGGTGGGATTCTCCATTTTGAGAAACAGGTTCTCCGGGGTTGGAAAGATCCACTCTTATCGGTCCTTCGCCCCGACGCTCGCGACCGGCACCGCGAGACCGCCCGCGGCCGGGTACAGCTTGGGGGAGTGATCGACGCCGTGGCAGCTCAGGAAGCACTCGCCGGTGAACCCGCCCGTGTCGCGATATTCGAGCCGGCCCGTGACTCGATCGGGGAAGACGACGTTGGTCGCGAAGTTCATCAGATGAGAGTTGGCCGTCGGCGTTCCCTGGCTGGCGGCGATGCCGTGCGAGTCGTGGCACGCGGCGCACGAGGTGCGTTGGTCCATCACATGCGAGCGGTGCCCGGGGAAGGAGCGGTTGTCGAGGATGCTCCCGCGGTCGTGGCAGGTGTAGCAGAGCGCGTAGGTCCCCGCGCTCTCGGAGACGCGATCGTTCGTGTCGTACCGCGCGACCAGGAGCGGCCCATTGTTCGACCCGTGGACACCAGCGGGCGAGCCGCTCTCGGAGCCGTGGCAGTCGCTGCACTTCATCGTGCTCCCCGTGGTCCATCCCGGCTTGAGACTCGGGACCTGCGAGCCGCGCCCGGGCGTCCCGACGGGATGCATCGACACGGCCGAGGGGCTGAACTGCAGGCGTGTGTTGTTGAGCGTGCGGCGGCGTGGGACTGTTGGCGTGACTTTGCTGCCGTCACCGTGGCACTTGAAACACACCTCTTGCTCGGACGACGCGAACTTGACGGGCGAGCCCGAGGCGTTGATCCCCGCGATGCGACCCAGGCGCCCGAGCGAAGCAGATCGAGGCCCGACTCGTGAGGTCGCGTTGGACGCCAGCCCTTGCATCATCGTGTGCGGGTCGTGGCACGACGTGCAGGTCGAGCCGAGCTTGGCGTCGCCAGCGGCGTCTACCGGGCTCGCGGTGTCGTGCATCGAAACTTTGTGCAGGTCCGCCGCAATGTTCGCGGCCTTGGCGGTCGCGCCGTCGTGACAACTCAGACAAGTTTGCGTGACGGTCTTCTTCCGCAGCAAATACGGCCCGCTTGGCGCGGTGTGCGACTGGTGACAGTCCGCGCACTGGGCGTGCCCGCCGATGTCCGTCCGCCCCACCGCGTGGCACGACACGCACAGTTCCGAGTTCGTGTTCCGCATCACCAGGAACTTCCCGAAGGCGTTGTTGTGCGCGTCGTGGCAGGTCGTGCATTGCAGCTCACGGCTGTTGTCGAGCTTGGTTTCGTGCGGCAGCCCGCCGGGGTCGCGCAGATGACCGTCCTTGGCGGCGAGGGCCGAATCGAAACGGAACGAGATGGGGTGATCGTCGCGCAGGTCGGTGCCGAGGTTCGATGGGCCGGCGGGCATGGTGGAGACGCTGCCGCTCATCTGCAGCGGCGTGCCGCGTGAGAGCACGCTGCCCAGCGCGATGGTCCCGTCGTGGCAAGATAGGCACAGCTTCGACGAGCCCGTCGGCTGCCCGGGCTTGGCGTCGAGGGCGCGGCTGGTGTACACCGTGTAGGCCTGCGGAGAAAGACTGCGGTTCCACAACGCCCCGACGGGCGACGCGTTGTGGGGCGTGTGGCAGAAGATGCAGACCTGGTCCTCTATCGCCGCTCGCGCGGGGGCTGTGCTCCCCGATGAAAGATCATGCGGGCTGTTGACGACGGTGACCATCTGCGCTCGAGCAGAGCCGAGAGCAAGGGCGAGCGATGCCGCGAGCGACCACGCTGGGTTCAATGTCCGGTTCATGGTTTCTCGCCCTCACGCAGGTACTGGAAGACCTGCACCCGTTGGTTGTATGAATCGGCGATCCACACTCGCCCGCTCGGATCGATGTGAATCCCAGCCGGGAGCCAGAACTCGCCCGGCCCCTTCCCCTCGTGCCCCAGGCTCATCAGCAGCGCCCCATCGGAGTCGAAAACCTGCACGGCCTCGAAGTTGGCGTCCACGACGTAGAGATGGTCGTCCGCGTCGATGGCCACGCCCTTGGGCTGCGAGAAGCTGCCCGGCACGTCGCCCTGCCGCCCGACCTGTCGCAGCGGTTCAAGGGACGGCGAGAAGACCTGAACGCGGAAGTTCAGCGAGTCGCTCACGTACATCTGCCCTTGGTGGTCGAACGCGAGATTCGTCGGGTAGTTGAACTGCCCGATCGCGGAACCGCGGGAACCGATCCGCTGAAGTTCTTCACCCTGCGGAGAGAGCACGACGACCTGGTGGGCCGTGACGTCGGCGACAAAGATCCGCCCGTCCGCGGCTACGGCAACGCCGCATGGCCTCTTGAGCACTCCCGCGCCGAACGTGCCCAAGCACGCGCCCGAACGATCGAACGCGAAGAGGCACGCCTCGACAGAATCCGCAACGAGCAACCTTCCGCCCGGGTCAAAGGCGAGGGCCACCGGCATCGAGAAGCCGTTCGGCGGGGTCCATCGTGAATAGTCCCGAGTCTGGAGGTCGAAGACGTGGACAGCCTGCGCGTTGGTGTCGGCCACGAAAACCCGTGACGCTCCGTCCGTACACACGGCCAGCGGCGAGACCATGCCGCGCGGGGCCTCCGCTCCGAAGAGCCCGCTCCCGATCGCTTCGAAGAAACCGATCGCGGGTTTGAGGTCCTTGTCGGCGCGGATCTCGCCGAGGTACCGGAACCGGGCCCGGTCGGGCGGCGCGGGCCAGAGCGGCGAATCACTCGCGGGTTCAAGGATCGAGCCCGGGCCCGAGCCACAACCGGCGATCGCCAGCGTAAGCGCGGACGCCAACGCAATGACCACCGCGTGGATCGCGAGAGAAAGGCAGACTTGTCGCGATTGGTTCATAGGTTACTCAGAAGGTACGACGAATATTGAACTGCAACAACTGCGAAGTCTGACGACTGCCGGGCCCGTCGAGGATGGAATTACGGAACGAGGTTGTGATCGACGTCTCGCGGAGGTGCCACGAGAGCCCGACGGTCTGGTCGAACCCCTCGGTCTGCCCGTTGCGGCTGCTGTCCTCCCGGCGGTATTCAAGCCCGGCGTTCACGTCGAACGTTTCGTCGAGCCGCGACGTCCAACGCACCGACGCGCGATCGAACGTGACCCGGTCGTCTACCCGGGAGAAATCGATCAGCTCACGGGTCGCCTCGGCGTTGAGGGCCGAGCCCGGCCCGAGCGGGAGGTTGTAGAGAACCTGGAAACGGTGCCGCGTGTACGGCGAGATGTTGCTGTCGTGGTCGTTGTACTCGTAACGCCCTTCGATCTCCGCGTAGCGGTACTCAAGCCCGAGCAGCAGATCGCGCGAGTCGTCCAGCGTGAACAGGCTCGGGTCTTTGGCGCGCAGCGAGTGATCCACGGTTCGGTACGTGGCGTACACGCCAACGCCGTTGAGCCACCCTTCGGTCACGGTGTATCGCACCGAGAGGTTCGTGGAGGTGGTGTCCACGTCGCTGCCCGGAGAGGGTCCGAGGTCGTAGCTGATCTTGACCGTCTGTCCGTTGGTGAGGGCACCGCCGACGACCCCGCGGATCTCGGCCCGGTCATTGGCCACGAGCACGGAATAGTCCAGGCCCTCTTGATACACCGGGAACCCAGAGGCCGGCGTGACGACGATCGATCCGGGGACGATGTTCCGCCGCGCGATCACGATCGGAAACGCGTCGGCGAACGTGTAGGTTTCGCCGACGATGTGCGTGGTGGAACCACGCTCGCTGTTGGACTGTGCGTCGAACCCGACACCGGCCGCGGCGTCCAAGCGCCCGTACGGCACGAGTTTCGTGTAGTCGAGCTGCCCGGTCGTGAACAGATCCTCGCTGGTGAACCCGCCCGGCGACGAGAGACGCTGCGCACCGAGCGTGCCAACGCTCGTGAGGCTGTCGAAGAGCCGGTACTTGGCCGATGCTTCACCGCGCGCGAGCTGCTGGGTGTCGCCGCGCACGTCGAGCTGGTCGAATGTGAGGTTGTATCGAGTCTCGAAACGATCGCTGTGGCGCAGGGTCAGCAGTTCGTCCCACCGAAGGCGGTCCTGGGACTGCTTGCCGTTCTGGTCGTAGAGCCTCAGCGACGAGCGAAGGTCGCTGGGGCGGGCTTCGTCACTGAAGGCGTACGTGTGAACGATGTTCGCGTCGTGCCGGTCGTAGGCGTCGGAATATCCGCCGGCCTGACGCTCGGAGATGCGGTCGAAGGTGTACGTGGCTTCGATCCGCTGCGACGGCGTGAGGATGACCGTGCTCTGCAGCGTCAGCGAGTCCTGTAGGACCTTGCTGTCGATGTTCCCGAAGTCACCCTTGAGATCGCTCTCGCGGTGGAAGTAGCGGATCGAGGTCGGCGCGAACTCGGTCTGGATGCGCGTGCCGATTCCCTCTTCGGTGACCGTTTCCTTGATCGAACCTGCGAACGGACGGTTGAGATCGTTCTGCTCACGTCTTGCGAAGATATCGGTGGGCAGAAGGCTTGAACCAAAGACCAGAGCGTTGAGGTCGTAGAGCCCGACGAGGTCGGTCTCGCGCCCGTTGCCCAGATCCGGGCTGGTCTTCGAGAAGATGTCCTCACGCCCGAGCTGGATCGATCCCGTGAGGTCGAGCAGGTTCCGGTGCCCGATCACGGCCTCGCCCGAAAGATCGAACAACTCGCGGTATCGGGTCTCGTTGTTCTTCTGGTCCGGTTGACCGGTCTGACGGAGCTTGTCGCGCTGCGACTGGTAGCGGAACTCCACGGCAGTGTCGATCCGGAGAAGCTCAAAGCCCGTCCACGACTCGCGCGGCGTGCCCACGATCACCGGCCCGCCGTCGGCGCTCGGTTCGGGGCCCGATGTGTCGGGCGTGGGCTGCGGCGGACCCACCATCGGGATCGGGTCGGCCGACTGACTCCAAGCGCGTGCCGTCAACGCGAGCAGGCCGACGATCAGGGTGTGCTGGTGCGTTCGGCTCACAACGGCTCACTTGCTGACGCCGGGTTCGGGCGGGTTGGCGGTTGGAGTGCGCAGCGATTCAAACTGGTCCGCAGAGTCGGGCACGATCGGGAGCGATGATTGCGGCGGCGCTTGCGCTGTTGCGCCGGGCTTGAGCATGAGAGAGGTCGGGCCGCCGTGCCCGAAGTGGCACTCCAAGCATCCGACCTTCGGATCAACGTGCGCCGGCACGGTCGTACCGTTGGTGAGCGTGCCCGCGTGGCACTGCATGCACAGCGCGCGGTCGGGGCTGCGGAGGAGCCACTTGCGGGTGGACTCGTGCGGCGCGTGGCACCAGAGGCAGGCCCCTCCGGCGACGGCCCCGTGTGTCCAGGCGTGCTGCTCGCCGAGCTTCGTGTGGCAGCTGAAGCAGGCCGAAGGATCGTTGCGATTCGGTCGGTACTTGGTCTTGTGGCACTCCTCGCACTTCTCCTCGGCGAATGGCTTGTGAACTACCACCGCCATCGCCACCGTTGAATCTCCCTGTCCGCCTCGCCCCGGTCCCGGCGCGTCGGGGTTGGGCACGCCGTCGAAGAAGAAACTGAGCGTGGAGTAATTGGACCTCGTCACAGCGCACCCGCACCAGACGCACAACGCCGCGGCCGCCGCCCACCACAGGGCGACGTGTCGCGAGCGCTTCCATCGCGGTTCCCGCGCGTCATGGTGTGGTGAAAGCCCCATCCGATCAATGCCTCCGGTACGGTTCCTACTTCGGAGTCGGGATGGGCGCGACGCTTGCGCTCTCGGCGGGCTTCGCCGTCGCTTCGGCTGGAGTATCGCTCACCGACCCGTCCGGGCCGGGCTCGACGCCGCCGATGTTCTGGAACTTGAGAGCCTCGGCCGAGGGCTGCCCCACACCCATCTGGATCGTCGCCGCCGACGCGGACAGGTCCGCGAGGCTGTAGTTGGCGCGGCGTTCACCCAGGGCGTAGACGGAGATTTTTCCGTCGCCGAACTGGTTCGCAACGACGATCAACCGTTTGGCCGCGAAGCCGGGGTGGAGCAGTTCCTGAAAATACCCGAGCCCGGAATCCGTCACCGCAACGCCGACCGGCAGGTTCATCGCGCCCGGAAACTCGCCCGCCGCGCCGAAGTGCATGAGGAGCTTGAAGTCGCTGTTGAACATCTGCACGTTCTGAAAGCCAGCGTCCACGACGTACAGAATCCCTTCGCTGTCCACCGCCACGTGCTTGGGCCGCGCGAAACCGCCCGCGTGGTCGCCCTGCTCGCCCACCGACGCGATGAACACGCCGTCGGGCGAGAACTTCTGCACGCGGCAGCGCATCATGTCGGCCACATAAACGTTCCCGGACTTGTCGATCGAGACCCCGATCGGCAGTCGGAACTGACCATCCTCGTCTCCCACCGTCCCGATCGTCCCGACCTCCTTGCCGGAACGACGATCGATGACGAGCACCTGCTGGCGTCCGAGGTCCGACACATAGAGCCGCTCGCCGCTGAGGGCGATCGAGCCGGGCCTGAGTTTCGGGATCGACATCGAACGCGCGAAGCGTTCGTTCTTGTCGTAGACCAGGATCGCGGCGTGGATACCGTCGGCGACGTAGACCTCCCCGTCGTCGCCGACCGCCACCGCCACCGGGCGTTCGAGCCTGCTCGCTCCCGTGGTGCCCACGAGTCGCGTCTGTTTCTTCACAAGGTCCATCACGACCAGGGCCTTGGCCCGGATATCGCAGACATAGATCTTCCCGTCGCGGATCGCCACGCCGTAGGGCTTGTTGACGAACGCCGGGCGCACCGCTTCCTTTCCGAAAACGATCTTTTCGAGGTCCGAGGATCTCGTTGGCGACACGTCCTCGCTCGAGTTGAACGCGCCCAGGAACTGAATCCGCGGCTCGTCTGGCGCGACGGGCCAGAAGGCGTACTTCCCCTCCGTCGCTGTTTTCGCCAGGGGTGGCGGCGCTGAAGAGCAGCCGGAAGTCACGAACAGGGCCGGAGCGATCAGGCTTGCAAGCAGACCGACGAACCATCGGGCGGGCGTGCTGCCGCAGTTTGGTCGCCTGGTTGGTCGTTTGGTCGCAGAACTGGTAATCATGGGGCCTCCCGGAGAGTCACGAGTGAGAATCGTGCAATCCGGGTGCCACGAAGAACCCGACCCCCACGCCGCGGGTTCACGACCCGCGAACGGCCAGCGCAAAGACACCGAGCGCCTTGGCGCTCGGTGTCTCTCGATCACGGCTTATTGATTGACGCGGGCGGCTCGCCTTACTTGATGTGGCAAGTCAGGCAAAGGTGGCTCGACGCGTTGCTGAAGTTCAGCATGTGATCGAAATTGCCCTTGTTGTGAACGTTGTGGCATGTGCGGCAGCCGACGACGTACTGGGTCGCGCCCGCTGAGTCCGTCCATGCCTTGAGCCGCAGGGTGCCCCATGTGCTCACGACCTGGTGGCTGGCGTTCTGCGCGTTGAAGCTGGTGCTGGTGCCGGTGGGATAGATCGCGTCCTTGCCGATCGGGTGGTCGTCGGTCAGGTCGGTGCCGATCTTGGCGTCACCGGGGATGAAGTTCGTGCCGGTCTTCCCGCCGAAGCTGTCCAAGGCGACCGTGCCGTCGTGGCACGAGAGGCACAGACGGCTCTCACGCTCCATGTCGGCCTGGGTGCCCGTGGTGCCGTCGAACATCGTGTACGTCGCGGTCGTCAGCGCGTGGTTCCAGAGCCGACCGGCCGCGGGGTTCGCAAAGTGCGGGGTGTGGCACGGCTTGCAGATTTCACCGCCCGACCAGCTATATGTGCTGAAGTCGTGCGCTGAATTCGTGATCTGCCCGAAGGCCGCTCCGCTCAGCCCTGCCAACGCGAGTGTTCCGACCAGAATCTTGGAGAGTTTCATCGGCGCCCTTTGCCTTTCTGACGACCGGTCCCACGGGCCCTCCCACATGTTCGTCGGTCGTGATATGTGTTTCCGCCTGCCTTATTGCAAGAGACGTGCCAGAACTCACACACGGAAAAACCTGCGTTTGGGGGGCGAGAAGGGGCTTTTGGGACTCGAAGCTTCCTGCGGATGAGAGCGGCTGTACCGAGTACGGAAGGGCGAGTGATGGGTCTCCTTGGTTCGCGTCCAAGCCGGCCAAGGAATGCTCCGATGCAGATCGCGCAGGAGTACCCATGGGGCAGGCCCGCACAACGTCCGTACGTGTGTCAACGACCCGACGCTTGGCAACCGTCGGGGTGATGCTGCTCGCGGCAGCGGGTTGGGGCAGCGCCACGGATCAGCCCGTCGACCGACCGAGTGCCGGGGCTGGGGGCCGAGCCGCTTCTGTTCGATCAAGCGGCGCGGAATCGAGCGGGATCTCCCGGGGCGATGCGAGCGTGTGTTTCACGTGCCATCGGTTCGAGAGCGTGCTCTCGCACCCGGTCAACGTTCGACCGTCCCTGGCGATGCCCGTCTCATTCCCTCTTCAGGGAGGGCTCATCACCTGCCAGACGTGCCACGACGCCGGAACCCGGCACACGTCCCTGCGGGCTCCGGTCGGAGTCCGCGGCGGGAAAGCGGGGGCGGGGCTTTGCGTCCAGTGCCATCAGGGCACGAGCGGTTCAACGTCATCATCTCACGCAATCCGGCTGGGGAAGGCCCATTTTCAAAGCTCAAACGGCACCTTGCTCGCCGCGAGAACAACTGGTTTGGACGCGGAAAGCCGCAGTTGCCTGGCCTGTCACGACGGAACCGCCGCGAGCGACACCGGGGCGCACACCTTTCGAAACAACAATCTCGAACCTGCCTCGGAACACCCGGTCGGCGTCCCATTGCGAGCAACCCTGACCAGGATCGAGCGCGACTTCGGTCTCGTCAGCGTCGCCACGCTCGACAAGCGCGTCCGCCTCGCCAACGGCGTGATCGGGTGCGGCTCATGCCATAGCGTGTACTCGCGTGAGAAATCCCAACTCGTGATGAGTAACCAGAAGAGCCGCCTGTGCCTGAGTTGTCACACGCAGTAGGAAGATCCGCTCAAACTTCCCGCGTTTGAGAAATCGATCGGGCCGAGTTCTCAATGTTGGATCGAGAGGGCGCGATCCCGAACGACGCGGGCACGCCGATGACCGATCAGGCCAAGCGGCGAAGCATGAACGAACTGGCACCGTACTTGCAGCGTGAAGCGGGCGGTTGTGGTGCGCGCTGAATGTCCTTCGGCGGTTCGAGCAATCACTTCTCCGGGCCGGCACGCTCTGTTCGCTTCAGGTGACCCATGGAACACTGGCGCCGATCGGCGGTGGTCGCGTACTGGGGGCTCACGCTCCTGGTCCTCGTGCTGGGCGCGGTGTTGGTGGTCCGTGCGCCGATCGAGCCGTCGATGGGGCCGATCCAGAAGCTGATCTACCTGCACCTCCCGGTGGCGGCGAGCACCTTCCTCGCCGCGTTGATCGTGTGCGTCGCGAGCGTCGGCTACCTCGGCGGCCGGCGCAAGGTATGGGACGACCTGGCGCACGCGGCCGCAACGGTGACGGTGCTCAACGGGACCGTGCTGCTGGTGACCGGCGTCTTCTGGGCAAAGGTCGCCTGGGGCGTGTGGTGGACGTGGAGCCCGCGACTGACATTCAGCTTGATCCTGTGGATGCTCTACGCGGTGTACCTGGTCCTGCGTGTTCGCATCGCGCCGCCCCGCCGGCGCGCGATGATCACATCGATCTATGGGGTCGTTGCCTTCTTGGACGTGCCCCTGTTGTACTTGTCCGTGAAACTCCTGCCCGACGTCCATCCGACAGAGTCGGGGCTGAACCCGGAGATGCACGCGCCGCTGTGGGCCGGGTTCGCGGGGATCACGCTGGTGTCCATTGGGCTGATCGTCGCGCGGTTTGCGCTCGCACGGCTGAGATCGCTCGGCTGGGACGAAGAGCCCCGGCGTGCTGCCCCCGCGTTCGTCGCGGGCGGCACTTCGCCAGTCTCGTCCTCAATCGACCCGAGAGCCCGATGATGAACGACTCGACCGCGACCATCCTCGCTTTCGTGTGCGGGCTCGGGCTCATCCTTGCCTATGCGTTGCGGCTGGCCTGGTTGCTTTGGCGTGAGCGTGCCACCACCGGGCCGCCCGGGACGAGCATCGACGAACCCGCGTTGCCACGTTTTTCGCAGCCCACCCCGTCGGCGACCGATTCGATCACGACCGAGGTGAAACCGCGCGGCAAGATCAAGGCTTCTTGACGCTGTTGACCAGAGCGGTAAACCCGTCCGCCGCGGCCGCCATCGACGCGGCCGGTCCGGTCATCTTGATGAACAGCAGCCCTTCGGTGGTCTCGATGATCGCGCCGCGCAGCAGCCAGTTTGCCTTAGGGGCGGCATCTCCCATGCCCGCGAAGCTGCCGGCAAGTTCGACGATCGTGACGCTCATCCCGCTGACGGTCCGCGTTTCCGGCCTTGCAGTGACCGGCTGCCCCTTGGCGTCGTGAACCTGCCCCGACCACCGCGCGATATTGTCGGCGACCGTCCCGCCAGCGGTCGAGAACACAACCAGGCAGGATTTCGCGGCATCACCGCTCGCGTCGGCGACCTCGGCCTCGGCCAGGCGCATCTGGCTCGCGGGCGGGCGCTGCTTCCAGCCCGGGGGCAGCGTGAGCGTGACGCCCAGCGCGGACACGTTCGCCTCCGCGGTCGATGACGCCACCGCCGCTGATCCACCCCGGGCCGCGGGTGCCGTGCCCTGGGTCGGCGCGGTCGCGCCGGGCGGGGTGCTCGGCGTGTTTGCCTGCTTCGGCGGCGCGAGCGGAGGCTGGGGAGACTTGTCCTCGCACGCTGCCGAAGCCAGGGCAAGGGTGAGAAGAGTCAGTCCGAGAAATCGAGTCGTGGGTGCGCTCATACGTTGATCGTATCCAAATTGAGAGAGGTCCGTAGCAGGGGCATTGGCCGATCCGATCATCCGACGGTCTCGGCGGTGACGCCCGTCGGCTCGTGGCCCTCGCGCCCGTACAATCGCGGGCTTCCTTCCATGATCGCCCAAGAGCGGGGAATCTCGATGTTCGACGAATCCAAGGCCAGTCCCTCCCCGGGCGATCACCATCCCTCAACGACGCACGAGACCAACGAGGCTCGTCTGCAACGCATCGTCGAGTCGGCCATGGACGGGATCGTTACCGTGGACGCGGGGGGGCGTGTCATCATGTTCAACGCGGCGGCGGAGCGGATCTTCGGCGTGCCCGCGAGCGAGGCGATCGGCGGTACGCTCGATCGGTTCATCCCGCGTCGCGCCCGGGCCGCTCACGCCGGGCACATCAGCAGCTTCGGGATGACGGGAGTCTCGAACCGCTCGATGGGTAACCTGGGAACGATCGCCGGCGTGCGGGCCGACGGGAACGAGTTCGCGATCGAGGCGTCTATCTCGCAGGCCCGAGTCGGGGACCAGCAGTTTTTCACGGTCATCCTGCGTGACGTTTCCGACCGGCGGAAGCTCGAAGCCCAGCTCCTCCAGGCCCAGAACATGGAGGGCGTCGGGCGGCTGGCGGGGGGCATCGCGCACGATTTCAACAATTTGGTCATGGCGATCTTCAACTACCTCGCGCTCGCCACGCGGCGGCTCGGACCCGACCACACCGTGACGCCGATCCTCGCTCAGGCGCACGAGGCAACGCAGCGGGCGGCCGACCTCACGCGGCAACTGCTGACCTTCGCGCGGCAGCACCCCGTGAGCTACCGCGTCCTCAGCCCGCGCGAGGTGACCGCGAACCTGACGCCGATGCTGCGACGCTTGATCGGCGACGACGTCGTGCTCCGCGCCGCGCTCCGCGACGACACCGGGAACGTCCGCGCCGACCCCGCCCAGCTCGAGCAGGTGATCGTCAACCTCGCGATCAACGCACGCGACGCCATGCCCGACGGCGGCACGCTGACGATAGAGACCGCCAACGAAACTCTCGACGAGGCTTACTGCCGTACACATTTGGGCGTGACGCCCGGCGAGCATGTGGTCATCGCGATCACGGACACCGGGGTCGGTATGAACCCCGAGGTAAGAGCCAGGCTTTTCGAGCCTTTTTTCACCACCAAACCGGTTGGCAAGGGCACCGGGCTCGGACTCGCGACCTGCGACGGGATCGTCAAGCTCTGCGGAGGGCACATCGGGGTGTACAGCGAACCGGGGCGCGGGACGGTCGTCCGTGTGTACCTGCCGCGCGAGCTCTCTGAGGCCGAATCCCGCTCACGCGCGGAACCGCCCAAGCCCGCGCCGCGCGGGACCGAAACGATCCTCCTCGCCGAGGACAGCGCGCTCGTCCGCGAACTCCTGGCCGACGCGCTGCGCGGGGCCGGGTACGTCGTGCTTACCGCCGCGTCCGGGCCCGAGGCGCTCGCGGTCGCCGATTCCTACGGTGCCCCCATCCACCTCCTGCTCACCGACGTGGTGATGCCGGAAATGAGCGGCGTGCAACTGGCGGCCCAGCTCAAGACCCGACGCACGCTCAAGGTCGTCTACATGTCCGGTTACACCGAAGAGACCATCGAGCACCACGGCGTAGACCCGAGCCGCGTCCCGTTCATCGCCAAGCCGTGCATGGCAGACGTGCTGCTCCACCTGATCCACCGGGTGCTGCACGAGCACACGCCCACCGCAACACCTCAGCTCTGATCACTTCATCTCGTCCACGATCGCGCAGAGTTGTTCGTAGTAGGTCTCGACGCCCATCCCCAGCAACGCCGCGCCGAACGCCTCGCAGTCTTCGGGCTCGGTGATGTCGCCGTAGTTCACAGGCGGGATGTGGTAGGCGATGAGCAACGGCCAGAGCTCACGGCGGTGCTCGAACATCGGATGGACAAACAGGCAGAACCCGCTCTTGGGGTGCTCCCCCAGCGGCTCGGCGTTGGCGAACTCGCCCGGTTTCAGTCCTTCGGCGTCGAAGCGCATCCCGACGGGGTAACGCACAATCGAGCGGTCGTCGAGAACCCGAAGGATCGCGTCGGCGTCGATCACCGGCCCGTGCTTGCGCCGGGCCATGAACGCGCGCTCCAGAACGTGATCGCGGAGCGCACGACGCCCGTCCTGTTCGGTGGGGTGGTCCGCCGGCGCTCGACCGGTCGAAGCGTCCGCGGGAGTTTTCGCACCGGCCTGCGGGTTGAGTTCTGTACCGCTCACCTACTTCTTCTCCACAGGATTCGACGCGGGCGATGGGGAGTCCTTCTTCGGCTCGGCCTTGCCCGGCGCGTCCGGCGCGGGCACGGCGTGCTCGTAGCGCTTGCGGAAGTCCTCGATTGCCCTCTTGCGCTCGGCCGCCTCGTCGGGGTCCATCTTGCCCAGGAACCATTTGTGATCGTCGGAGTTGAGCACGGCTTCAAGCTTGGCCTTGAGGTCCGCCGCGGCCTGCACCCGTTTCGGGTCCGGGTTTGCTGCGTTCTCGGCGATGAGGTGCTGGAGCTGAGGGACCATCTCCGAATAGAACTTCTTCGCGACCTCGTAGGTGCCGTGCCAGTGGCTGTAGTCCGGGGCCATCATCGATGCGCCGTGACGTGCCCGCCGGCCTTCGTGGTGCCAGAGCTCGTACCAGGTGTAATCCAGCTCGTTCGAGAACTGCACGGGGTTCAGAAGCGGTTTGGCGAGGGTGTAGAGCTCCTTGCCCGGGGCCGCGAACTTCGTGTTGTACAGCTCGACGAGCTCGTCGTACTGCGTGTAGAAGTTCTTGACCCACAGCGCGTCGTGACAGTTGACGCACACGTCGGTCATGTTCTTGCGGCGTGTCTGCCAGTTGATGTTCGCCCCCGGCAGCCCGAGCTTGGCGTCCGCGACCTCGGGGCGGATCGAGATCTCGGGCCGGTTGTTCCAGGAGATGCGGAGCCCCACGTCGTGGGTGACCGGCTGCTTGCGGGTCGCGGACATGTGGCAGGTGGCGCAGGTCGGCGCGTTGAAGTAGTCTTCGCCCACGACCCACTTGGCGTTGTCGATGTTCATGTGCGACGAGTTTGCGAAGAAGCTCGCGCCGTGCTTGGACTCGGCGTAGATCTCCTTCTGCGGGTGGTCGGGACCGAGGTGGCACTTGCCGCACGTGTCGGGGTAGCGGGCTTGGGCGGCGCTGAAGGCGTGCGTGGTGTGGCACGCGTTGCACGAGCCCTCGGAGCCGTCGGGGTTGATGCGCCCGATGCCGCTGTTGGGCCAGGTGGTGGGGTCGAGCTTGCCCTCGGGCAGCACCTTTACTTCACCGCCGTGGCACTGCCAGCACCCGCTCACGGCCGCCGCCGAAACTCCCTTCACAAAGCCCGGTGTCTTGAACCCGTGGTTGCCCTCGACGACTTCGGCCAGCGTGTTGTCCAGCGATCCGAGAATCCGTCCGGCCTTGGCGTGACGCGAGGCGGAGAACTCTTCCACTTCCTTGGAGTGACAACGCGAGCAGTCCTTGGGCGTGACGAGCACCGCGATGGTCTGCCCGTAGTGGACGAAGGCGTCGGGCTCGCCGGTGTTGGCGCTGTGGCACTCAAAGCACGCGACGTTGGCGCGGAAGTGCTTGCTCGAACCCCACTGCTGGTACGCGGCCGGGCTGTGCTCCTTGTGGCACGCGATGCACTGCTTGCTCTGCTCGGAAATCTCGCGCGGGCCGAACGCTTGCGCATTGGCGAGCGTGGCAGGGATCAACAGAATCACCGAAGCAACACGGGCGAGCAGCCTTGGCATACCGGGATCTCCTACGAACACGCCGACCGATCAAAGGGCCGTTGACACCTTAGTTGAAACCTCAGACGGTGAACTTGCGGACGATCCGAACGACGGGTTGTACGGGCGGTCGAACGCCAGCTTTCCCGAGAGCACGGGGATCGTCACGCGAACAAGGATCGTGAACACCAGGAGCCCGAACGCGACGATCCCTGCCGAGACCAGCGATTCGTTCAGCGTCGGCATGTACTCGACGATCTCCCCCAGGGGCGTCGGGATGAACGCGGGGATCACCAGCCCCATGCCCTTCTCGATCCACACGCCGGTGATGATCATGCCGCAGGCCAAGATCAGGAACCGGTGCGACCGCGACACGGGCGTGAACAGGATCACGAGTGCCGTGAGGTTGAGCCCGATCGCGGTCCAGATCCATGGGACCAACGCGTGCCGACCTTCGAGCCCGAAAAAGAGATAGCGGGCGCTGGCGACGTGGGCCGAATCGGTGTAGAACTCGGTGAAAGCCTCGGACGCCAGCAGGAACATGCTCCCCGACATCGCGACCCGCACGATGTTCCGCAGCGTCATGAACGCCTTCTCGGGGACGCGGTAGTCCGTGTTTCTCGCGATCACGTGCAACGCGATGATCAGGATCGAGGGCCCGGCGGCGAACGCCGACGCGACCAGCCGCGGCGCGATCACGGCCGAGTTCCAGAACGGCCGCCCGCCCAGCCCGCAGTACAAGAACGCCTCGACCAACTGCGTACTGAACGCCCACACGATCGCCACGAACACGAACGGGATGTAGAACAGCTTGCTCGGCTCGCGGCGGCAGTACGCGCAGTAGATCAAGTACCCGCAGATATGAAGGTTCAGGAAGAGGTACCCGTTGAGCGAGATCACGTCCCAGGTGAGCATTGAGATTGGGAAGTTGAACCGCAGCATCATGTGATGGAAACGGTCCGGGCGGCCCAGATCCACGACCACGAAGAGCAACGCCATCGTGATCGCCGCCACTGCGAACAGTTCGGCGAAGATCACGAGGTCGTGCAGCTCGCGGTTGCGATAGACGTACACCGGGATCACCATCGTCGCCGCTGCGGCCGCCATGCCGACGAAGAACGCGAAGTTCGCGATGTACAGCCCCCACGAGACCTGGTCGGTCATCCCGGTGACGCCCATGCCGTGTACGAACTGCTTGCAGTAGGCGTTGAGCCCCAAGAGCGCGATCACCGAGAGCGCGAGCATCCACGCGTAGTACCCGCCCGAGCCAACGAAGCTCAGACGAAAGCACCGGAGGAGAAAGGTGATGTACTGCCGCGCGACCCGGATCACGAGATTGCTCCTGTTCCGGGCCCGCACTCGTGCCCCATCGCCAGCGCGATCGCCTTGGCCTCGGGGTCGATCGAGCGCGGGTAGCGTTCGTCGAAGTAGTAGAAGAACCTCGGCAGCGTCCCGACTTCTTCCTTGAGCACGAGCACACGTTTGGTCTTCAAGATCTGCGACACCTCGCTGTCCGGGTCGAGCACGTTGCCGAACTTGCGGGCCCCGGTCGGGCACGCCTCCATGCACGCGGGAAGCCGCCCCTCACGCGTGCGGTGCAGGCAGAAGTGGCACTTCTCGACCACGCCCTTGGGGCGCGGACGGTTGGACAGGTAGCCCATGTCCGGGTTGAGGTGCTCTTCGGGCACGCTGGGCTGTGCAAAGTTGAAACGCCGCGCCCAGTACGGGCAGGCCGCTTCGCAGTACCGGCACCCGATGCACCAGTCGTAGTCGATGACCGTAATCCCGTCGGCGTCCTGCCACGTCGCCTCGACCGGGCACACCTTCACGCACGGCGGGTTGGCGCACTGGTGGCACTGCACGGGCATGTAGAAGTGATTCTCGTCGGGCACCGTCGGACGCTCGTAGTGATGGTCGCCCTTCTCCATGTCCAGCGTCCCGCGCGGCATCTCAATCACGCGGATGTACTGGATCTCCGGCGCGCGGCTCTGGTTGTTCTCCTCAACGCACGCGTGTACGCACTTGCGGCAGCCGATGCAGCGGCTGAGGTTCAGCGCGTACACGAACTCCACCCCGGCCTTGGGACGCACGTCGCGGATGTCCGGGCGGACGTGGTAACGCTTCTCGACCTCGCGCCGGATGCGATCGAGCGCGGCCTCCATGTCCTTGGGGGTCATTTCCTTGTAGTGCTTCTGCAGAAACTTCTCGACCGTGAACTCTTCCTCGTCCTTGAGTTCGCGCAGCGGGCTCAGCGCGGCCGCCATCGCCGCCAATCCGCCCGCCACGGCCGTACCCGAGCGCAGGAAGCTCCGCCTCGACACCTTCGGTGCCGCGGGGTGATCGGCGGACTTTCCTTCCCAGATCCGGATGTTCACTGGCCGGGCTCCTTGTCGTCGTGTTCGGGCCGTTGATCGTGATCGTCATGGCCGCCTTGTTTGTCGGTCACCGGTGCCGCGTTGGTCGGCTGCGACCATTTCCGCAACGGCGTGTGCCTGCGCTCGGGCTCTTGCTCGTGCGACTGATCGCCCATCCGCATCGTCCGAGGCCCAGGCAGCGGCGCGATCGGCTTGTAGGCCGGCGAGTGCGGGTCGTGGCACTCGTTGCACGCGAGACGATGCTGCTTCCCGCTCTGGGCGTCCCACGAGCCGAGCGTCTTGCCGTGAACGCCGCGCTGCCAGTCGCGGTAGACCGTCCCGTGGCACTGCGAGCAGAGCTTGGGTGTGTCCGAAAAACCAACCAGCGTCCCGTCGTGCAGCACGAGCTTGTCGCGGTCCTTCCCGTCGTGACAGTTCAAGCACCGCGCATTGAGCCCGTGGTTCAGCACGATCTCCTTGTGCTGCACCAGCGTGCGGGGCTCAACAGGCGAGGGCGTGAAGAGCTTGTGACAATCGCTGCACGGGCGCGCAACACCGGCCACCACACTCTTGCTCGCGTCGGCCAACGGCGTTCGCCACGCCCCCGGGCGGATGTCCTTGGTCGGGACCACGCGCACGTCGCCGCGCGGAACGTCGGCGTGGGGAGAGGCCAACGCAAGCCAGGCCGCGACACCCAGAAAAACAGGGCCGATCGACCAGAGGACCAAGGATGTTCGATCACGCGTCGTCACCGTGACGGCTCCCTCACAGGAGGTGTGATCGCGGACACGGGAGGGGTCAGCGCTGGAGCCGATGGGGGAGCGGACGGAGGATTCGACACCGCCGTCGGACTCGGGACGGGCATGCTGGTCTTGGGTGGAGGCAGGGCCGCCATCGGCCGCGTGTATTTCTTGGGCGCGTGACACCCCGGCGCACAACTCCCACCATCCTCCGCACTCTTGTAGTTGATCTCGAGCAGCCAGTTCGAGGTCCCGAACGGAACCGACTCGCGCACGTGCGCGGAACGCTGCGAGGCGTGGACCTCGTGGCACGCACGGCAGGTGCGGCCCTTCTCCTGGTTCACATGCAGCGTGTGCAGGTTGACGTTCCCGTCCCGGAACTGCGTCACCCCCGCCCCGTTCTTCTTGAGCACCATGTCCGGCGTGTGACACTGGAAGCAGAGCTTGTAAAGGTCAAGGGAGAACGGCGCGTAGAACTGCTCGGGGTACTTCTCGGGCAGCAACCGGAACTGCTTGCCAGCGTGCGGGTCGTGGCAAACCGTGCAGTGGCCTTCGCGGATCGGGCCGTGCTTGCTCTGGTTCGACGCGAGCAGCGCCGCCATGTTGGCGAGCGGCTTGCCGTCCGTCGCCTTCATCGCCTTGTCGTGGCACTTCAAGCAACTCTCGGGCTGCGTGGACCGCTGAAGGCCCCGCGAGCTTGGACGCGTGCGGTTCGTGGCAGGTCGTACACCCGCCCTCGTCCGTGACCGCCCCATGCACGACGAACGCCGCGGAGGTCATCTTGCTGAACTGCTCCTGGTGGCAGGAAAGGCAGAGTTTCGGGGCCGTCTCGACCAACTGAAACTTGTGGTCCGACGCGTGCGGGTCGTGGCAGCTCACGCAGCCCTGCTCGAGCGCTTTGTGGACGTGCGATCCTTCCTCCGCCTTCCCGGTGTCCGCGTGGCACGTCTTGCACAGCGTGTTGGCGTCCGCGCTCAGCAGCTTGGGAACCGCTGAAGAGTGCGGCTTGTGGCACGCCGCGCACGCCCCCACCGCGACCGGGCCGTGGACAAACTTCTTCTTCAGAAACGCCGCCTGGTGACACTTCACGCACAGGTCGCGGTTGGGATCGCCCTTGAGTTCGGCCTTGTGTTCGGACCCGTGCGGGTCGTGGCACTCCATGCACTTGCCCTCGACGACCGGCCCGTGCATGTGCTTCTCCGTCGGCAGTTGGTGGCACTTGAGGCAGAGTTCTTCTTTCGCCGCCGGGAACGAGAACTTGTGCGCGGTGGGCTCGCCGATCTGGATGTGGCAGACCGAGCACTCGGCCGCCGCGGCGCTGTGCCGGAAGGCGTGCGTCACGATCGGCTGGTGGCACTGAGCTGTGCAAGACTGGGGAGTCGCCGCCGGGGGAGTCGGCTCCTTGGGCGCTCCGGCAACCTGCCCGAACGCCAACCCGGCCGCCATCCAACCCACCGCGGCGCACCAAAGCACGCGCGAGGCCGGTGAGCGTTTGTACCAAGCGCGAGCCAGCCCCATCCGAGTCCGACTGCACAGCGCGTGCCAGACCAGTAGCTCAAGATTCACGCTTTCAACCGTGCTTTGCTCTCACTATGGAGAGAGTTGGGCGGCCGAACTTCTCGCAGATGAGAAAGTGCTCCAGGGAAAGCGGTGATGCGCAACCGCCAAGCCCCCTCTCGCCCCACCGTCTGCGGTGCTAGGGAATGAAGACCCCGGCGATCGCCCCGGTCATCCAGCAGGCGAGTGCTCCCGCCACCATCGCCCGCAAGCCCAGGGCGGCAAAGTCGCTCCGTCGGTTCGGGGCCATGGCCGAGAGCCCACCGATCTGGATCGCGATCGACGGCAGGTTGGCAAAGCCGCACAGGGCGTAGGTCGCGATCTGGCAGGCTCGGGAACTCAAAGTGCCGTTGCGGATGTGTGCGGCAAGATCCAGGTACGCGACGAACTCGGTCGCGATGATCTGCTCGCCCAGCACCGAGCCAAACCCGCGGCAATCGGCCCAAGGCACCCCCAAACACCAGGCCAAAGGAGTGAGCGCATAGCCGAGGATCGCCTGGAACTTGAGGACCGGGATTCCATGCACGGCACGCCAATCAGCGATCGGACCCCACTCGCTCAGCGCCGCGAGTGGATAATTCAGCATCGCCAGGAGCGCAATGAACGCGACCAGCATGGCGGCGACATTGAGGGCGAGCTTCAGTCCCTCGGTGGCGCCCTCGGCCGCGGCGTCCATCACGTTGCGAGTGGTGCGCTCCGACGTGAGCAGCGACGTGAGTTCCTCACTCCGGGGCGATTCGGTCTCAGGGAGCATGATCTTGGCCATGAGCAGCCCGGCGGGGGCGGACATCACGCTGGCGGTGATAAGGTGCTTGGCAAAGAGAACTCGGCTCTCGGGGCTGTCGCCGCCCAGGATGCCGATGTACGCCGCCATGACGCTCCCGGCGATCGTGGCGAACCCGCCCACCATGATGGCCATGATCTGCGAACGGGTCATGCCAGCGATGTACGGACGGACGGTGAGCGGTGCCTCGGTCTGGCCCAGGAAAATGTTCGCTGCGGCCGAGAGCGCCTCGACGCCGGTTACGCCCAGCGCGCGGCGGAGCACCCACGCGACCGCGGCGACCACCCGCTGCATGATGCCCAGGTGGTAGAGCACACCCATCAAAGAGGCAAAGAACACGATGACCGGCAGGACCTTCACCGCAAAGATGAACCCCCAGGGCTGGGAAGCGTCCGCGGCCTTGCCAAAGAGGAACACGATCCCCTCGTCGGCGAACGAGATGACACGGGTCACCCCGGCCGCGAAATTGTCGAAGATCCGAACCACCGGCGGAAACGAGAGGAAGAGGAACGCGAGAACGAACTGGAGCGCGAGAGCGCCGACAACAATGCGGGGGTCGATCCGCCGCCGATCGGCAGACATTGCAACTCCCAACAACAGAATGACGGCGACGCCAACAAGACCCGTGAGACGTTCCATGGTGCGCTCCAGTGTGCACGAGGATACCGAACGCTGGGAAGATGCGAGTGAAGAGCGTCCGCGGATATGCTTGGATGATGAGCGTGCCGGGAATCCAACCTCGGATCATCGCCTGGGACAAGGCGGCGGAGCACCTTCGCTCCGACGCCACGGCTCTGCTTGCGCGGCAGGCGGTCGTGGTGATCGGAATCACGGGCCCGGTGGGCGCGGGAAAGAGCACGCTCGCGCGGGCGATCTCTCAGTGCGTGGTTTCCACCGACTGGTACCTGCCCGACTACGACCTGGTGGAGGACCTGTACAGGGACCGCCCGGAATTGGCGGACCTGGATAGGCTGGCCGAGAATCTCGCGGAGCTGCGCGCCGGCAAGGGCGCGCGTGTGCCCATGTGGTCCTTTGTCTCGCACTCACGGGCGGGTTTGCGTGAAATGCAGCCAGCGCCGATCGTTGTGTGCGAGGGGATACACGCGCTCCACGGGGACGTGCGGCCGCACCTCGACATCGGGGTGTTCGTCGAGGCTCCCCGGTCGGTGCGCTGGTCGAGGTGGGAACAGATGGAGCGCGACGGGCAGAAGGGATGGACAGTGGAGGTCGCGCGCGAACATTTCCATGCCATCGCGGAACCCACGTTCGCTCGGTACGCCGACGAGTACCGGCGGCACTCGGGCGTCGTCGTCGTGAATGATCAGGACGCTATCCCCCCGGCTTGAAGCACGCGCGGCAACGGGGCTGATACAGCTCGGCACCGCCGACAACCACGCGGCCCGGCTGATCGGTCATGCGCTGAGAGTGGATCGCGGGGCGGCCGCAGACGGCGCAAGGCCCCGAGAGTTTCAGCACCTCGTCGGCTTCGCAGAGAAGCCCCGGGAAGGGCTCGAAAGGCAGGCCGCGGTGGTCACGCTCGACGCCGGCGACGATGAGGCGGCGGCCGGCCGTTACCAGCGACAGGCACACGGGAAGCAGGTCGGCACCAAAGAAATGTCCTTCGTCGATACCGACGACCATCGCTTCGCCCGTCGCGTTGGCGATCCAATCCGCGGACGCCACCGCAACCGCCGGCATCTGACTTCCGTCATGCGACGCAAGTGCGGTTTCGTGGTAGCGAGTGTCGAGGGCGGGTTTGATCGCAACAGCACGAACCTGAGAGTGCGCGAGGCGGCGCATGAGTTCGGTGGTTTTTCCGCTGAACATCGGGCCGCAGATGACTTCGAGGCGCCCGGGGGCTTTGCTGTTCATTCTTCTGATCGTACCGCCGGTGATTCACGCTCCGTCATGTCCACGGCATCCGGGTGCCGTACCGCATTTCGATGCACATGATCGCCCTTGAGTTCCTTTCGCACCTGCCTTTGTGTGCTCGTGGGTGGGTTTGGCCCGAAGTACACGCCGCTCGGGAACAGCACCTTTCGGTGCGTTCCGGTCACCCTTTCTTCACCGCCCGGAACCCCAGGAACATCGGGATCTCGCGGCGAATCCGGTTCTCCTCCCGCGCCTGAGGCCCCGGCTGGCTCTGCCGCAGGCTCGGCCACTCTTCCAACGACTCGATCAAGAACCCCGCCTCACTCAGCACGCGGATATAGGTCTGCACGGGGCGATGAAACGTCCACGTCGTCACCGGTGCTTTGCCGTGGGCCGCGTGCCCGGGGTTCATCACGATCGGGGTCTGCCCGGCCGACAGGTACCCGTCGACGCGCCGGTACTGCCGCGTCATCGGCCTCTTGGCGTCTTTGTCCTCAGATTGCCGGGCCGCTGAGCCGCGTGCCTCGCGGTCGGCGTCGTGCTTGCCGGTCTTATCAAAGCCCCAGCTTGTCTGTCCCGGCGCACGGAACGCGGGGTGGAGGATGACGCCGACGAACGCGCCGCCCGGCTTGAGCAAGGCCGCGCACCCGCGGATGACCGGTTCGAGCGGGTCGATGTTCATGAGCGCCATCACGCTGGCCGCAGCGTCGAAGAGCCCGAGCTTCATGTCGCCCAGCGTGCGCGCGTCGCCGACCTCGAAGCGTGCCGCCCGCGTGCTGGTGTCGGGCCGCGGCGGCATCGCGCGG
>JBGAOD010000034.1:0-30356 GCA_044221955.1 Phycisphaerales bacterium | reverse complement strand
TCTTATCTTTGTGGGGCTTGGGTATGTGGTGATGGTCTTCGCGGCGATGCGACTCAACCTCGGGATTCCGAAGGTTCCGCTGATGTTCATCACCGGGTGCTACTTCCTGCACACGGTGGGTGAGATCATTCTTTCGCCCACAGGGCTGTCTTACGTCGCCAAGACCGCGCCGCGGCACAGCGTGTCAAGCCTGATGGGGATCTGGTTCATCTCGTCGTTCATCGCCGGGCTGGCTGCCGGCAAGGTGAGCGCGCTGGTGGACCCGATCATCGAGGGCAAGGTGAAGCTGCCGTGGAACCTCGGCGGGCAGGCCGACTTTTTCCTGCTGTTCGTCGTGACTTCGTGCGGAGCGGGCGTGCTGATCCTGGTCATCGCGCCGCTGCTCACGAGGTTACAACGGAACCGGCAGGACTAGGCCGATTTTCTTCGAGCGCGGTGTTTGTCGAGACGGAGCCCACATGCGGGCGTGGGCTTCGCTTTGTGCGATCAGCGTGCCTTGATCGTCCAATCCGCCGACCCCGCGCCATCTGCCCAGCGGCGCATGTCGGTGAGGTCGCTCCACCCCGCCATAGCCGCGTGCCCATCGAGCATTCCGGTGACGGCCTTGCCGTCGTGGCGGAGCGAAACGAAGCCGGAGTTCAGACCCGGCAGCGGGCTGTTCGCGTCGTAATTCGCCTCCCAACGCCGGCCTTGCGTCGGTGAAAAATACGGCGGCTCGACACGGAAGTAGCCCTGAGGGCGGCCCAGACCCGGCGCCAGCGGCTGCTCCTCAACTCGGGCTGACACGAACGCCATGAGCTGGCTGGGACGCTGCACCGCGTCGAGCTTGGCGACGTGGACCCGCCCGTACTTGGCCATGAAACCTCGGTCCCACGCCCCGAACTTTTCGCTGCCGCCGACGAACGCGACGTTCATACCCAGGCTCGGGAAGAGACTGACGACGTAGCGGTAGTCCACGCCGACCTTTTCATAGTCGCCGGAATGGTCCTTGATCTCCTGAAGCAGCTTGGCGTCGTCGTAGAGCCCTCGGAAGTTGAAGTTCAGATAGGGCGCAATCCGCCAGGGATAGCGCTGCGCGATTGTAAGGTCTTTGATCGGTTGCCCTTCGTCGTCTGACACCGCGTTGGAGCCCGTGAGCGTGTCGCGCGGCGGGAAGCCGGGGAGAACGGCCGTGCGATGGTCGTCGGCGTAGCCGGTGTAGGCAATCACGAGCTACTGGGCGGCGACGAGCTCGCGGGTACGCCGAGCGGCCCCGCGGGCCTTGGACAGGGCGGGGAGCAGCACAGAGACCAGAATGCTCACCACCGCGATGACGACCATGAGCTCGATCAGGGTAAATCCCGATTCTCGGAACTTCTTTCCCAGATCGAAGAGTCCCAGTCGGCGGAGAGGGCAACAACGGGTTCGAGGGGTCGTTGGGTTACTGGACATGTCGTGGTCCATTCTTGTTGAACAACATCTAATGCTGTGAGAGTGGAAAAATCGAGTGATTCAGTGATACAATTTGAAAGGAAATTAGGTGTTTGGAGTGTCGGTGGAACAAAGGGAGGCATGCCGTGATGAAGGTAAACGCTCGTACTGCTGCAATATTCGTTCCAGTCGCGCTGATGGCCGCGAGCGCGTCGGCCCAGCCTGTCGTGGCGAACTTCAGCGCCCCGACTTTGGATCGATGGATGTACCCGTTCAATTCGACGCCGGGTTCGGAGACTTCCGCGCCGAGCTTTGGCGCGATTCAGATCGCGGGATTCGATGATCGAGACGGGCAGTTTCTGCTGGGGTGGGACACGACGGGCGTGATCCCGGCCGGCCAAGCACTGGAGAACTACCGGATCTCGTCGGCTCGGCTGCGTCTCACGGTCAGCATCGACATGCAGTTCAAGTACGACCCTACCGCAGATTCCTTTGTCACCCTGCTCGATCGGACCGATCCGCAGTTCGTTCAAGACAGCGACCCGGGCAAGCCGGTGGAGTTGTTCGGGGTCGGGTTCCGAAACGGATGGTCGGTCGCGACGTTTGGCGAGAACTCCAAGTTCGGCGGAACGCCGTTGGTTCCGCCGGCCGAGGGAGCGCGGAACGTGTTCCCGGCCAGGTTCGACGACGCGGGCGTGGCGACGGATATCTCTCGGCAGGTCCGGCAACGCTTCGACGTGACGGCCATGGCGATCGGCTTGACCAACGCCGTGACGCCCGGGCAACTGGTCCCGGCCGGGACGGTCCTGACCTTCGACGTAGACTTCTGCAACCCGACGACGCGGTCGTACTTCCAGCGGGCGCTGGCGGGCGGGAAACTCATGCTGATCGTGTCGTCGCTGGAACCCGCGCAGGGCGGACCGGACGGCGGAACCGGCATCCCGACTTACCCGGCGTTTCACACGAAGGAGAACCTCCTCGACAGCGCGTTCGCGCCGAAGCTGGAGCTTGACCTGATCGTGGCCAAGCCGGCGGACTTCAACGGAGACGGGTTCATCACTGGCGATGACTTTGACGCGTACACCCAGGCGTTCGTCGACGGGGATGCGGCGGCGGATTTCAACGGCGATTGCTTCGTCACGGGCGATGACTTTGATGCGTTTGTCGCGGCGTTCGAGCGTGGTTGAGAGCCGGCCGGGGACGAAGTCTCACTTCACGACGGGCGGGAGGCGAATCTCCCGCCTTTTTCGTGCGCGAGATGTTGCTCCGGGCGAGCGTGTGGCGTCGAATGGGAACTGGGTTGCTCGGCAGGGCGACGAGCCCACCCGGATCCGGCTACCAATCCAGCGGCGCGAGCCAAGCGGAGGCGAGTTGCTCGACGGCGAGGTCCACGTCGGCGGTCTGCCAGACGAACCGGCCGTGGGCGGCGAGCTTCCCGAGCGTGGTCGCGGGGATGCCGCCGAAATCGGTGAGGATGGTTCTTGCTCGTTTGAGATCATCGGGTCTGATCTCGATGATAAAGCGTGACGGGGATTCGGAGAACGCGAGCTCGAACGGTTCGATAAGGCCGGGCTCAACGGTCAAGTCGATGCCGAGCGCCGGAGTGCCGGGGCGTTTGGCGATCAGACCGGCGAGACCGGAGGCGTCGCCGCCAGAGGGAGCCGCACCTGACGCGATGAGCATCTCGGCGACTGAAACGAGCAGGCCACCGTCGGAGCAGTCGTGGCAGGCACGGACGAGCCCGAGGCGGATGAGTTCGGCGACGGCACGGGCGGTGCGCGGGCCGGCGTCGAGGTCGGTCTCGGGGATGCTCTCGCAGCCCTCGCTTCGATTCGCTTTGGGCGGCAGCCCGAACATGCGCTGGTAGTGCGAGCCGCCGAGGGTCGGCGCGGTCGTGCCGATCACCACCAACAGGTTTCCGATTTCTTTCGCGTCCATCGTCACGCAGCCCGCGGTGCTGGGGACGATGCCGATGCCGCTGATGAGGAGCGTCGGCGGGATCTCGATGGTCGTGGTCGCGCCGGTGGACGGGTCGGTGACTTTGAACTGGTTGTTGAGCGAATCTTTGCCGGAGACGAAGGGAGTTCGGTAGGCCTTCGCGCCGTCGTAGCAGGCCTCGGCCGCGCGCACGAGCGTGCCGAGATTCTCCGGCTTTTCGCAGCTTGGCCAGCAGAAGTTATCGAGGATCGCGATGCGCGCGGGGTCCGCGCCGACACACACAAGGTTGCGCACGCACTCGTCGATCGCGGCCAGGGTCATCCAGTACGGATCGCCGCCGATGCGCGGATCGCCGAGCCCCGTCGCCAGCCCGCACCCGATCGCCACGCCGCGCCCGCTACCGAAGATCGGCTCGATCACGGCCGCGTCGCCGGGGCCGCGTCCGCCCGGACCAACGAGCGGCTTGGCCACCGTGTTGCCCTGCACCTCGTGGTCGTACTGACGGATGAGCCAGTGCTTGGAAGCGATGTTGGGGTGGGAGAGCAAGCGTAAGAGAGCATCAGAGATCGGAACGCTGGGTACGGTGGGCGCTGGCGTTTGCGACGATAGAACAGCACCGCCCCACTTGGCTTCGCGCGTCGGCGTTGGGATCCCGTCGTGCAGCAAGTGCATCGAGAGCTGGCCGACGGGCGTGCCATGGTAGAAGAGCTTGAGCTGGGCGTCGTCGGTGCCGAAGTGGCCAAGGTCGGCGAGTTCGACGTGCTCCTCGTCGCAGATTTTCTGGAGCCGGGCGACGTTTTCGGGGGGCACCGCTAGGACCATGCGCTCCTGGGCTTCGCTGATCCAGATCTCGGTATAGGAAAGGCCGGCGTATTTCACGGGCGCGCGATCGAGGTGGACTTCGGCGCCGATCTTCGAGCCCATCTCCCCCACCGCTGATGAAAAACCACCCGCGCCGCAGTCGGTGATGGCGTTGAAGAGAGGGCGGAGCGATGGAAGGCCCGGACCTTCGCCGAGCCTCAGGTCCGGCGTCCGAGCTTGAGATGATCCGGTGTCACCGTCGCGAGCTCGCAGGATCGCGTCCATCACCCGCTTCTCTTCGATCGCGTTGCCGATCTGCACGGCGTGCGAAAACTCGTCGGCGGCGGTGTGCTCGAGTTCGGCGGAGGAGAACGTGGCGCCGTGGATGCCATCGCGGCCCGTGCGCCCGCCGAGGGCGATGATGCGGTCGCCGGGCTTGACGACGCCGGTCACGCCGCTGCGCGGGATGAGGCCAATGCACCCGCAGAAGACGAGCGGGTTTCCGACGTAGCGATCGTCGAACCAGACCGCGCCGTTGAGCGTGGGGATTCCCATGCGGTTGCCGTAGTCGCGCACGCCGGCGACGACCTCGGTGAGGGTTCGCTTGGGATGGATTGCGCCGGGGGGGATTTCTTTGAGATCCGGGAACGCGACGCAGAAGATGTCGGTGTTGGCGATGGGCTTGGCGCCCAGTCCGGTACCCATGACGTCTCGGATGCAGCCGCCCGCGCCGGTCGCGGCCCCGCCGTAAGGCTCGATCGCGCTCGGGTGATTGTGCGTTTCGACCTTCACGCAGACGCCCCACTCTTCATCCAAGGCGATCACGCCCGAGTTGTCCTTGAAGACCGAGAGCGTCCAGTCCAGGCCGTCGGCGATCAGCTCGAATGTGGCGGCGGCAACGGTGGATTTGAGGAGGTTGTTGATGGTGATCGAGCCGTCGGCGTTGAGGACGTGGCCGGGGCGGTCGGACCAGTTGATGGGATCGCTGGCGCGCGCGCCGGGCGTGGTCGAATACCGGATCGTGCTCTTGAGAGTCTTGTGGACGCAATGCTCGGACCAGGTTTGGGCGATGGTTTCGAGCTCGATGTCGGTGGGCTCGCGGCCGACGCGTTCGTACTCGGCGCGCACGGCCTGCATCTCGGGGAGGCTGAGGAAGAGATGGGCTTCGCGCGAGAGTTTGGTGAGTTGATCGTCGGTGAGGCCGCGCACGGGTATGTTGCGGAGTTTGAGGGTGTAGGTGCTGCCGTGCGGGAGGTCTTTGGGGTGCCAGGGGGTGGTGTGGATTTGTTGGACGACGCCGTTGGCGAGGAGGCGCTGAGCGAGCGTCACGGCCTGGTCGGTGGCGATGCCGCGGAGGTCGTAGCGCCAACCGGTGGAGACCTGGACGTCTGCGCCGACGAGTTCGTACACGGCCTGCTGGACGGATTGGGGCATGGTCCATGACTCCGGGGGAGGGGGTGGATCTCGATGCTGGTGAGGCCTGGGGCGGTGGATATGCCTTCGGAGAAAGATTCAACGACGGGGTCGGCGAGGAGGCGTTGGCCGATGGCGGCGGTGGTCGGCGGTGAGTTCGCCTTGGATGAGGTAGGACGCGGCAGGCGTGCGGGCGGCGAGGGGATGCTCAGATTGGCGCGCCCGCCGTGGATAGAATCGGAGCGCGGGGTCAGGGGCCCCGGCTTCACCGGACTTCAAAGCGGTGGACGGCGGAAGCGGACTTGGCGGGTGGTTGGGCGAGGGTGGTGCTCACGGGCGATCGTATTCGGGGCCGATCAGGTTGTCCGAGATTGCGGCAAAGACAAGGGGCGTGGTTTGAAGACGCGGAGCATGAATGGCCAGTACGATGCAGTCCCGAGGAGCTTTGTGATCCAATCGCCTTCGAGTCTGAACATTCCCGGATTGCACGGCGGCGACGAGGACGCGCTGGAACTTTCGGCCGGGGCCAATAGGCCGGGCGGCGGGGCAGTGCTGTTCGAGTTCGCGTGGGAGGTCTGCAACCAGGTGGGCGGGATCTATCAGGTGATCCGTTCCAAGGCCCCGTCGATGATCGAGCGTTGGGGGGATAGGTATTGCCTGGTGGGGCCGTACGACGCGGGGAAGGCTCAGTTGGAGTTTGAGCCGACGAGGCCGAGCGCTTGAATCAGCCAGCGTCCAACAGTTTGAAGGCCGAGGGGCTGACGATCCATCACGAGGCGGTGGTTAGTGACGGGTCGGCCCCGGGTTCTCTTGATCGAGCCCTGGCAGGGGTTCGATCGTTTGGCGGCGGTGAAGTACGAGCTTTGGGAGCACCACGGGGTTGAGATATCAGGCGATCGGCTGATTAATGATGTGGTGGCGTTCGCGGACGCGGCGCGGGCGGTTGTTGAAGGCGTTGTGCGATCACCGGAATCTTGCGCCCAGGGCGACAGCCGTCGCGACGACGGGCGGGACCGGTGCGACGGGGATCGCGGCTGCGGGCGGGACGAAGGCCAAGGTTGCGAGTTCGCCGCCGATCGTGGCCCATTTTCACGAGTGGATGGGCGGGCTGGCGATCCCGATGATCCGGCGGCAGAACCTGCCGATCGCGACGGTGTTCACGACGCACGCGACGCTGGAAAGGCGATGCGTCGCTTCCCGGGGACGGCCCGGCCACGGTGCGACGCTTGCGCGTGGATGGACCAGGCGGCGCTGGCGGTGCAGTACAACGTCAGGACTCAGCACTCGATCGAACGGGCGTGCGCGCATGGGTCGCATGTGTTCACGACGGTGTCTGGGGTGACGGCCGAGGAGTGCGCGGCGCTGCTGGGGCGCGGCGTGGACGTGGTGACACCCAACGGGCTGAACGTTGAGCGGTACAACATGTCGCACGACCAGCAGCGGCTGCACGCCGAGAGCAAGGAAGCGATCCACCGGTTTGTGATGGGGCACTTTTTCCCGAGCTATTCGTTCGACCTCGATCGGACGTTGTACTTTTTCACGAGCGGGCGGTTTGAGCCTCGGAACAAGGGGTTTGATCTGTGCCTGGAGGCGATGGCGCGGCTGAACGCGGAGCTGAAGGCCTCGGCTGACGACCCACGGTTCAAGGGCGGCACGATTGTTTTCTTCATCGTGTCGTCGCGACCGACGAAGTCGCTGAACCCGTTGGCGCTCGAGAAGCGCGGCGTGCTGGAAGAATTGCACGGGGTGTGCAGGCACATCACGGACACGGTGAGCGAGAAGCTGTCGGCCCGGGCGGCCTCGGGGGGCAAGCTGAAGCTTGATGACCTGGTCGACGAGTACTGGATGCTGCGGTATCGGCGCACGCAGCAGGCGCTGAGGCAGCCGTGCCTGCCGATGGTCGTCACGCATATTTTGGAAGATGATCTGAACGATCCGGTATTGAATCAGTTGCGCATGCTTGGGCTGGTGAATCGGCCCGAGGACCCTGTGAAGATCGTGTACCACCCGGAGTTCATAAACCCGGTGAATCCGCTGTGGGGGATCGAGTACGACCAGTTCGTGCGCGGGTGTCACCTGGGATTGTTTCCGAGCGCGTACGAGCCTTGGGGGTACACGCCGCTGGAGTGTGCGGCGATGGGGATCCCGGCCGTGACGAGCGATCTGGCGGGGTTCGGGCGGTACACGCAAGAGAACATTCCAGAGCACGACAAGCAGGGGCTGATCGTGCTGAACCGTCGCGGGCGGTCGTACCACGACGCGGCGGCGGACCTTGCGGGGAAGCTGCTCGAGTATTGCCGACAGGATCGGCGCGATCGGATCCAACTGCGGAACGCGGTGGACCGGCTGTCGTGGGAGTTTGACTGGCCCAAGCTGGTCGGGGCGTACCACAAGGCGCACGACCTGGCGTTGGAGCGGGCGGGGCTCGCGGCGATGACGGCATGAAAGACGTGGCGACGCAAACCGAGGCGGTTTCCAAGAGCAGGCCTCATGTCGAACTGCACACCGACGGGGCGTGCTCGGGGAACCCGGGGCCTGGCGGGTGGGCGTTCATTTTGAAACACCCGACGAGCGGGAAATCGATCGAGCGTTTCGGTGGCGAGCGCGACACGACGAACAACCGGATGGAGCTGCAAGCGGTGATCGAAGGATTGGCGGCGCTGAAATCGGCGTCGCAGGTGGAGCTGTACAGCGATTCGCAGTACGTGCTCAAGGGGTTGAAGGAGTGGATGCCGCAGTGGAAGAAGCGCGGGTGGCGCACGGCTGATAAGAAGCCGGTATCAGGAGCAATGGGAGCGTCTCGATGAGCTGAAGGGTGTACACGAGATCCGGTTCCATTGGATCAAGGGGCACAACGAGCACCCGGAGAACGAGCGGTGCGATCAGCTGGCGGTGAAGGCGCGGGACGAGGCATCGGGGAAGGGCGGGCGGGTGGGTTTGTAGGGTCTGTGCGGTCTGGCGTGCGGGATGGGGTTACAAGTCAGAAGAGTAGAAGAGGTAGAGGCAGGTTGAAAACCCTGCCCCGCTAGGGTCTGTAGGCATCTTCTTGAGCCGGTAGGTCTCGCGCGGATTTTTCGGTGTGTACCGCGCCGAGTGAGATCAACCCGTGATGCTGGCCGACCGATGCTGAGACGCACGAGAGCGCGGGCGTGTTGCGCCTTGCGGGCTCTGCCGCGTGAACACGGGGATTCCTCGGTCAGAATTGAGCGGAGGTCGGCGTGGAACTCAACGAGATTCTCAAGAAGGCTTTCGAGTCGGACGCTTCGGACATCCACCTGATCGCGGGGCAGCCGCCGGTGATCCGTGTTCACCAGGTGATGACGCCGATGGACCCGTTCGTGATCACTCCCGAGCAGGCGCAGGCGTTCTTTGACCTGATGGCGCCTCCCGAGGCGGTAGCCACCTTTACGCGGGTGAAGGACGCGGATTTTTCGTACGAGGTGCCGGGGCTGGCCCGGTACCGTGTGAACGCGCACATGCAGCGCGGCACGATCGGGATCGCGATGCGTGCGATCAAGACGAAGGTTCCTCCGCTGGCGGGGCTGAATCTGCCGGAGGTCATCGCCCGCATGACGTACCTGCCGCGCGGGCTGGTGCTGGTGACGGGCGACACGGGCTCAGGTAAGTCAACGACGCTGGCGGCGATGATCCAGGCGATGAACCAGCGGTACCGCAAGCACATCATCACGCTCGAGGACCCGGTCGAATACACGTTCAAGAGCGAGCAGTGCATCATCGAGCAGCGCGAGCTGGGGCAGGACATGCCGACGTTCTCGTCGGGCTTGAAGCACGTGCTGCGTCAGGACCCGGACATTATTCTGGTCGGTGAAATGCGCGACCTGGAGACGACTTCGCTGGCGATCTCCGCCGCGGAAACGGGGCACCTGGTGCTTTCCACGCTGCACACGGTAAACGCGTCGCAGACGGTGGACCGCATCATTGATATGTACCCGAGCGGGCAGCAGAACCAGATCCGCTCGATGCTGTCGAACACGCTGCAGGCGGTGGTGAGCCAGACGTTGTTCAGCCGGATCGATCGCCCGGGGATGGTGCCGGCGGTGGAGACACTGCTGTGTACGCCCGCGGTGCGGAACCTGATCCGCGAGGCGCGGACGTTTGAGATCCCCAACGTGATCGAGACCAACCGCGCGATCGGCATGTCGAGCCTCGATGCGTCGATCGCGGAGTTGTATTTCAACGGCATGATCAGCAAGGAAGACGCGATCGCGCAGGCGGCCCAGCCCGACAAGCTGGAGCGCCAGCTGGCCGCGTGAGGCCGAGGATGGGTCGTGATCGGGTCGGCTGGTTTGTTGTTGTTCGCTTTGAGCTTTGAACGTGCATTACTGAACGGAGAGCGGCCGGGCGGCGTGACGGGGTTGATGAACGGGGAGTGCCTTGGTTGGCTGGCCCCATGCTCGATCCCTCGTGTTTTCCAGGCTCACAGACACCATGGCCAACTACCGCTACCAGGTTCGGAACCCCCAGGGGCAGGTGCAGATCGGCACGATCGCGGCGGAGAGCAGCACGGCGGCGGCGGCGGCGCTGCGGAACCAGGGGATGCACGTCCTGGCGTTGTCGGTGATCGCCGGGCAGGTGACGGCCCAGGGGATCTTTGCGAAGTTCAAGGAACTCAATGCGGGGAAGCCGAGCCAGAAGCATGTTCTGGATTTCACGACGCAACTGGCGGTGATGATCCGCGCGGGCATCAACCTGCGTGCGGCGCTGGACGGCATCGCGGACCAGACTCAGCACGTGGCGTTCCGCAAGGTGTTGATGCAGCTTAAGACCGACGTGGAGGGCGGCAAGCAGTTCTCGGAGGCGATCGCCAAGCACCCCAAGCTCTTCAACACGCTGTACGTGAACATGGTGCGGGCGTCGGAGATGTCGGGCTCGTTCAGCAAGATGCTGGACCGGATCGCGGCCTACATCGCCCAGCAGCTCGAAACGCGGAAGATGGTCGTGGGCGCGTCGATCTATCCCGGCATCATCGGGACTTTGGCGATCAGCGTGACGGTTTTCCTGCTGACGTTCGTGCTGCCGAAGTTCTACGCGGTGTTCGAGGGTAAGGAAGACATTCTGCCGTGGGCGACCAAGTTCCTGATGGGCGTGAGCAAGGGGATCGTGGCGTACTGGCCGATTCTGGTTGGCGCCGTCGTGGGCGTGGCAGGTGCGGTCTACGCGTTCGCGCGGACCGAGGTCGGCTCGTTCTGGGTGGACAAGCTGAAGCTGAAGGTTCCGATCGTGAAGAACATGTTCTACTCGCTGTATATCAGCCGGTCGTTGCAGACGATGGGGCAGCTGATCAACGCGGGCGTGCCGATGCTGGACACGCTCGCGATCACGGGCGACATCTCGGGCAACCAGATCTTCAAGGGCCTGTGGCGGCGTGTGTACCAGAGCGTGAAGCAGGGCAAGAAGATCACGCAGCCCTTGCAGAAGGACGGGATCTTGCCGCGCGCGGTGACGCAGATGATCGCGGCGGGCGAGGAGTCCGGTAAGCTCGGCGAGGTGCTCGACGAGATCTCCCATTTTTATCAGAAGCAGTTGAAGGAGGCCATCAAGGCGATGACGAGCATGATCGAGCCCATCATGATCCTTTTTATGGGAACGGTCGTCGGGTTCATTGCGATGGCGGTGATTCTGCCCATCTTCAAGATGAGTCAGATCGTGAAATAGCCGATTCCCCCGGAGGAGTTCGGGCGGCTCGCGGTGCGCGGGCGCTCGGCTCGGCCTGCGGCGTGCCCTCTGCTGGGCGTGCCGGAGCGCTGATCGGGGGAGGCTGCTTCATGGTTCGACCGACACAGCGATCGCTGCGTTCAAGGGCAACGAGGTTAGCACGCGCGGCGGGTGGTTTCACGCTGATCGAAACGAGTCTGGCGCTCGTCATCATCGGGGTGGGCGTGCTGGCGTTTATTGAGGCGCAAAACTCGTTCATCCGGGACAACGCGTGGTCGAGCGAAGCGGCGACGGCGACGCTCCTCGCGACCGAGATCCGGGAGCTGTCGCGGAAGCTGCCGCGGCACGACCCCGTGACCGGGCTTTGGCTTGAGGGCACGGGGACGGCCGCGGTCTTGCACGGTTGGGGGCCCGACGCGGGCGAGACCGTGGTCGAGGACTTTGACGACATCGACGACTTTGACGGGGTGCGCTTCGGGGCGGACGGCGATCTGCCCGGCCCGATCAACGCCTTCGGGCAGGTGGTCCCCGCGATGGACGCCAGCGGGAACGTGATCCTCGGCGACGACGAGAAGCCGCTGCCGTTGCAGGGCTGGTCGCAGACGGTGATGGTTGAGAAGGTTGATCCGTTTGATTTTTCCACGGTTCGCCCGGACAAGTACAGCGAGCCGGCGGCGGGCTCGTTCCCCGGACGTTCGGTGGACCAATATCCGCTCCGCGTGACGGTGATTGTGGAGTACCAGGGGCCCAACGACGCCGCGGCGCGCGAGGTGGCGCGGGTGGTGTGGGTCGTCCCGTAACGTGGCCCGACGAGGGCGACGGAGGAGTGCGGAAGCTATGGCATCGCAACGGAATCTTTTAGGGAAGTCGGTTGCTCTGTCCCCGACCTCGGCGGAATCTCCCGCGGCGTTGGTCTCGCGCGCGGGCCGCGCGATCGAGCGGAGGTCCAAGTGCGGCGCGAAGGAAGAGAAGGGCATCGCGTCGGTGCTGGCGATGATGTTCCTGGTGCTGTTCAGCTCGCTGTCGGCGGCGATGGCGATCGCGAGCCGCGGGAACATCCGGACGGCGGCGACGCACATCCATGTGATGCGAGCGCAGAGCGCGGCGGACACGGGTTTGGCGGTGGCTGCCAAGAGGCTCAAGGAAGCGACGGCGCGGTTCGTGGTTGCCAACAGCGCGATCGACGCGGGCTACGGGCTGAAGATCTGGAACGGGAACCTGTCGGGGACGGGCACCTACACGGTGCTTCCCCCGGTGAGCGGGTACAGCGAGGGCTCGACACCATCGGGGATCGCGGACGCGCTCGCGCACATGCACGCGGCGGACACGGCGATCGTGGCCGGTGTTGGCGTGTCGGTGCCGACGATCGGCGGTGCGATCGCTGGCGTCTCGACCAGCGAGTACCAGGCGGATGGGTGGTTGTTCACGCCGGCGGTGGCGGTGGAGACGGCGCCGAGCGCTGACGTGAACCCGCTGGCGTACTCGATCACGTACGCGCCGCTGCACACGTCTTCGGCGAACACGACGGACGTGCGTGTGATCGTGACGGGGTACGACTTCAACTATGCTCGGGGCGGTTCGCCCATCGCGCGGACGGTGATGCAGGACTTCCGGTTTGCCAAGCGTGTGAGTCAAGCGATCGTGAGTCCGAGCCGGATCATGATCGGCAAGAACGTATCGGTGACAGGGGACCTTGGAGCGAGATACACGGACGTATCGCGGACCAACGGCGATCCGATGACGATCCGGTCGGACTTCATCGGGCTGGACGCGCAGTTGGACGTCCGTCTCAACGACCTGTTCGCGGCGTTGAAAGCCAACGACATTGACGGGGACAACCGTCTCCGCGTTGGGCACCCCGTCGAGGGCGCGGGCATTCCGATCGACAAGGACTACGACGGCGACGGCAAGCCGGACCACGCGTTCGCCGACGCGACGACGGACGGCTACATCGATGAGATGGACGTGTTCGTCAACTTCTACGACAAGAACGGCGACAAGAAGGTGGCGTTGTCGCCGGCGTTGACGGCGGGAACTCCCGCCCAGGGCGCGACCCCGGAGTTTGTAACCTCGGGCGGCACCGCGATCGATGATGATCTGGCGTTGCTGATCGACTCGCAGAGCCCGGACCGCAACCGCAACGGGATCTACGGCTACACGGACACGAACCGCAACGGCAAGTGGGACGCGGGCGAGCCGATGCTGGACTTTGATGCGACCAAGAACGTGAATCGCGACCAGGTGCTGGGCTACCGCGACGGGTACATCGACAAGCGCGACCAGTACGGCAAGGTGCGCGGGACGCTGATCTTCCGGTCGTCCAAGGCGTCCTGGGCGTCGGCGCAAGGCGATCTGTCGGGCAAGCTGCGCGGGCCGATCCGCCCGCCGGCGGGGAAGTCGGCGCAGAACTACGGGGCGAGCACGGACGTGCTGCCGGACCTCTCGCCGTCAACGTTCGACGATTCGACGACGGCGCTGAAGACGGCGGCGAACGGGCAGTCGTTCGCGCAGCAGGTGGCGGACCAGCTCGGAGTGTCGGTCGCGTCCTTGGCGACATACGTGGAGACCAAGTCGGCCAGCTCGCCCAGCCCGCGGTTCCTGCGACTGGACGCGGACGGGAACCTTGACGGCAGGCCGGACAACTGGGCGACGGCGTACTACGAGAAGATGCCGTTCAGCAGCCCGAACTACGCGGACTGGTACTACCGCCCGGTGTACGAGAACATGGTGTTCCGCGACGCCAAGATTCTGATGGGCACCAACGCGTTGTTCCGTAACTGCACGTTCGTGGGCGTCACCTATGTTCAAAGTTACGCGAGCAACACGCACAGGCTCTGGGGCGAGTACGGCAAGCTGCAGATGGACAGTTCGAGCGGCAGGCCGGCGGCTTCGCCCCCGCGCTCGATCTACGGGGACGACGCGGGCGAGACGAACTATCCAACGATGCTGCCCTCATCGGCGACCCCGCCGAACCAGATGATCATGATCGGCGTGCCCGAGCTTGACAAGGGCGACGTTCCGTCGAACATGACGGGCCGCCCGGGGTACAGCCTGCTGCCAGACCCGCTGGTGATCGGCGGGAAGCGTGTGGTGGACACGAAGCTGTTCTCGAACAACATCCGCTTTCACGACTGCTTGTTCGTGGGTTCGATCGTGAGCGACTCGCCGACGAACTACACGCAGTCGCGCAATAAGCTCCAGTTCACCGGCGCGACGCGGTTCACCAACAAACACCCCGACGCCCCGGATGACGCGACGCTGAACCCGCAGAGCGACGACGTCGCGGAGATCGCCAAGAGCTCGATGATGCTCCCGGGGTACTCGGTGGACATCGGATCGTTCAACAGCCCGCCGACGCAGGACGTGCAGCTCAAGGGCGCGATTATCGCGGGCATCCTGGACGTGCGCGGGAACACGACGATCGACGGCGCGTTGCTTCTGACGTTCGCGCCGATCTACGGGCAGGCTCCGTTCCTGGATGCGCAGGGCAACCCGGTGGGCAACCCGGCGGGGTTCAACACGACGATCGGCTACTTCGGGCCAGCCGACGGCGACTCCGAGTCGCTCGACCCCAACACGCTCCCCATCGTCGGCGGCAAGAAGATCGTCGGCTGGGACCTCGACGGCGACGGTCTGGCCGACCTGGGCCCCAACGAGACCCCCACGGCGGCGCAGCTCGCCGCCGGCGCGGTCACGGTTCCCTTCTACGGATACGGGCATATCGAGATGCGCCTGAACACATCGATGCAACTCCCCAACGGGCTGTTGCTGCCGCTGCAGGTTGACGCGCTGGCGTCGAGTTACAGAGAGGGGCACCCATGAGAGGCACCATAAACTCAACGATCACGCGGCTTGTCGGGAGGGCCGGGGCCGCCTCGACCCGCCCCGGGTTCAGCCTGATCGAGATGCTGGTGGCGCTGGCCATCACTTCAACGCTTCTGACGGCGGCGCTCGTTGCCTTGGACGCTTCGTTCAAGGGCTACAAGGTCACCACGGAAGGCGCATCGAGCCATGTGGTGACGCGGATCGTGATGCACCGGATCATGGCGATGGTCCGGACCGGGACGCAGTTTGCCCCGGCCCCGATTGATCCGCTGGACGCGGCCCAGAACCCGGTCCACGCGGACAACATCGAGTTTGTCGCGGCGGAGGACGAGGCCGCCGGGACTCGAACGGAAGTGCGCATTGAACGCCGGGCGGCGACCGACGCGAGCCGCGGGCCGTACGAGCTGTACTACATTCAGACGAAGTACGCCGGCAGCACGCAGGTGAGCCAGACGAGTGCGCCGATGATCTCGAACCTTCAGGACGCCAGCTTCACGCTGGACTTTGACGTGGGCGACCGGTTGTTGCGGGCGACGGTGGACCTGACGGTTCGGCCTAACGACGTGCAGGATGCGCGGATCGGCGGCGACTTGAGTGCGCCGACGATCCGGTTGGTGGCGTCGGCTTCGCCGAGGAAGCTGGAGGAGTAGAGGTTGTGTGGGGGAGTGGTGAGTAGCGAGTGGGAATGAATCGGCTCGGAGAGCCGATCTACCGGGCACCGACTCCGTGATTAGCGCAGGCCGTATTCTTTGAGCTTGCGGTAGAGCGTGCGTTCGCCGATACCCAGGAGTTTGGCGGCCTGCTCGCGATTGCCGCCGCTGAGGCGGAGCGTCTCGCGGATGGCTCGTTTTTCGATCTGTTCGAGGCTCGTGCCCGCGAGGCTTGCGTTGGCGAGGCCTGCGTCGGGGACGTCGTCGCCGGATTCGAGGTCGCCGACCCGGATATCGGCCGGGATGTGACGGATGTCCAGCACGGTGGGCTCACCGGCGCGGCGGTCCTCTCCGAAGGCGGTGACGACCATGTTCTGCACGACGTTGAGAAGTTGGCGGACGTTGCCGGGCCAGTTGTAGCTGGTGAGCCGCATCATCGCAGCGTCGGTGATATCGAACGCGCCTGTCCCGGGTGAGACTTGCTCGACGTATCGGGTGATGGCGTGGCGGACGATGCGCGGGATGTCTTCGCGGCGCTCACGCAGCGGCGGGAGCGCGACCGAAGAGGCGTTGATGCGGAAGAGCAGGTCCTCGCGGAAGGCGCCCTGCTTGACCATGGCCTTGAGGTCTTTGTTGGTGGCGCTGACCAGGCGAACGTCGCTCTTGCGAGTGTCGTTGGAGCCCAGACGCACGACTTCTCCGGTCTCCAAGACGCGGAGCAGCTTGGCCTGCATTTTTAGCGGCATGTCGCCGATCTCATCAAGAAAGAGCGTGCCATGCGTCGCGTATTCGAAGACGCCCTCGCGGTCCTTTTCCGCGCCGGTGAAGGCGCCGCGGACGTGCCCGAAGAGCTGGTCCTCAAGCAGCGATTCGGCCTCGGCGGCGCAGTTCAGCGCGACGAACCGCGACTTGGCGCGCGGGCTGTTGCGGTGCACGGCCTGAGCGATGAGTTCCTTGCCGGTGCCGGATTCGCCGGTAATGAGCACGGGGATATTGGCGGCGGCGACGGCTTTCACGGAGCGGAGGATTTTTCGCATCGGCTCTGAGCCGGCGATGATTCCCTCGAAGCCCTCGTGCTGAACAAGGTCGCCGAGCGATTCGCCCTCGTGGCGGAGCAGCACGGTTTCCGCGGCACGGTTCACGAGATTCCGGAAGACTTCGAGGTCGAGGGGTTTTTCGATGAAGTCGTACGCGCCGTGCTTGAAGGCGGCGCGGGCGGTGGGCACGTCGCCGTGGGCGGTGACGATGATGGTCTCGGCCTGGGGCTGATGCTTGCGTGCTGCGTCGAGGACGCAGAGCCCGGCGTTCGCGCCGTCGGGGCTCACGCCGTTCTTTCCGCCGGAGGAGGGCATGCGGAGGTCGGAGATGATGACGTCGAAGGAGCCGTGCTGGAGTTCGTTGAGGGCATCGGCGACGCCGTTGACGATGGTGCAGACGTGCCCGGGCTTGCGGAGGGCGTCGGCCATGACATCGGCGTGCTCTGGCTCGTCTTCGACGATCAGAACTTGGGCGCGGGCGTCTTTGGGATCGTTCTTTGGGTCGAGGGTCATGCGGGGAACGATAAGCGGGTGAGGGGCACCGAGCGATGGGATCGGACATCGCCCGCGCATGAAAAACCGCGCGGGGATCAGCCACGCGCGGTTGTGTGAGAGTTGGGGGTTGTTCACGCAGAGAAAGAGGAGAAGAAAGTCGGCTCGGAGACACGATCTAACTAGCAGCCCACGGCAAAGGCCGCGATGTAGGCGTCGAAATCTTCGCCGGTCACGAAGCCGTCGCCGTCGAAATCGGTGTTGACCGAGCCGTTGACGAAGGCGGCGATGTACTGGTCGAAGTCTTCGCCGGTGACGAAGCCGTCGCAGTCAAAGTCCGCGGCGCACACGGCCAGAGTGGCGGCAAAGCTGGTGGTCGAGCCGCAGGAAGTTGAGACCACGCAGTCGTACGAACCGGCGTCGGCGTTGGCGAGGCTCGAGATCGTGAGGTCGGGCGTGGTCGCTCCGCTGATGACGGAGTTGTTGGGCGTGGTGCCGTTGGCGAGAGGCGTGCCGTTGTGACGCCATGCGTAAGTCACGCCGGTGTACCCATCGGCGACATCGACGTGGAAAGACTGAGTGCTCAGGAGGCAGGCGTGGGAGATGGAGCCGGGGCCGAGCGTGAGCCAGGGGGCGTCGCCCTTGAGATAGCGGGCCCAACCCGAGGCACCGATGAGCGAGTTGTTGGCGGCGGTGAAGGTTCCGCCGACCTGGACTTCGTTGTGGAATCCGGTGAGTGCCCAGACGGTGTCGTTGGTGCCGCCGTTGGCATCGTTCCAGGTTGAACCGTTCCAGCGGGCGAGGTTTTTCACGGGCACGCCGCCGGCGTTGGAGAGGACGCCGCCAACGTAGAGATCGCCGTTGACGCTGGCCAGGGAGAACGCGATGCCGGTGAGGCCGCCGGTGCCGAGGGTTGAGTATGTTGACCCGTTGTACTTGGCGATGTTGGGCGAGCCGGGCAGGCCAGTGAACTGACCGGCGATAATGAGTTCGTTGTTGTGGACTTCGAGGGCGTAGACGGAGCCGGCGAAGAAACCGCCGACGCTGCTCCAGGCCGAGCCGTTCCAACGTGCGAGCCCGCCGGTAGAGAGCCCGCCGGCGGTGGTGAAGGTTCCACCGACGTAGAGCGAGCCGTTGTAGACCTTGAGGGCCTGGACGCTGTTGTTGAGGCCGGTTCCCAAGGGCTGCCAGGAAGAGCCGTTCCAGACGGCGATGCGGTTGAGCGATGTGGCGCCGGAGGCGCTGAAGATCCCGCCCGCGATGATCTGGTTGTTGAAGCGTTCGATCGCTGCCACATTGTTATTGAAGCCGTTGCCCAGCGCGCTCCAGGCCGGGATGCCGAAAATGTCGTTCTCGTTCCAGATGGCGATGCGGTTCGCGGCGACGCCACCGGCGGTCGTGAAATCACCGCCGACGACGAGCGTGTGACTGAGGATCGTGGGATTGAAGGCCTTGAGGGCTCGGACGTTGGCATTGGTGCCGGTGCCGAAGGGCTTGAGCTCGGTGCCGGTCCACGAGGCGATATTCGTCGCGGTATTCCCCGTCGAAGTAAGGGATGGGAAGTTCCCGGCGGCGACCGCGCGGCCGATGTAGTTGGTCATCGCGAGTATCGCGGGCGCGGACGAGAACGACGAGAGCGTGCCCCAGGATGAACCGTCCCAGGTAGCGACGTGGCCGAGAAGTTTGGCGTTATCGCCGGTGAACGCGAAGTCCCCGCCAGCGAGCAGCGTGTCGGGAAGAACACCCGACGGATCGGTCTTCCAAGTGGCAAGCGAACGCCCATCAAAGTTGAACCCCGGGCCGAGAGGTTGCCAACTGGTGCCGTTCCATCGTGCGATCCGGGACGCGGGTCCTCCGCCCGCGTTGATGAACGAGCCCGTCGCGATCAAGTCAGCAGGAAGCGGTCCCGAGCCGTCCGGGTCCCAAGTGGTCAGCTTCCAAACCGTGCCGCTGGTTCCTGCGCCGAGCGCACGCCAGTTGGTGCCGTCCCACGCGGCGACGTTGTTGACGGGCACGCCGCCCGCGGTATTGAAGGTTCCGGCTGCGATAACCCACGGCTTGAGAGGTCCGGCACCGTCGGGGTCCCAGAGTTTGAGGTCGTAGACGACCGTGAAGCCCCCGGAGTTGACGAGCCCGGTCCCGAGCGGCTTCCAGGACGCCCCGTCCCACTGAGCAATGTTGTTCACGGTGACACCGCCGGTCGTGGTGAACGTACCCGCGGCGACGAGGCGATCGGGCACGGAGGGGTTCCCGGTCGGATTCCAGGTCATGACGGACCGGATCTGACCGTCGACGCCGGTTCCGATCTGGTTCCAGTGCCCGTTGTACTCGGCGATGTGGTTCATGGGGGTGGTGCCGCTGACCACGAACTGCCCGGCGGCGACAAGGTGAGTGCAGAGCGGCCCGGGGCCGTCGGGGTCCCATGTGCAGGTGTCGAAGACCACGTCATTGAAGCCGTTGTCGAGTCGGTTCCATGTCGTGCCGTTCCAGTACTGGATGTTGTTGCCGGCGTTGCCGCCGATCTCCGCGAACCACCCGGCCGCGACGAGGAAGTTCTCGCCGATCGAACTGCAGAAGTCGTAGGGCTCGACGGAGTAGGCGTAGCCGTTGATGCCGGCGCCGAAGGGCTTCCAGCCCGTGCCGTCCCAGTGCGCAATGTGGCTGACGCTGTTGGCACCCGAAGTCGTGAAATCGCCACCAGCGACCGGCTCGGCGGCGTGCGGGCCGGCACCGTCGGGATCGAACACGGTCAGCGTATCGACGGAAAGGGCTGAGAGCCCGGGGACATTGGGTGCGAGCGGGCCGTTGAGCCACGGGTCGCACTGCCCGTGGGCTTGAAGGGCGAGTGCGGTAAGGGCGAGGGGCGTAATGAGGCGCTTGGTGGTGGCCGCGCTCGAAACGCCGGCGCGATCTGGCCTGGGCATGGTCGGTTCTCCTGGAAAGGGTCGGACTTAGGAGCGCCGTTCTCGGGCCGATCGCGCAACTGTTCTGACAATTCACTCGCCCTTGAGACGCTTGGCTCGCTCGTCGTATCCGTTGCCAGGCTCAAGAGCGTCCCAGGCTTCGTAGAGCCTGATCAGCCCCTGCAAAGCTTCGCGGGCAGGGCCGGACGTTTCCGTGGACGCCGGTGCTTTGGGGTCGCTCTTGAGCGCCTCATAAGCGTCGGAGAGGAGCGGCTGGGCTTCCCGGAGCCTGGCCGACCGCCACTCAGCCGTGTGAGAAGAGTCCGGGGATGCATCGGAAGCCTGCGCGACCAGCACGCCGCCGAGTTGGCTCATGGTGCGGTACTTCAGCCACGCCTCGGGGTTGCCGCCGGGGTAAAGGCGTTGGCGGAGGGCGAGGCACTCGCGGAGCGGGGCCTCGGCGTCGGAGTATCGCTTGGCGGTGATGAGCGTGGAGCCGTGGAAGGCGAGCGCGACGGCGAGGCGGTCGTCGTTGAGGGGTCGGCGCTGCCGTTCGATCTCGACTCCTTCGGTGATCACGACCGCCGCCCGGTCGAAGTCGGGCTTGGCGACGAGGGCATCCCGAAGGATTCTGGCGGAGTGGAGGCACTCGTCGGCGTTCCAGTCGATGTGGGCGCGGTAGAGGGTCCACGCTTCCTCCGCCGGGGGAAGGGCCGCCTCGGGCTTGCTGCTGAACTCCAACGCCGCCGCCCTCGGTGAGCTGCGCTCCCCGAGCCAAGGTGGCCGCCGCCTCCTCGAATTGTCCCTTGTAGTAGTACAGGTACGCCAGGTTGTTGACGGCGGTGAGGGTGCTCGGGTGGGTCGGGCCGCGGGCGCGACGCTGACGTTCCACGCCCTCAATGAGGAGGGGCTCGGCTTCGGCGTAGTTGCGCAACCCGAGGAAAGAGGCGCCGAGGTTGCTGATCTTGGACGCGAGGTCCGGGTGGTTGTCCCCGAGGGTTTTTCTGGACTTGGCTACCACCTCCCGCAACATCCCCGTTCCCTCGTCGTACTTCTTCTCGGCGTTGAGCACGCTTGCCAGGTTGTTCATCTTGCTCAGCGTTGAGGCGCTGTCGTCCCCCTCCAAGCGACGGCACATGTCCAGCGCTTCGCGTGCGAGCGACTCCGCTTCGCCCAAACGCTCCTGACGGAAGAGCGTTTCAGCGAGGGTCGTGAGCACCTGCATCACGTCGTGGTCGTCGCCGGCCCCGAAGGCGCTCCGTTGGGCCTGAAGCGTCTCGCGGTAGATCTTCTCTGCTTCGGCGTGCTTGTTCTGATCGTTGAGCACGTCGCCGAGGTACTGCATGGCCGTGAGCGTGACGCGGCTGCGATCCCCCAGGGATTGTCGGGCGGTTGTCAGAGTGGCGCGGATCTCGCGTTCGGCCTCGCCGAGTCTGCCCTTGCGGCGGAGCATGGTGCTCAGGAGCGATCGGGCCGAGAGGGTGCGCTGGTCGGACTCCCCGTGGGCCACCCGGGCAACCTCATAGGCCTCCTGCACGACGGGAAGCGCTTGATCTTCAAGCCCCAGACGCCGCATCGTGTCGCCCGCGGTGTGCAGAAGCTGCGCCCGCACCGCGGGCTGATCGGCGAAATCCTTGCGGATAGCGGCGAGCGTTGGTCCGAAGATGCTCGAATCGAGCCCGTCGAGCGCGACGTTCGTGAAATTGATGCCGCCCAGTTGTTCCTCCAGTGCGCCCGCCCGTGCCGACGCAGAACCCTCCGTGTTTCCAAGCCGTGTCTCAGCGGCTCGCGCGTCCGCGATGAGGCTGTCGCGCAGGCGAACTCCAAGGCGCGCGGGGTCGATGTCGCCAAGACGCGAAGACTGGAACTTCGCCACGCGGTCGAGTTCGTCCGCGCGCGCCCGCTCGTCGTGCTCGGCGCGTTCCGCTCGGCCGCGAGCGGAGGCTTCACGCAACGCGAAGACCGTCGTCCCCGTGATGCCTGCCAGGAGCGCGAGTGTGACCAGCGAAACGGCGATCACCGGCCCGCGGTTGCGACGGGCGAACTTGCGCACCCAGTACAGCGCGTTCGCCGGGGCGGCATCGACCGGCTCACCCGCGAGATAGTGACCGATGTCCTCGGCGAGGCTGTCGGCGGTGACATAGCGGCGTGTACGGTCCTTGTCGAGGGCCTTCATCACGATCCAGTCGAGCTCGCCGCGGACGAACTTGGTGAGACCCGCGGGATCGGTGCGGCGGAGTCGGGCGACCTGATCGACGGGAATCGCTTTGGAGGAGCCTTGTGGAGCGGGCGGCCCCTTCTCGCCGGCATCGGTGATGCGGGAGCTCAGGCGGGTGCTGGGCGTGGGCGGATCGACCTCACGGATGATGCGTTGGATCTCGCCGAAGCCTTTGGAGCGGAGGTCCGCGCCGGCGAGCGGCGTGGAGCCGGTAAGCAGCTCATAGAGCACGACACCGAGGGAGTAGACGTCCGAGCGTGTATCGATATCGAGCAGGCCCATCTCGGCCTGCTCGGGGCTCATGTATTCGGGCGTGCCGATGAGCTGCCCGGTGGCGGTGAAAATGGTCTTACCAGTGACGCCCTGGTTGATTGCCTTGGCGACCCCAAAGTCGATGACCTTGGGGACCGGTTGATCGCCGTCCATCGTGACCAGAACGTTGCTGGGCTTGAGATCGCGGTGGATGATGCCCTTGGTGTGGGCGTGCTGAACGGCGTGGCAGACATCGACGAAGAGATCGAGGCGCTGGCGGTTGGTGTAGGTGTGGCGGTCACAGAACGCGGTGATCGGCTCGCCCGGGACAAACTCCATGACGAAATACGGGCGGCCCGCGGGCGTGACGCCGCCATCGAAAACCTTGGCGACGTTGGGGTGGTCCATGATCGCCAGGGCCTGGCGTTCGGCCTCGAAGCGTGCGACGACTTCGGCCGAGTCCATCCCCGGCTTGATGACTTTGAGGGCGACGCGGCGGTGGACGGGCTCGCGCTGATCGGCGAGATAGACGACGCCAAAGCCGCCTTCGCCGATCTGTTCGAGGAGGGTGTAGCGGTCGATCGTGGAACCGACCCGCTCGACGCCCGAACCCGACCGCGGGTCGAGCTTTGTGTTCGATTGGGTAGGGCTGTCCATGAACCCCCCCGCACGCGCCAGCGAGGCAAGCAGACTCTTGGCCTCCGCGAGAAGAGCGGGATCAGAGCAGGCGGATTGCAAAAACCCCGCACGCTCGTTCGGCGGCAGCGCGAGTGCCTCGCCCACGAGATCGATGAGCGGCTGTGGTTTCTCTCCGGGCATCCGAGTACGGCTCTCTTTCTACGGATCAGACGCGGTTTCGGGGTTGGCGGTCCCGGCGCTTTCCAGGTCTCTGGCGAGCCAGGCGCGGGCGTAGGCCCAGCGGTTGTTGACGGTGCGCTCCGAGATTCCCAGCGCCGCCGAGACTTCCGGGATCGAGAGTCCGGCGAAGAACCGGAGCCGGACGACCTCGGCAGCGCTGGGTTCGTGGACCTCTAAGCGACGGAACGCGTCGTCGAACGCAACGACCCCGTCGGCGTGGTGCTCGTTGATAGTCGCCAGGTCGGCCACATCGCCGATGACATCCAGGGGTACCTTGCCCGCCTTGCCGCCGCGCTTGAGACGCCCGCGGGAACGCGCGTGCTCGATCAGGATTCGGCGCATGGCTTCCGCGGCCGCGTGGAGGAAGGCGGTGCGACCCTGCGAACCGCTGATCCCGGCCCCGCCCAGCCGGAGGAACGCTTCGTGAACGAGGGCGGTAGCCGAGAGCGTGTGCCCCGGCCGCTCGGCGTTCATCTGGCTCTGGGCGATGGCGCGAAGATGCGCGTACACGCTCTGCTCCAGCCCCGCGTCGCGCGGGCCGGGGGTGCGATCTTCGGATGGCGAGGCCGGGATTGGCACGGGCGGATGCCTCGGGCTTGGACCGCCGCAGTTTCCCGTTCCCCGGCGGAGCGAGTCAACCACGCTTGCGATATGGTACCGGGACCCGACCCGACGCAGAAGGAAATCACGGGCAGACATCTGTCAAACTCGGGCGTGCCCGAACGCCAGAACCGGAACGCTTCGCATGCCTTCCCATCAGATCTCTACCTCTGACGCACGGCTGCTGTTGCTGGACGGACTGGGCCTGTTGGACGACCGGTCGGCCCGAGCGAGCCCAGCCCGCACGCTCGCCCTTATCCGCCGCCTCGGCTTCGTGCAGGTGGACAGCATCAATATCGTCGAGCGGGCCCACCATCACATCCTCTGGAGCCGCCTGCACGCCTATCGACCCAAGATCCTCGAAACACTACAAGGCTCCGGCCAAGTCTTCGAGCATTGGACCCACGACGCGTCGATCATCCCCTCAGAACTCTTCCCTCACTGGCGGCATCGCTTTGCCCGCGTCGAGTGGGGCGATTGGCTGCATCGTCGCATGGGGCCGGGGCACGAGAAACTCTTGAAGGACGTGCTCGACCGCGTCCGACGCGAGGGTCCGCTCCACGCCCGCGATTTCAAGCACGCGGGTGTCAAGGGCGGACTGTGGTGGGACTGGAAACCGGCGAAGGCTGCGCTGGAGTACTGGTGGCGGACGGGCTCGCTGTCGATCGCAGGCCGTGGCGGCCCGGGTGGCTTTGAAAAAATCTACGACCTCACGGAGCGTGTGCTGCCCTCGCAGCACACGATGCCCCCGCTCGACATCGATGACCATACCGCGTGGGCCTGCCGCTCCGCGCTGGAACGCCTCGGCGTCGCAACCGCACGCGAGATCGCCGGCTTCTGGGGGCTGATCCACGGGCCCCAAGCGGCGGCGTGGTGTGCTTCGGCCGTGGAACGCGGCGAGATTGAACCGGTGCGCGCGCCCGCCCCGCTCGCCGGGGATTCCGAAGGGCGTGCAACGCGGCCGCCAAAGCCGGCGTTCGCACTGCACGGCTGGCGTGATCGCCTCAAGCGTGCGAGAGCTCGCGCGGGAGCATGTGCATCGGGGTTCCGAGTGCTGAGTCCCTTCGACCCGCTGGTGCGCGATCGCGCGCGCTGCGAGAGGCTGTTTGGCTTTCACTACCGCTTCGAGGCCTTCGTGCCCCAGGTCAAACGCCGGCACGGGTACTACGTGCTGCCGCTGCTTGAGCACGCGGAAGGGGAGACTCGATTGGTCGGGCGGGTCGATCCGAAGCTTGACCGAGCGGCAGGCGTGCTGCGGGTGAACCGCGTGTGGTGGGAGCGTGGCACGCACCAAAGCACCTCGCGACGGGAGATGCTCGAGCGAAGCCTGGAGCAGTACGCGCGATTCGTTGGTGCGGCGACAGTCCAGCACGCGCCGGGCGCACGGCGCGGGTGATGGGCCGCCCAGATCTACCGACCGCGGTCTTCAGCTGGCGGCCCGGTGCTCGCCCTCGCCGGGCTCGATTCCGTAGCTCTTGAGCTTCTTATAGAGCGTGGTCCGATTGATCTGGAGCTGGTCCGCGGTGCGCTGGCGGTTCCAGTGGTTAGCTTCGAGCGCACGAAGAAGGATCCTCTTCTCGGGTTCACGAAGCGCTTCTTCGAGCGGAACCGGCACCCACGGACGATCGTCGGGCGCAGCGGCACCAGAGCTGATCCTTGAGGTGAGCGCGTCTCGGTGGGAGTTCGGATCAACCACCTGGGGCGGAAGATCCTCGATCCCGATCGTCGGTCGTCGGCTGAGCACGGCGGCACGCTCGACGATGTTCTGAAGCTCACGGACGTTGCCGGGGTACGCGTAGCGCGTGAGCGCGTCGAGTGCTTCGGGCGAAAAGCCGGTGAGCTGCTTGCCAAGCTCCGCGGCGTGCTTCTCCAGGAACCGCGCCGCCAGCATCGGGATATCGCTCAGCCGATCGCGCAGCGGAGGCAGCTCGATCTTCACAACGTTGATGCGGTAGTACAAGTCCTGACGGAACGTGCCATCGGCGACGAGTTTTTCGAGCGGCTGGTTGCTGGCGAGCACGACGCGGACATCGACCTCGACGGTCTGGGTCGATCCGACGGGCTCGAACTTGCGCTCCTGCAGCACGCGCAGCAGCTTGAGCTGCATGCCGGGCGAGGCTGAGTTGATCTCGTCGAGGAAGATCGTTCCGGTGTCGGCGGCGAGGAAGCGGCCGATCTTGTCGGCGTGCGCGCCGGTGAACGCGCCCTTGACGTGCCCGAAAAGCTCGCTTTCGAGCAGGGTTTCGGGGATCGAGCCGCAGGAGATTTCGACGAAGGGCTTGCTGGCGCGCGGGCTGCGGTGATGGATGGCGTGGGCGATGAGGCTTTTGCCGGTGCCCGATTCGCCGGTCATGAGCACGGTGGTGCGGCTTGGCGCGACGGCCTCGACCAGATCAAAGATCTTGGTCATGCGGTGATCGGCGCCGACGATGCTGTCGAGCGCGAAGCGGTTGTCGAGGCGGCTGCGCAGGACCTGGTTCTCGGCGAGCAGGGCGCGTTGGCGCAGCGCGCGTTCGAGGCTGAGGCGCAGCTCGCTATCGACGACGGGCTTGGTGAGGTAGTCGCACGCGCCGATGCGGAGGGCTTCAACGGCCGACTCGATCGTGCCGTACCCGGTGAGCATGATGACGGCGGTCCCGCGGTGCTTCTTCTGGATCTCGCGGAGCAGCGTGAGCCCGTCGACGGCGGGCATGGAGATGTCGGAGAGGACCAGGCCGAAGGGACGCGGGGCGTGCCCGGCGTTCTGAGGACTCCTCGCGGCCTGGTCGAGGGCGAGCATCGCCTCGGCGCCGTTGAGAGCGGTCGCGGTGGAGTACCCTTCGTTCGAGAGATACTCGGCGATCGACTCCGCGACGATCGGATCGTCGTCGACGATCAGGATCCGTTCGGCGGGCTGCGCGTTCATCGGTCACCCCCCGGTTCGGCTGAGGCACCCGAGCTTCCGGCACCGCGCGTCTTCTCGTTCCATGGCTCGCCCGTGATGGCCGGGATCGCGATTCGCAGGACCGCCCCGCGGCGCGAAGTGTCGCCGGAGAGACGGGGCATGAGCTGGATCGTGCCGTGCAGATCGCGCACGATGCTGCGGGAGAGCGCGAGCCCGAGCCCGTGCCCGCCGGGCTTGGTGGTAAAGCCGTGCTCGAAGACGCGGTGGGCGTTGGGCCCCTTGGGCGGGCCGAGGCCGTCGTCGGTGATGGTGATGCAGATCCATTGCACGCGGTGGCCGGGGGGTGGGGCCTCGCAGGTCGCGGAGATCTCGATCGTCCCGCCCGTCGCTGATCCGCTCGTCGTGCCCGCCTGAGCGATGGATTCCAGAGCGTTGCGGAGCCCGTTGAGCAGCACGGAATAGAGAGGCCCGGCCGGCTGGCTCGCAACGTCAGGCGAGACTTCCGTGTGGATCTTGGTGCCGCGCTGTTCGGCGCTCGGGGTGATGACATGGACGGAATGCTCGATGGCCTCGCCGAGGGTGACGGGCCGCGTGTTGCTCAGGCCGGTCGAGCCCAGGGGCAGCGTGGCCCCCTGCATGGCGGCGTGGACGAGGTCTGCCATGCGCTGGAGAGCGAAGGACGCGGTCTGGATCTGACGATGAGCCTCGTTCAGATTCTGATCGGCATGATCGGCGTGCTGGGAGTTTGCGCGATCGAGGGTGCGGAGCGCAAGTCCGAGCATGCGCAAGGAGCCGTCCAGCATGTTCCCCAGTTCATGGGCGAGCGCTTCCACGCCCCGAACGGCGAGCGGACCGGCTTGGGCCACATCGCTGGGCGCGACGGCGTGTTCCGAACGACGAGGACCGCCGCTCGGGAAACTCTGGTCTTCGGGTTGGCGATGAGTGGTCATTTTCAGAATAATCGGGCCACGATCGGCCCGGCTGAAGCGCTCGTTGCACGAACGCAACACGCGGCCGGACGTGGGGGGAAAACCAGGGTTGTCTCCCGGCATCGGCGGAGTCGAGGCGGGGTTCCCTTGATGTCGCAACGCAACGCTCGTGCCGATTGACTCCCTACAGTTCACGAACACCGCCGATCGGCGTGCGGAGGCCCGATGACGCCGAGCAACACTCGATGACCCCGCTCTGGATTACCCTGGTCAGTTTGGTCGCCGCGCTCATCGCGCTCGACCTGGGCCTCCTGCGAAGGACGCCCAGGGTGGTCACACGCGGGGCCGCGATGGGCTGGACCGTATTCTGGTTCGGCGTCGCGCTGGCCTTCAACGCGGGGGTCTACTGGGCCTACACCCACCACTGGCAAGGGCTGGGGTCCGCAACAACACCCACGGGAACGCCGCTGAGCGGGGAAGAAGCGTCGCTCCAGTTCCTGACGGCGTTCCTCATCGAGGCCTGCCTCAGCCTCGACAACGTCTTCATCATGGGCGCGATCTTCACCCACTTCCGCATCCCCCGAGAACTGCGCCAGAGGGTGCTCACCGTCGGGATCCTGGTCGCGCTCATCGTGCGCGGGGTGATCGCCAGCCTGCTCGTCCTCTTCACCGGCGTGTTCTCCTGGTCGATCTACGTGCTCGGCGTGCTACTCCTTCTTGCAGCCCTCCGCATGGTCGTGATCCGCGAGCAGGGGCTCGACCCGCAGAAAAACCTGATCGCAAGGATCACGCGGTTCTTCTTCCCGATGACCGAGTCGCTCGACGGCGCAAACCTGGTCACACGCGTGAACGGGAGGCTGGCGCTCACGTCGCTGATGACGGCGCTGCTGTTTATCGAGACGGCGGACCTGGTCTTCGCGGCAGAGACGATCCCGGCGGCGTTGGCGGTGAGCAAGGACCCGTTCATCATCGTGACCTCGAACATCTTCGCGGTCTTCGTAACTCGCTCGATGTACTTTGTAATCGCGGACCTGACGAGTTGGATTCGGTACGTCAAGATCGGGCTCTCGCTGGTGCTGGCATATGTCGCGGTGCTGATGATCAACGCGCACAGGTTCACGGTCCCGGCCGAGGTATCGCTCATCGTGTTGATCGCGTTGGTGGGCGCGGGAGTGGTAGCGGGGCTGTTCTTTGCCAAGCCCGGGCCCGTGCCCACGATCTCGCCGCTGGGCGAGGACGCGGACCGGGTGGCGAAAATCGCGCTCAAACAGGCGGCCAAGGTCATCTCGCTGGTCGTAGGCAGCACGGTGACGATCATCGGCATCCTGATGGTGCCCGGCCCGGGCCCCGGGCTGGTGGTGATCCCGATCGGGCTGGCGATCCTGGCGGCCGAGTTCGTGTGGGCCCGGCGATTGCTGGCGAAGTACACGGAAACAGCCCAGAAGCTGGGAGAGAAGGCCGGTTCGACATTTATCAAGCAACCGAGGCCTTGGCTCATCCCGCTGGTGGTCGGGGCGACGGTTTCGGCGATTGTCTCGGTCGTGCTGTTCACGTCGATCAAGCACTCGCTGGTCGCCAGCTTCGGCGGCGGGGCCCTGATCGGGCAGTCGATTTTGGGCTACGTGCAGATGTCCCGGTACCGTCAGACGCAGGCGCTGCTGTTCGAGCAAGTGCGCAAGAGCCGCCAGGCCCCCGCCGCTCCGCTGGTCTGGCCGGTTGTGGTGCTGATCGTGGTCACCATCGGTGTGGTCGTCGGGTTGGTGACGCGGGGACCGTTCGAGGCGTGGAAGCTCGCGACGAGTTCCGTAGGCGTCCTGCTGGGCGAGTTCGGGGCAATCGCGGTGATCCGCGCTCAAGCACGCGGGATGACTCAGTTGATCGACGGGGCGCGATCCGCGGCCGCGAAGGAGGCAGTGCGTTTGACCTCGGGGGCTTCGAACGGCTCCGCGGCCTGATCCGCGCCGGGGGTGGCGCGGGCTCGGGCGCACGATAGTGCTTCGCGTGATGGAAGTCGGCGCAGAAAAAAGCCGGGGCAGGAATGCCCCGGCTCACTTCTCGCTTGATGATGGATGTTGCGAGGGGTTTCAGATCGAAACCTTACGCGGTCGCCTGGTCCTTCATGGTCTTGTCAAACTCCTCGGCGGACATCTCGCTGACCTTGGCTTTGGCGAGGATCGCGTCGAGCGTCTTGTGCTCGCGGATCTGCTGGAAGACCGAGCCGACGCGGTTGGAGTTGATGAGGTCCTGGCGGAGCTTCTCGGGGCGGATGTTGTTCTCCATCGCCAGTTGGGCGATGCGGTTGTTCATCTCGCCCTCGGTCACCTTCACGTCCATCGTCTCGGCGGCCTGGGACAGGATGAAGAACAGCTTGAGCTCGCCCGTGGCGGCGCTGCTGGACGCGGCCCGCAGCTCGGCCATGTGCTCTTCGATCTTCTGTGGCTCCACGCCGCGGTACATCAGCTCCATGCGG
>JBGAOD010000033.1:0-31174 GCA_044221955.1 Phycisphaerales bacterium | reverse complement strand
GTGTTCACCGAGCGCGCGCCCTCCAGGTCGAGAGGGCGCGGGAATACGACACCGTCTACGGGAATACCGTGCGCGCCACGTTTCGGCGATTTCAACCTCTCGGCACCAGAGCGGCCCCCTCACCAACCACGGAGGGGAGAAGCATGACCGCACGCGACAACAAAGCACCACACGAGATCGGCCGCCGCCTCCGGGCTGCCCGCCAACTTCGAGCCTGGGATCTGGACACGCTGGCCAAACGCTCCGGCATCCACCCCCTGTGGATCGAGCGGTACGAATCGACCGGGGACGTCTCCTGCGACGACCTCACCAAGCTGGCCGCGGCGTTGCGACTGCCGTTCTCCCACTTCGTCGATCGCTGCCTGCTATGCCGCCAAGAGCGAATGGCCCGCTTCGCTGGCCTTCGCCGAGTGAGATCATCGGAGAGACCCCGAAAGCATCGAGAATCGTGATCCCCAGCATTCGGAACCTCACGGACGATGATCTTCGATGTGGGCTCGCACGATCGCGGCGATAGCCGAACGGATTCCCACTGGAAGCCCTTGCCAGCGGCTCACCACGAAGAGCAGGTCGGCGGGCAGCCCGGAATCCGGTGGTGTGCCGGAATTCGTGCCGCCAGTTTCGGCCGGGGCTGGATTTCCCGAGGGAATCTCGTATGTTTCGCATCCCAGCGGGGTGAGCAAGGGATCAAAGGGCCGCCTTTCGCGTCGAACCATTTTTCATTTCCAAAAACCACCATTCTTTTCCCGAACATCATCCTGTATACTACCCCGCGTGACGCCCGCCCCCACCACCGATCCGCGCACCATCGACCTCCTCCGCCTCACCCTCTGGCCGGGGCTCGGGCCGGTCCTTATCGCGCGGCTCATCGAAGCCTTCGGTCATCCTTCCGAAGTCGTCAACGCCTCCGCCTCTCAACTCGAGCGTGTCCGCGGCATCGGTTCGCAGACGGCCGTCAAACTCGTCGCCGACCGCCGCGATCTCGACCGCCGCATCGAAGCAGAACTCACCAAGGCCGAACAGCTCAACGTCCGCATCGTCGGGCAGCACGAGCCGGACTTCCCCGGGCTGCTCGCCGGGCTGCCCGACGCGCCGCCCATCCTTTACATTCGCGGCACGCTCCGACCCGCCGACGCCGACCGCTACGCCGTCGCGATCGTCGGCTCGCGCGAGTGCTCGGCGTACGGCATCGAACAAGCCCGCAGATTCGCGGGTCTGCTCGCGTCGTCGGGGCTCACGATTGTCAGCGGCGGGGCCCGGGGCATCGACACGGCCGCGCACCGCGGGGCCCTGATTTCCAAGGGCCGAACCATCGCCGTCCTGGGCTGCGGGCTGGCCCATGCGTACCCGCCGGAGAATGGGCCGCTGTTCGATGAGATCGCCGACCTCGAACGCGGCGGTGGGGCGGTGGTCTCCGAATTGCCCCTCGACACCATCCCCAAACCCGAGAACTTCCCCGCCCGCAACCGCATCATCTCGGGCCTGTCACTTGGCGTGATTGTGATGGAAGCGACCGAGCGATCGGGCGCGCTCATCACCGCCCGCATCGCCGCCGAGGAGCACGGCCGGGAAGTCATGGCTCTCCCCGGCCGGGTCGATTCCGCGAAGTCGGCCGGGGCGCTCAAGCTCATTAAGGATGGCGGGGCCGCGATGGTCACGGAACCGGGCGATGTGCTGGCGATTCTCGAATCGCCCGCCCACCACCACTTCCGGGGTTCGCACACCGACCGCTACCCCGCGATCGCTCCCCAACACGAGACGGACGCGGACTCCTCGGACCGCCTCGAAAGAGCAGTCCCGAACGCTCGGCCACGGTCGGCCGCGTCGCCTCATTCTGGCCCGTCAACGATGGAAAATTCGCCGGGTTTGTTCGAGGCGACGGCGTCGGTCGAACAGCGAAAAATCCTGGCCGCCCTCGCGGAACCCATGACGCTCGATCAACTTACGCACGCGACCGGGCTGGTCGCGTCGGCCCTGCGATCGGACCTGACGCTGCTGGAAATCCAGCGTCGCGTGCGGCGGGCCGGGCCGAAGTTCGAGCGCTCCGAGCCCGGAAACGCCTGAAATTGATACCCGACAAAGACCGATCAATTTTGACCGATTTTTGAAAATTTCCCTTGCTGTGTGGAACTTGATCGGCTATCTTCTCCCAAACAAGGGTTCGGTTTCACTGGCGAAGAGAACGTGGGTCCGGAGCACAGACGAGCACCAAGGATGGTCTTGTCAGGCCCGCGAAGAACTCTGGGCGTGCAAGGAGGAAGACCCGTGACGGCATCAAGCTTCCGATCTTCAAGCGCATCGTCGAGCTTTTCCGTGGGCGCGGTGGTCACCCTCGGTTCTGGTGGTGATTTCACCCGCAACTACTTCCAGGACCCAGGCGCCGTTGTGGGGCTCCGGGGGGTTTCGGCGGCCATCGCTGAGAACTTGGATATCGAGACGTGCGATTGCCCCGACGCCTCGCGCCGGGTCGAGCCCGCATCCCGCATCGGACCCGATCTTTCGATGGGCGGATTCTTCGGTCGGCTGAGTAACCGTCTCGCTGACCGGTTGGCCGACGGGGTGCTCAGGGTTTCCGCGTCCTTGGCTGCGGCCTTGGTTGCGGGCGCAGAGTCGCTGCTCCCCCGCCGCGCGGGCTTGCACACGCTCGCGTTCGCGGGGTCGGAGAACGGGAATAGTTCGGGGATGTCGAACAATTCTTCCACGGTCCGAAGCTGGCCGAGGCCCATTGTCCGGGGAAGCCTCGCGGCCGGAGATTTGAAGTCGGTCGCGCCGGGTCGATCCGGACGTGACCATGGCGACCGTTCTGATGGGGCGGAATTTCGCTCGCCCGGCGTTCGGGCCCGTGAATTGGTTGGCGATTTGGTTGGCGATTCGGTTGGTGGTGGTTCCGGTAGTGGGGTTGGTGTTCGTTGCGGTGGTTTGAACCTTGTTCGTCCGCTCACATTTAGGGAGCTTTCTCATGAATCTCACGCCCAAGCAGCTTCGGATCTTGCAACTCATTCGCGACTGGCGCGTGCGCCGGGGTTATTCCCCGACCATGCAGGAGCTGGCCGACGAGATCGGCGTCAGCAAGGTGACGGTGTTCGAGCACGTCGAGGCCCTCATCCGCAAGGGAGCGCTTATCCGCGAGCCCAACAAGGCTCGCTCTTTGTCGATCGCTGAGGGGATCGCGGTCCCGGACGAGTCGCGGCCGCTGCGTTTCCCGCTGGTCGGCAAGATCGCGGCCGGCAACCCCATCGAGCGCGTCGCCGACCAGGAAGAGATCGACCTGGTGGAAGTCCTGGGCGGGAACGGTGTCAACGCCGAGTCCACCTTCGCGCTCAAGGTCGAGGGCGAGTCCATGCGCGACGAGGGGATCCTCGACGGCGATTACGTGCTGGTCGAGCGGACCCAGGTGGCGCAGAACGGCGACCGCATCGTGGCCTTGCTGCCCGACGGTTCGACCACGCTCAAGACCTTCTATAAGGAAGACGACCACATCCGACTTCAGCCCGCCAACCCAGCCTTTGACGCGATCCGCGTCAAGTTCTGCCAGGTGCAGGGGATTGTCAAGGGTGTCGTGCGTCGGTACGGCCGCTAACCGCTCATGGCATGGGCGGGCGCGGCGCTCGCGCAAAGCGATTTTTTTCGCCGGGGTATTGGGCCCGGAGTTGCGCCGTGTTTTGACAATTCGGACTGAATCAGCGCCAGAATCGGGTCGATCCCTCTGGCTATGGACGCGACTCAGACCGCCTCGACACCACGCCGTCGGAACCTTTTCCTGAACCTGGCCGTCGCCGCCAACGCGGTGATGCTGGGTCTGCTCGTCGTTGGTCAGAGCGGCCCCGCGCCGCGCGGCCTGGAGGCGTCCGCCGCCGCCGCGCCCCCCAACGTCAGCGAAGAGGGCGACCCGACCGCGCGCATCAGCGCCGCCGAACAGCGCAAACAGATCATCGCCGAGCTGTCGAGCATGAACCAGCGCCTCACCGCGCTGGACGCCGCCCTGAAGAAGGGCATCAACGTGCGTGTCACCGAGATGCCCAAGCAGGACGGCGACAAGAAGTAATCTCGGAACACGCTCTCGGGCCCTGGGCGATCTCGCGTCTGTTGGGCGCGCCCAAACCACGAGATATCAGACTGGCGCGGCGTTTCCCGGGCGTGAACTCACCCGGTGAAACAACCGATGACCCTCTCGGAAGTCTCGCGCGGGCGATCCCGGACTCTTGTTCGGCTCGCCCGGAGGCGCGGTCCGAGGTTGGCCGAGTCGCTCGGCCGAGGAGCCAGTCATGAACCGTTCTCCAAGGGCCGCGCGGCGGGCATACACCCTGGTCGAAGTGCTGGTGGTGGTGACGATCCTGGGGATCTGCGCCTCGATGGTCGCGCCGACCATGACGGGCAGCCAGGGGTTGCGCGTTCAGGCGGCCGTGCGCACGATCGTTGCCGATATCACCGAGATGCAGTGCGACGCGCTGGCTTTTCAAAAAGGCCGCGCCCTGGTGTTCCACCCCGACGAGAACCGGTACGTGACCGTGGAGGTCAACGGGACGACGATCGACGAGAAGCTCGACACGCTCTCGCAAGTGAAGTTCAACCAGGATTCCTTCGGGGACGCGAAGATCAAAGACGCGAGCTTCGACGGAGATGAGGTTCTGATCTTCGACGAGCTCGGTTCACCCGTGACCACCCCGGGCGGCAGCACCCCCGCGACCAACGGGACCGTGACGATCACCGGTGCCGGCGAGAAGTACCAGATCACCATCGAGGCGTACACAGGGCGAGTGAGCGTGAAGAAGCTCCCATAAGCGGTCCGCCGCTGCGCAAGAACTGCGCGCGAATCGGTGCCCGTTTCTGGACCGTCCGTCATTCTCAAGGAACCGACCATGAAGAGCTGCCCCCGCGCGGAAAAGAGATACAAGTCACTGGGCTGGCTGGCGGTGATCGCGCTGGGGCTCTTGATCTGGACCAGGCTTCGTCTGGTCTCGTCGTTGCCGCGGACGGTCTACGCCGACCCCGCCGATCGCGGCGTGATCGGGCCCGAGAATGGCGCCCCGGTCCACGCCGACGGTTCCCGGACCGAATCACCGGACCTGATCGCCCCCCGATAACCCGCCTTCCGGTCCGAGAGCGCCGGGTCGTGCGGTCCGCGGACGTTGAGCGCACGGTTCGTTGCAACGCGGACCCGCCGGTCATCGCCGCGGTTTGTCGTCGCTCACCTGGGTGATACCCGGCGCGGCCGGCGATCCCACAGATCGCGAAAAGCTGTGCCGCGGCGTCGCGCCGCGTGTGGTTTGGCGCGGACCCGCGGAGCTGGTTCTGCGATGTTCGTTCGAGTCGCCTTCTGGTACGAGACAGGCGTCGAGCTTGAGAGTGGGGGAGTGATGTTCGTTGTTGGTGCGGAGCGTGCGCGTGCCAGCGTGCCCGAATATCCGGCACGGTCTGACCAGTCGTCACACCCCACTCGGTGCGCGGTTGTTGTGTGAAAGTCCCTTGACGGATAGGACGACAAGTTCCACGCGGTCGGCACTTTCCGATCGTAACACGCGGGCTTGTGCCCGCCGGGCTCGCGAGTTTGTCAGCTCGTCGGCTACAGCGGAATACCCAGAACCGAGGGCCATACATGTTCACAGAGAAGAACCACAGCGGACGCAACCGTGATCGAGCGACGAAGCACTCCCCGGCGGCCATCTCGGCGGCCCTGATGGTGTTCATGGCGAGCGGGGCTTCGGCGTTCACACCGCCCAAGCAGCACAGCAAGCCGACGGCAACACCGGCACCCGCGGCCGCTACGCCGGCCCCGATCCCGGGCGAGCCGCCCGCGATCTCGGCCCCCAAGTCAGCGACCAACGCCAAGCCGAGCATCGGCAACGCGTTCGGCATCAACCACGGCAACACCGCGGCTTCGAGCTCCGGTGCCGCCAGCACGAACGCCTCAAACCCCGCGACCAACCCCGTGAATCCCGGCGATCCCGCGGCCTCTCCGACGAGCGAACCCAAAACCGACTCGGTGGTCCGCGTCAACGACAGCCTGGTGGTTGACCTGCACGTCAACGACGAGGACCTGACCAACGTGCTCCAGATGCTCTCGATCCAGAGCCAGCGGAACATCGTCGCCAGCAACAACGTCAGCGCCAAGGTCAAGGCCGATCTGTACGGCGTGACGTTCTACGAGGCGCTCGACGCGATCCTGCACGTCAACGGGTACGGGTACATCGACAAGGGCAATTTCATCTACGTCTACACGCTCGAGGAGCTCCAGCAGATCGAGAAGGCGAGCCGCGTGCGCGTTTCCAAGGTCGTTCACCTGAACTTCCTCAACGCCATCGACGCCGCCGAGTTCGTCAAGCCGCTGCTCTCTGAGGGCGGTCAGATCAAGACCAACGGCAAGACCGAGGACTTCGCAGCCGCGAACCTCCCTGTCGGCAAGGACAACTTCGCGCACGACGCCACGCTCGTGGTCTACGACTACCAGGAGCACGTGGACGAGATCGAGAAGCTCGTCAAAGAACTCGACACGCGCCCCTCGCAGGTGCTGGTCGAGGCCACGATCCTGCAGACCCAGCTCAACGAGAACAACGCCTTTGGCGTGGACTTCTCGCTGATCGCGGACATGAACTTCACGGACTTCGCCGGCTCGGGCGGCCCGCTCAAGGCCGTGGACAACATGATCGCCGGCAAGGGCAAGGCGGCGGGCGGCAGCGACGCCCGCATCCCGACCAACGCCGTGGGCGATCCCCAGGGCCGCGGGCTGCAATCAACCCCCGGCAACACCTCGGGCCCGGGAACGATCAAGCTCGGGCTGGTGGCCAACGACGTGGCCGCGTTCGTCCGCATGCTCGACGAAATCACCGATACCACGATCCTGTCGAACCCGAAGGTGTTGGCTCTGAACCGTCAGCCCGCTCGCGTGCTGGTCGGTCGTAAGGTCGGTTACCTGAACACGACCTCGACGGACACCAGCTCGACGCAGTCGGTGGAGTTCCTGGACACTGGTACTCAGCTCAACTTCCGCCCGTTCATCTCCAACGACGGGCTGATCCGCCTCGAACTCAAGCCTCAGGTCTCGGAAGCGGTGGTGCGTGACACCAAGGACGCCACGGGCGCCGCGGTCACGATCCCCGATGAAATCACCAACGAGCTGGTCACCAACGTGATGGTCCGCGACGGGCAGACCGTCGTCCTGGGCGGCCTCTTCCGTGAGTCCACGCAGGCGACCCGCCGCCAGGTTCCGTTCCTGGGCGACGTTCCCCTCCTGGGCGCGGCCTTCCGCGGGCACGAGGACACCACGGACCGTCAGGAGATCATCTTCCTGATCACGCCGTCGATCATGAACGACCAGATCCTCACCGCCAACGGCAAGGACGCGGTGGATTATGTGGACCGCGCCCGGGCCGGGGCTCGCGAGGGGATCCTGCCCTGGAGCCGCGACAAGCTCACGAGCATGAAGCTCGTCGAGGCCGAGAAGCTCGCCGCGGATGGGCACACCGAGAAGGCCCTGTGGAAGATCGACCAGTCGCTCTCGATGAACCCCGTGCAGCCCGACGCGATCGCGATGCGTGAGCGTCTGACCAACGAGAAGAGCGTGTGGCCGACCCGCAGCATCCTCCAGCACATCCTCCACAAGGAGTCGCGTTCGAGCACCCGTGCGGGCATCGACGGGAACGGCTTCCAGCCGCTGGTCAACGGGCGTCAGTTCACGGCGACCGCCGCGGTCGAGGACGTGGGCGATTCCTCCGGCCCGGTCAACGCCGACGCCGCGACCATCGAGGGCACCATGCCCGGGATGACCGAGATCCCCGCGGATAGCTCGTCAGACGATTCGTCCAGCAATTCGTCCAGCAGCGTCGACGGCTCGGTCGGGCTTGAGAACATGCCCAACAACGGCACGGCGACCGCTCCCGAAGTGACCCCGGCGGCGACTCCGGTTGTTCCCGAGAACACCCCGGCGGCTCCCGAGGTCGTCCCCGCCCCCGAAACCCCGGCGTCAAGCCCCGAAGTGTCGCCCGCGACCACCCCCGACGTCGTGAACCCCGAAGTTCCCTCGTCCAACCCTGACAGCGGCACCGGTGTACCTTCTTCGCAGCCCGAAGTCCAGCCCGGTACCACGCCCGGCACTACTCCCGGCACCGAGCCCAAGACCGACGGCAAGTCGCTGACCAAGGCGGCCGTCAAATCCCTGCCGAATCAGTTCGAGAACAACGCCGCGTTCGTGATGAGCGGCGGGATCTTCTCCGAGGCCGACAACGCGGTGAACATGCAGAGCGTTCTCTGGGGCAACGCTTCGGTGATCGCTCAGGCTCCGACCGAGACGCCGGCTCGGGCCCAGGCCTCGATCGGGCTCTGGTACCGGAGCAACGCTTGGCGGAACATCGAGACGGTGAGTGTTTCGTATGCCGGGCTGGTCCACAGCCTGTCAGAGATGGGGGCCTGATCCGGGTTTCCCCGGAGGGCGCGAGGCTGTGAGTTCCTCGCCCCTTCGCTCGTGACGCACGAATTGCCGACGAACCCCGACCGGGGAGAGGCCAGCCCTCTCCCCGGTTTTCTCGGTGTTCATGTGCTCTGGCTTCCCGCAGGAACCTCAGGGATCGCAACACCGTCAAAACCGTCACATCCGCTCAGGTCGGGGTTTGGGCGCGTCGATAGACCTCCGCCGAGAACCACAAGACCAGCAAGGAGTTTCGCGATGACCAACACGCCTCTCTCGAAGAACGACCGTACCGACGCCGACCGATCGCCGACCCGCGCGCGGACGCGCCTGGTGCTGGCGTTCACTCTCACCGCGGGGCTCGCGATGGCGGGCGGGTTGGGCGGGTGCGCCGGCGCGTTCACCGGCGAGAGCTCGTCCAAGGCCAAGGAAAAGATGGACGTGATGAAGTCCGCCACCGAGTGGCAGACCGCGCACCAGGCGTTCCTCTCGGGCGATCTGAAGAAAGCGCAGAAGTCGATCGATCGCTCGATCGCGCTCAGCCCCGACGTTCCCAAAAGCCACGTGCTTCGCGGGCGGATCATGATGGAGCAGAGCAACATGGAGCAAGCCTTCAAGTCGTTCGCGCGGGCGAGCGAGCTTGACCCGAGCAACGCCGAGCCGCTGTACTACACGGGCATCGCCTACGAGCGGATCGCGCAGCCTCAGAAGGCGATGGACAACTACGCCAAGGCCGCCGACCTCGACCCCGAGAACGCGCAGTACGCGATCGCCGCCGCGGAATCGATGACCGACATCGGGCAGATCGACGAGGCCGAAAAATACCTGACAACCCGCCAGGCGGCGTTCGAGCACAACGCGGGAATCCGTCAGACGCTGGGGCACATCGCGACCATGCGCGGCGACCAGCCCAAGGCCGTCGCGCTCTTCAGCGAGGCTCGCCTGCTCGCGCCCGACGATCTCGGGATCACCGAGGACCTGGTGCGGGCCCAGATCGCGACCAACAAGTTCAACGACGCCGAGTTCAACCTGACCAAGATGCTCCAGAACCCGACGCTTACCGATCGTCGCGATCTCCAGCACCTCCGCGTGCGTTGCCTGGTCGAGGTCGATCGGTTGCTCGAAGCGCGTGAGCTCGCGATCAGGCTGACCCAGGGTGACGCGGGCGCGTCCGATGTTGACGCCTGGATTCAGTTGGGCAACATCTCGTACATGCTCAAAGACAGCGTCCGCACCAAGCAGGCCGCCGCCCGTGTGGTCGCGCTCGCGCCCGACCGCGCCGAAGGTCACGTCATGCAGGGGCTGTACTACCGGCGCGAGGGGAACCTCGAGCACGCGCTCGCGTCGTTCCAGCGCGCCGCGCAGATCCGACCGGATTCCGAGACGCTCGTGATGCTCGGGCTGGTCCAGCGAGATCTCCACCAGACCGGCGCGGCGCGTCAGAGCTTCAGCGCCGCGGCCAAGACCAACCCGAACGACCAGACCGCCGCGCAGCTCCTCGCCGAGGTTGAGTCGGACCATTAACAAGAGCGCTGCGCGCGTTCACGCAAGCAGGTTCTCACCACAGTCGACGGCCCGGGCCAGCGCCCGGGCCGTTGTCGCGCGCCGCGCAAGAATCGTGCCCGTTGCGCACATCCCGCGCCCCAACCCTGCGCGTACCGAGGTGAAGGACCGTCCGCAACGTCCGCGAAACAGGTCCGATGAAATCGCCCGTCGAAGATCAAAGTCGTGGCTCTTATCGGTCGATCTGAACCACCAGCGCAGAACGCGCCACACGGGAGCTTCACCATGAACACGGGCGAGTCGCGGCACGGGAACGAGTGGGTTGATCGCCAGGGCATCGAAACATCGAGCGAGCTTGCGCACGATACCGAGGCGCAGCACTGGGTGGACGGGCCAGCCGCTCAAGAACCCGAGAGGGAGTTCTTCGTCTCCCCGATCCACGAGATCGACCCCGACGGCGTGCGCTCGGCCGTGCGCGACTGCGAGAACTCTCTGGCCCCATTGATCGAACGTGCCGCGGTGACGTGCGATTCGCTCCGCGAATGCTGCCGCCTGGCCGCGCCGAGCGAACAGAGCCTGCGCGAGGCCGCCCAGAGCGTTACGGCGCTGCTCGATCGCGCGGGAAACGTCGTGCCCGCACTCGAAAGCGCCGTTGAGGCTGCGGCACAGGCGGCGAGCGCACCCGGCGAGCACGTTCGCGGGCTGGTGTACGACGCCATAACGTCAATGCGTCAGGAACTCGAGGCACGCGCTCTCGGCGAGCGCGGGCGCATCGACCTGCTCGAAGCGCAGCTGACGGAACAGGTCGCGGGTCTGGGCGAACGTCTTCAGACGCTCGCGAAGCGGGCCGAGCAGTCCAATCAGGACCAGCGGCTCCGGCACGGCGCTGCCCCCGCGGACAGCGATGGTCTTCGCTCGCTTCAAGACACGATCGCTTGCGAACCTCTCGCCCTTGATCGTGCCTCGATTGACGCGGCGATCGACCAGGCGATCGGCGAGGGCGTGACGCGGACGCTCACCCTCTGGGAGCGCGAAACCGTGCAGCTCATGGAACTCTTCCGCGCCCGCGTCGAACGAGCGATCCAATCGGTGGAATCAGCGGCCGCCGAGCGCGCCCGCCAGCTCGATGACCTCTGCGGCAAGGCCGACCGCATCTTCGCGCAGTCCGGCGGCGATCCGTCGTCTCTCACAAGCGTGGTCGGCGAGCTGGTCGAATCCATGAAACCCTGGCGCGGCCTCCTGATCGAAGGCAAGTGCGGACCCGACCTTGCGCCGCTCGTGCAGACGATCGTGGAACGGGTCCGCGCCGATATCCGCGGTGAACTCGCGGGACGCCCGGACGATCACGGCACCGTAACTCAGCGTCCGACGCTGCGCACGAGCGAGCAGGCTTCGCCCGTTGACGAAGCGATAGCCCTGGGCGGCGCCGTCTATGTGGCGGAGCACGCGCGGGGCGCGGATACTCACGGAACGGCTCCGACGCGCGCCGCCAAGGCCTTGCGCGTCGGGCCCTCCGGCATCAATGCGAGCAACGCTCGCGCGGCGATCAAGCCCGACAAAGCCCGCGACGGAAGCGCGAGGGCGAGCTCCTCCCCATCGAGTTCCGCGAGCGCGAAACCCGTTGCCAGGACGGGGAGTGCCCCGAAGCGCCGCGCGGCCTAGAACCCGTGGCTCGCTCACGTCCGCGCCTTTGGTGATAATCTCATGCGATGACCCCCGTCTCTGAAAACCTCGCGACGGCGCTCGCGCTGGGACTTCTCGTCGGGCTGCAACGCCAGCGCTCTTCCTCGGGCGTCGCCGGGATACGTACCTTCCCGCTCATCACGGTTCTGGGCGCGCTCTGCGGGCTGATGTTCCCCGTGCTTGGCCCCTCGATCGTGGTCGCGGGGTTCGCCGGTGTCGTAGCAATGATCGTCGTCGCAAACCTGATCCGCATCAGGTCCGGCTCGAACGATTCGGGCGCAACAACCGAAGCCGCCGCACTCCTCATGTTCGTCGTCGGCGTGTACGTCCCGCTCGGCTCGCAGGCGACCGCGACGGCCATCGGCGTGGGCGTCGCGGCCCTGCTCAACGCCAAGGAATACCTGCACGGGTTCGCCGCCAAGCTTGGCGACCGTGATGTCCACGCCATCATGCGCTTCGCGCTGATGAGCTTCATCATCCTTCCACTGGTGCCGAACCGGACCTTCGGGCCGTTCGATGTTCTGAACCCGTACCAGGTGTGGCTGATGGTGGTGCTGGTGGTGGGCATGAGCCTGGGCGGGTTCTTGTTGTATAAGTTCGTTCAGGGGGGAACGGGGCTGTTTCTGTCGGGTTTGTTCGGGGGGATGATCTCGAGCACGGCCACGGCGGTGAGCTACGCGCGTCGCTCGGCGGCGTCGCCGGATCTGGCAGCGCCCGCCGCGTTTGTGATTCTGGTGGCGAGCTCGGTGATGTACGCACGGCTGTTGACCGAGGTCGTGGTCGTTGCTCCCAAGCACGCGGTTGAGATCGGCACGCCGATCGTGCTGCTGGGTGTTGTGGCCGTCATCGTCGCTGTGCTGGCGTGGCGGCGTGCGAGCGTTGCCCCGAGCGGGCTGCCGGAGCAAACGAACCCGACCGAGATCAAGGGTGCGCTGATCTTCGGCGCGATCTACGCGCTGGTGCTGCTGGCGTCCGCGGCCGCACGCCAGCACCTGGGCACGTCGGGGCTCTTCGGCGTCGCGGCGATCTCTGGGCTGACGGACATGGACGCGATCACGATCTCGTGCGCGCGGATGGCCGACGCCGGCCGCATCACGCCGATGCAGGCGTGGCAGGCGGTGGTAGTCGCGGTGATCTCGAACACGATCTTCAAGCTGGGTGTGATTGTTGTGCTCGGGTGCCCGGCTTTGGCGAAGAGGATTTCTCCGCTGGTTGGGATCAAGGTGGCGGTAGCGGTTGGGGCTTTGTGGTTGTGGAACTGAATACGATCGGCGCGTTGAAACGGCACTCCTGGTACGCCAGGCTACTTCGCCGGATACTCAAACACCCCGCGCCCCGTCTTGTCGCCGTATCTCCCCGCCGCGACCAACTGCCGCAGCAGCGGGCAGGGGCGGTACTTGGGGTCGCCGAGCTCGCGGTGCATGACGGTCATGATGTTGAGGCAGGTGTCGAGCCCGATGAAGTCGGCCAGGCGTAGCGGGCCCATCGGGAAGTTGCAGCCGAGCTTCATGATCTCGTCGAGGTTGGCGGGCTCGGCCACGCCTTCCATCCATGCGAAGAACGCTTCATTAATCATCGGCATCAGCACGCGGTTGCTGACGAAGCCGGGGCGGTCGTTGGCGGGGACGGCCACTTTGCCCATCGCTTTGGCGAGCTCGATCACGCGGTCGGTGGTTTCCTGGCTGGTTTGCAGGCCTCGGATGACCTCGACGAGCTTCATCACGGGCACGGGGTTGAAGAAGTGCATGCCGATGACGCGGTTGGCGGCGTTGGGGGCGTGGGCGGCGATGTCGGTGATGCTGATGGAGCTGGTGTTGCTGGCGAGGATCTCGTTGTGGGTGAACATGCCCGCGAGCTTGTGGAAGAGTTCGCGTTTGATGCGCACGTCCTCGATGATCGCCTCGATGACCACGTCCGCCCCTTTGAGCATTTCCAGGGTTTCGACGTAGTGCAGGCGCGAGAGCGTGGCGTCGGCCTCGGGCTGGGTGACTTTCTGCTTCTCGACCTCGCGGGCGATGCGCTTCTTGTGCGCGTCCTGGCATCGGCCCAGCGCGCCCGGGGGCCGGAATCGCAGAGCAGCACCTTGAACCTCGCCGCGGCCAAGTGACCTGGCGATGCCGCCGCCCATACCCGCCTCGCGCCCACCACGCTGATCGTCTTCACGAAGAAAAACCGTGCTGGAAGGTCACAGAGGATAGCTTCTTCGCGGGCAGAAAAGAGGGAGCCGCGGGCAAGAACGCCCGCGGCCCCCACACTTCTCGATCCGACCGTCTGCCGGGGTCGCTCGCGAATCTGCCCGCGGCACCCGGCGCTGGCCTCTCGTTGTCCTACTTCACCTCTGCGTTCGACACCACCGGCGCGGGCTCGGAAGACGCGGAGATCGGTTCGGAAGCGTTGGTCGCCAGCGCGACCTGGGCGACTGCGGGGCCGTCGGGCGTGCTCGTGATGACGATTGGGGAGGAATGCTTGTCGGCGGCCGCGACCTTGATCGCGGTGTGTGTCTGGAGCTTCGACGCGGCCGAGCCGCGCCTGCTGTTCGAGCGTGCTGGTCCTGGTCGCGAGTTTCACAACCGCGTCGTTCCGGCGGACTCCAGACCCAAGAGCGCGGAAACGCATGGTCGAGTGGCATGTGACGCGCGGCTGCACGCCGTTCTGCGACGGCGTGGCCTGAGCCTCGGCCCCGGCGGCCGCGACGCGCTCGCCGCTGGGCGTGTAATAGTGCGTGAACAGGTCGTTGACGAACGTGCGCACGCCGCCCGTGTACCCGTGCTCGCTCAACCACTTCGTGCGCGCCAGGTTCATCGAACGGTTGCCGCGGCCTTGCACGTATTCCCACGGCGAGAACGAGATCTGGTTCGTGCCGACGACCGCGCGGACCGACGAGTTGTCGTACTCGTCCGCGCCGTACGCCGCCGGGCCCGGGTCGCCCCAGCCGAGCGGGTAGTCCTCGGTCATCCCGCCGATGATCGGGCGCGAGATCCACAAACGACCGTTGAACCCTGGGCGGCGCACCGAGTCGGCGCGACCCGCCGGGTAGAGCGGGCGCGACGCGAGCTGCCCTTGCACGTTGTGGTAGTTGTACTCGTGGCGGACCTGTGCCAAGGCCGAGCCCGCAAGAGCGGCCAGCGCGACGACACCGACGACGGAACGGAGTGTGTGCATGGTGGGCTGTTCTTTCTAATCTGAGAAGACGAGAGCCGAATCCGGACCCATCGAAACCGCTGCGCCGGGCGGGTGCGCTGGAGAGCACCCAGAGCCCGAGGCACGACGGGAGCAGGACGCGAGACGCGCGTCTCGGGCCGGCGACTTGAAGAAAAGCCGGTCGCTGCGGGCGTCCTGCCCAATGTGGTCCGTCATAGACCCTACGAACAGCATGACACGAACGGCCCTGAAAATCCAGTGTATTTTGCGCGGTTTGAGGTCCGAAAAGCGAAGCGTCGGAATGGAGGCGAGGGCAGCCGTTTCTATGGGACACAGATCGAGCCCGAGCGGTCTGCCGCCGCGATCTCTTACACTTGAACGATGTCGATCCCGGCTCGAACATTGCCCACGCAGTTACCGCGATTTCGTCGGCCACGAGCCTTGTACTTGCTCTGTTTTTTCGCCGTGTTCATTTTCACCTTCTGGGTATCGCGCGCCAAACACAACTACGTTTTTGCTTGGGATTCGAAGTCCGGCGACATCGTGCCGCGCGATTTTCGTTACGTGATGTTTCCGACGAGCAAAGGCGTTGGGCTTTCCGACGCCCCCAACGGCCAGCAGATTGAAGTGCTCGCTCGGGCGCTCGTGAACAACCAGGAAGAGTTGGACGCAGGCGGCTGGGTCGAGGTTCGAAACCCGGGAAGGACCGTCTGGGTACGCATGAGTGAGCTCCAGTTCACTCCTCCGGTAGATGCAAATGTATATTTCGAGCGATTCGACGCGGTGTACCGTGACCGGAACCCGCCTTACTACCAGAAGGCCACGTGCTCGTTCAATCCGGCGCCGTCGGGAGAGACGCGGGTGACACTGCGGCTTCGAAACGATCGACGGACCACGGAGTACTCCTACATGGTCTCACCAACGGGTGTTCAGCCCCGGACCATGACCACCACAGATTCGCTTGCGGACGCCTTCGACTGGATGGCGAGAATCTTTCTTGCAACCACCGTTGCAACGGCTGCCACGATATCGCTTTTCTTCGGCGTTATCGTTTGGGGTCTCGCTACCCAAACGTGATCGTGCGCCGCCGCCGAGCCGCACACCATTGTGATCGCTCACGCTTTCACCTGGTTCTCGCACGGGTCAAGCTCACGGATACGATCCCCGCATGGACCCCCGAGCGGCCAAACTCTCTCTGGAAAAACTGCGATCCAACCGCGTCCGCCCCGCCCGCGACATCACTCTCGCGGCCAATCTCGCAGGCGAAGTCCTCGAAGCCAAGAAACGGCACAAGGCGGTCGGCGGCATCGGCGCGGCGTGGGCCGAGCTGATGTCGGAGGTCGTGACAGGCACGAACCTCGCCGAGCGCACGATCGTGCGATCGTTCTTCCGCGGCGTTCTGACGATTGAAGCCTCGGACACGGCGGCCCGCTACGAAGTGGACCGCTGGCTTCGCGCCGGCGGGCTCGAAACGTTGCGAAAGAGATCGCCGAGAACGCTTGCCCGGGTCAAAGTCGTGTGACGGGTGGGCTTCATTCGCCAGGAACTCGCGTTCCCAGACGCACCCGCCGTTTGGCGTTCTTGATTTCCGGGCCGCCGTTCGCCGCCCGAAACTACTTCACGCGCGTGTGCACGACCTCTTCCATCCACGATTCCTTCCCCTTCTCGTACCACGACCACTTGGCCGTGAACTCATCTGGGCCCTTGAAGTTGACGACGAGCCCGTCCATGTGCCCGACATCGCGGCTCGGGAGGTTGAGCGCATCAACGAACGAGAACTCGACGCGTGAGAGGTCCTCGTTCGCCGACGTCGCCAGCAGGCGCGGGTGACGGTGCGACGCGCAGTAGTGGTTGACAACCAGGCGATCGACGTCGAGGACAAACATCGTGGTCATCGCCTGCCCCGGGTGCGCCACGCGGTCGGTCTCCATCACGCACGACCCGTCCGCCATGACCTCGTAACCGATCCGCCCGCCCCAGCCCTTGGTGCTCTTGGAATCCCACTCCCCGGCCAGGGCCTTGAACCTCTCGAAGAGCTTCTCGGCCTGGGGTTTGGTGATGCTCGTAGGCGGGAGGCCGGCGCTGTCGCGGTGTGCCGGATCTGTACCCGAACGGGCACTTGTCGCGCACCCCGTGACGCCGCCCGAGAGCGCTAGCGCCGCGGTGACAACGAACAAGATCCGACGGTTTTCATGTGCGTTCATTTCAAGTTCTCCGAGAGGAACTGGGCGGGCGCTGTACACAAGATCCGTATTCTTACCAGCACGGTCCGTCCGGGTTCCTTCAGAATGCTGCTCTCGCTCGTTCGTTGTATCGGGGCCAAGCCCCGTTCACCGTTCGAGCATCAACCCCACCGGCAATCCCTCTGTATCAAGAATCACCGCCATCTCGTCGCCGTCGGGCAGCTTCGAGGGTGGGATGACGACCGCCGCTCCCATCGACTGAGCCTGCTTCACGCACGCCGCAACGTTGGGTACGCGCACGAAGAGCTGCACCATCGCGTGCCCTTCGGGCGGGCAAGGCCAGATCCCGCCCGTGATCCCGTCCTTGTTCTGAGGGTCGACCGTCCGGTACCCCATGGCGTTGTTGTCGCTGACCTTCCACCCGAACAGCTTGCCGTAAAACGCGGAGCACCGGTCAGGGTTCTTGGACACGATCTGGAACTGAACGACGGGATGGCCCATGAGTCTTCTCCTTGCTTATGAGTTCGGGGTTACGGGTTTGGGAGTCGGAGGTTGTCGCTTCGAGGATGCTCGGTTCGCGGGCTGGCGGCCCGTGCGTGACGGCCGCGAATGCGCGAGGTTCGTGATCGGGAACAGGCTGATCTCAAGCTGGTACACGTCGTCGGTCGGTCCGTCCGTCGCGAGAAGTTCCGCGAGTTGCAGTCGGAATCGGCGAATAAGCTCGAGCGCGCTCGCGAGCTTGGCGGTGTCCACCGCGAGCGTGGTCGAGCTGTGGTCGCGCAGACGGGCGGGGACGTGCTCCATCGCGATCTCGCGCAGTCGCCCGACGCGTTGGGTCAGCTGCTGGATCGTGACGTGGGTGAGCCCGTCGAGGCTGGCCGCGGAGTCGCCCGTTCGATCGACCCACGTCCCGGCCGCGCGCATTTCCAGAAGCCCGAGTCGCAGCAGGCGGCTCAGCGCGGTGTTCACCTCGTCCACGCTGAGCCCGAGCACGCGCCCGATCCAACGCGAGTCAGGCTTGAAACTCTTGAGCCGGACGAGCTCGAGGATCGCGTAGTGGCTCAGGTCCGCGACCACCGCCGCGGCGTCGCCGGTCAGTTGCCTCACCTCGCGGAGCGCCGCCGCCGAGGGCTCGCCCAGCGTGCGCTCCCGCGCCACGCACGCGCCGAGTATCTCCGCCGAGAGTCCCAGCCGGCCGCCGATCAGCCGGATCGACCGGGCCGTGAACGCCCTGCGCTCGCGCAACAATTGCGACAGCGTCGAGTGGTCAATCTTCAAGTCCTGCGCGAACGCCCGCAGCGAGTACCGCGCGTTCGCGGTGCAGCGGCGTGCGAGCTCGGTCTGCAGGAGCGTGCGGAAATCCCCGGCGTCCTGGCTCGCGGGCGATGTTGTTGTCTGCGCGATCTTCATCCCGCCCCATGCTACCGGCGCATCTCCCCCGGGGGGAGCGATTCGGGCGCACAAAGCGGGGCAATCTGCTGCCCCAGCGGAAGGACGCGATCTCCGAGGACGGCAGCGGGCTACTTGGCCTTCCCCACGATCTTCTCCGCGACTTTCAGCCGCTGCTCTTCCGTCAAAATCGACATCGCGCGAAGCGCCAGTTGCTTCTGCTGCTCGTCCGTCGGCTTCATCCCTGTCTCGTTGATGAACGCCAGTGTCATCTCTTGAATGCGTGCCTTCTGCGTCGTGCTGAGCCCCAGATCGTGCGTGAAGTACTTGATGAGGTACTCGCCACTCGCCTGCTGGCGCTCGAAAGAGTTCTTGATCTCCTGACCGAGGATCTTGAGCCGCTCCTCCACGACTATTTCAAAGCGCGAACGTTCCTTCTCAACCGGTTTCTCGCCGGGCTTGAGCTCGTCGATCCCCTTGGCCTTCTTGATCTTCTTCCCTTCGACCACGACCGCGTCCCAGTACGCGCTCATCCGCGTGTTGAACTCGCTCGCGTCGCCCGCGGGCAGCGCGGCCATCACCTGCTCCCACAGTGACCCGCCCTCGCGCAGCGGCGCGAGCTTGCGGAACGCTTCGACGCCCAGCGCCGCCTGGTCGAGCTTGTCGTTGGTCCCCGACGCCACACCGAACTTCGTGAGCAGGTCCACTTCTTTCACGACAAACTCGTCGAGGATCGCCTGCCGACGATCGAAGACTTTTTTCACCGCCTCGCGGGCCTTCTCGTCGAGCGTCATCGTCTCGACCACCGCTTCCTCCGGCGTCGATTCCGGGCGGCGGACCATGCCGTTGAAGTCAACCGTGACCAGCGGGTTCGCCTTGCTCGGCTCGACCACGCGCGGTCCGGCCAGGGGCGACGCGGCCGTGTCGTCCGATTTCTTCCTCACCTCGTTCGGCTGGGCGAGCGCCGGGCCGACCGCAAGGAGCCCCGACAGTGCCGCAGCGATACGGGCGGTATTGCGAGCGGGTCGTGCGAAGACAAGCGGCGTGTTCGGCATCGAACGGCTCCCTGTGCGAGTGTTGGAATGCGCGGGCTCTACCCAGTTCGGATTCCCGCGCCCGAGATTTCGCGCCGACCCAGCCTCGCAAACCAAATCAGCGCGAACTCCAGACCACCACCGCGATCACCAGCGCCACGATGATCGTGATGACCCACCACGAGAGCCCCTGGCCGTGGCGCTCGCGGGCCAGCAGCGCCTCGCCGCAGCTCCAGCAGATCTCCGCGTCGTCGTACAGCTCCGTGTTGCACTTCGGGCAACGCTGCGTCACGCCGGAGAAGCGTTCGAGGTCCGCTTCGCTCGGCCCGTCGTCACTCTCCTCGCGCTGCTGCTTCGACAAACGCCGGAACTTGAGCGCCTCGTCCGATTCGCGCCTGTGGGCCAGATTGCTCTCCCCGCGAAGGTTCCAACCCGGCTTCGGTCCCTTGGGGGCTTCCATGAAACAAAGGATAGACGAGCGGCCGCTAGGGGAACCGCCCGGGTGATGCCGCGATCTCGGGCATTACCGGACGAAAAAGCGAGCGGATCGCAGCACGATCGGCGATTCTTCTCGGCCCGCCGTTCCCGGGCCGATCCTCCCAAACATGGCGAACACTCGCGGTCTGAAAGGGTTAGGCAGGTCCGGGCGTGCAATGAACCGCCCCGCGAGTAATCCCGCCGCCCAAGGGCACCGATCTCTAGCAGGTTGTCGGGTCTGGACCGGCAACACGGAGGACGCCCTCATGCAAGCTCTGAAGTTCAACGCCTCAACCACCATCGCCCGAACCCTGCGAACGCCAAACCTCGACCCGATCCCCTTCCCGCAGGGGCGGAATATCGATGCGCCCGTCACACACCGGGCCGAGGACGCCTTCGAGCGTGTCCAGCGCCGCCTCGACAACTTGCGCGAAGCGCTCGGACCCGACTACGCCCGGACCGACGACGGCCCGCGCGCCGCCTGATTCAGGCCGAATCACGGCGAGCCCGCGCTCGATGCCATCCTGAACCCTACCGACGGCACACGAACTCGTGTGCCGTCTTCGCTTCCGCGCCACGGCCCGCCCATCGATCACAGATCGCACGAGCACGCCCGGCGGCCGCCGCTAGGATTGACCCGCATGAGCCAGTTCCCAAACGCGGCCGGGGCGTCGGAGTTCCAACCACAGCAAGGCGACCGCTCCGTGTCCGCGGCCTGGCCCGTGGTCCGATCCCCCGATCCCGGCTCACCCGGCGCTCGGCTTCTCGCGTTCCTCACCTTGGCCGTGGTCGTCCCGCTCGTCGTCTTCTTCCAGCAGTGCGAGGGAGGCATCAAACCCTCAGCGACGCCCGCCCAAACCGCCGCCGCCGCAACCACCAAAGAGCTCCCCGACTTCGACCAGTTCTCCATGATGGGCCGCGGCGTGCTGAAAGTCGCGCAGCTCTACGAGGGCGCGGACAAGTCCAAGCGTGCCGAGCTCCTCCAGGTCATGGACCCCGCGAAGTCCGGGCCCGTGATCGCGCCGCCGCTCGGGCCGCTCGAGCGCGTTCGCCTCGCCATCGCCGCCGGAGAACTCGACTCCGCGACCGCCGCCATCGAGCGCCTGGACGCCATCGACTTTGACAAGGAAATCAGCGAGTGGAAGCCCGCGCCCGGGCTCAAGAGCGAAGACCCAGACAAGGCCCGCGCCGAGCACGAAGCGGAAATCACGGAGCTCCGCCACGATGCCCAAACGCTCAAGCTCGTCTACGCCGGCAAAGAAGGCGAGATCGCTGACGAGGATCACTCCCGTCTCGTCGATCGTCAGGGTTGGTGGGGACGCGTCGCGACCTCCTTCGGCAAGGGCGACCAGGACCCCATCCGCCTCGACGCGCTCCGCGGCGGCGGAACCCTCCTCGTCGCCATCATCCTGTTCGGCGTGCTCGTTGTCGGCGCGGTCCTGGCCGGGTTCGCGCTCGCGGTGGTCCTGCTCGTCCTGATCGCCAGCGGGAAGATCCGTCGCAGGTTCGTCGCGCCGATCCCCGGCGGCAGCGTGTACCTCGAAACGCTCGCCCTCTTCGTTCTCGCCTTCGCGAGCCTCGCGTTCCTGAAGTTCTCCGCCGCGAGCCCCAACGCCGCACTCCTGGCCCAATGGGCCCTGGTCCCGGTCATCTTCTGGCCTCTCCTCCGCGGCGTGCCGTGGAGCTCCTTCCGCCAAGCGATGGGGTACACGAGCGGCGGCGGGGTGTTCAAGGAAATCGGGTGCGGCGTCTTCGCGTACCTGGCTGGAATCCCGCTCTTCCTCTTCGCCGCCGCGGTCGCCCTGCTCCTGCTCAGAATCCAAGCCAGGCTCCTCTACGGCCCGGACGCGCCCCCGCCCGCGCCTGCGCCCAACAACAAAGTCCTCGAACTGCTCACCAGCGCGAACTCGACCACGCTCGTGCTCTTCTTCTGCCTCGCCACCTTCTGGGCCCCCCTGGTCGAAGAGGCCGTCTTCCGCGGCGCGTTCTTCCGCCACCTCCGCTCGCGTGTCCCGATGGTCGTCGCCGCGATGGGCTCGGCCGCCGTCTTCGGGATGATGCACGGCTACCCCGTCCCGCTCCTGCTCCCGGTGATGACGCTCGGGTTCAACTTCGCCCTCATGCGCGAATGGCGCGGCTCGCTCATCGCGCCCATGACCGCACACCTCCTCCACAACGGCACCCTGGTCGGGATGATGGTCACGATGATGTCGGCCCTGCGATAGTCGTTGTGCGAATCCGCCCAACCGGAGAGTCTTGCTCTCCCCGTCGTTCACGAAAAAACCCCCGGCCTGCGCCGGGGGTTTTCATCAATGAACTCAGACCAGTTTCGCCCGATCAGCAACCGCCGGCGAACGCCACCGAGAACACGTCAAAGTCATCACCGTTGACGAACCCGTCCTTGTTGAAGTCGGCCTTGATATCGCCCGCGGCGAACGCCGCGACGTAGGCGTCAAAGTCGTCGCCGTTGACGAACCCGTCGCCGTTGAAGTCGCTCGGGCAGCTGGCACCGCAGTTGAACACCACGAGCTTGACCGCGTCCACGCCGCCCTCGACCACGTTCCCCGGGCTGACATCGTTGACCACGAACCGCACCTTCATGGTGCTCGTGAGCGCGACCTTCGAGGAGAGGTCCAGCAGTTTGGTCTTCCAACCGCCCGCCGCATCGGCGCTCGCTGACGACACGGTCTCGAGGTTGACCCACGACGCCCCGTTGTTGTTGGAAACGTCCACCGCGAAGTTGTCGCCCGAGCCGCCCGGGCCCACAAAGAACCAGCGCGCATAGCTGATCCCGTAGTTCGCCCCCGTCGCGTTGAGCGTCGGAGAGGTCAGGGTCGAGCTCAGCGCCACGTCGTTGTTGGCCGAGTTCCCGGTGACAAAGCACAGGCCCGACCCGTCCGCGTCTCCCGAGGGATCTCCATTGCTGAAATTGCCGGGCACCGCGCGTGTCCACTTGCCGTTCGCGAACGTGCCGCCCCCGTTGGTCGCCACCCAGCCGAGGTCGGTCTGGAACGAATCGCTGAATCCCGTCGTGACCGACAGCGCGCTGTTGGCCACATACGTCGAACCCGGCGCCGAGGCCGGATCGTTCACCACCGACAGCGCCGTCGTCTTGGCCGTGAAGTAGTACGGCACCGTCGCGCCGCACACCGCCGCCGGCATCACCGCCAGGTAGGTGTCAGGGCCGACCAGCGTCGGAGTTGACGTGACGAACGAGCCGTCGTTCTCCGGGTCGGCCAGCAACCGGACCGAGCCCGCCTGGATCGAGTTGCCGCTCGTCGCGACAACCTTGACCTTGAACGCCGTCCCGCCCGCCGGGGCGATCAGCTCCGGGCGGCCGTCCGGGTACGAAAAGTCCAGGAAGTGCAGCACCGGGCCGGGCATGTTGTGCGCACTGAACCCGGTGTTGATCTCGTTGTAGTGCGGCGTGCCGTTGTTGATGTTCGCGTCATCGTCGTCCAGCGTCAGCACGTCCAGCGTGATCTGCGGTGTGATCAGGTCGTTCCCCATGTTGTGGAGGATGACGCTGTTGAGCGCCCACGACGAGAGCAGGTCGCGGTAGTTCGAGACCCCCGAAGCCACCAGGGCGTTCCGCGTGCTCCAGAAGCACCCGGTCAAGAGCTGCCCGCAGTCGTGAATCTCTCCCGTGCAGGGGTACTTGATGTTGTTGTCCGCGGTCCGAATCCCGCCCGTGCAGCTTCCCAGGAACCCGTACCCGAGGATCGGTTCGTCGGAGATCGTGACCCCCATCAGGTCGCCGTACCCCTCGCCGTACTGCCCTTGCCCCGAGCCCGCGACGTTGACGAGGTGGTGCCCGTACTCGTGATGCACCACGTCGCCGTAGGCCGTGTTCGGGCACCCGCCCCCCGCCGGGAAGAAGTTGATCGACGTTCCGTCGTAGTACGCGTTGCACGTCCCCGCAACTTGCACGTTGACGCGGAACTCGGCCTGCGTTCCAATCACGGGGAACGTCGGGTTGTACTTCAGAGCGTGGTCACGCACCACGTTCGCGTTCAAATACGCGTTCGACGCCCCGCGCAGCGTCTCGTTCACGTTCGTCGGGTTGTGCGTGAAGTTCGCCGGGCCCGGCGGGGTCACGTTCAGCGTCAACGCCGTGTAATCAACGCTCGGCGTAAAGACCCGGAACCAGCGCCCACGCATCCCCGACGACACCGTCACCGCCGACGTGCCCGCGTTTGGAATCGTGAAGTTGCCGCTGTTGTCCGTGAACGCAACGGTCGCGCCGATCGCCACACGGGCGTAGGGCAGCGGCGTCAGCACCTCCGTCTCGCAGATGTCCGCCTTCTTCCCGGGCGTGATCAACGCCTTGACGCTCCCCGTTACGTCGGCGTGAACAATCTGGTCTTCGGTCCACAGGATCGCGCCGGTCTTGGCATCGGCCAAGATCAACCAACGCCCGAAGTTCAACGTCCCAGGCTGCCCGGCAGTTCCGTAGAAACGGACCGCCAACGTCGGTGCCACCGGATTCGAGTCGTTCCCCGCCCAGATCACCACTTCCGGCACCGAAAAACCGCCGATCCCCGGAATGCGGTTCTGCGCATCCGCGAACGCTCCCGCAACATTCGGGGCCGCCGCGACCGCCGCGTCCACCGCGAAGCCGCCAAGATCACGAATCCCCGAACGAGCCAGCACCATCGGCGCGCCCGCTTCGTTGCGGACCACCAACCTCAGATCACCCCGAAACACCGGGACGCCCTCGCGCACCTGAAGGTACGAAACCAGCGTGAACTTCATCGTGCCGTCCTCACGCGGCATGAACTCACGCACCGCCAGACCATCGCCCGCCAGCGAGCCCGGCATCACCTCGTCGGCCCCGATCCCGAACACCCCGACGTGCTGGGCAATGAAGTTGTCGGCGCTCGCCCGGGCCGTCTTCCCGAACGAGAACGCCTTGCCCGAGATCGTCGTGATCTGATTCCCGGTGCGATAGAACGACGACTCCGGGTTCTTCGCCTGGAAGACGCTCTGGGCAGTCGTCACCGCTGCGGGACTCACCGCCGAGGACGCAGACCCGGCCAAGGTCATCAAGACCAGGCCCGTGACGGCCCGAGCCAACTTCGAGAAGGGCGACGCTGAGTGTTTCATGAAAGACTCCGATGAGAAATGAAAAAAGGTGCGCGGGCAGAGCAGCAAACACAGGAATCCCAGCGGCCCCAAAGCGACCGCAAGTCCTTGGCAGAACAACGACTTCGAATCATCAGGACCGAGAGTCTACAGAATACCACAACCACCGGCGAACGAGTCAATTTCTTTCAGGATCGGCGGTGCGCGAAGCCGCCACTCCGCCGGCCTCGTTCCCGGTCGTGGATCGTCGAGGATCACGGATGGGTACGCCCCGCCCAAGGCCTAGATCCGTTGAGTTCATACAAATATGAACGGACACAAACGGACTTGACCTCGGATCCGGCTTGATCCCCACCATCAGCGCGACGCAACATCGATAATCTGGGCAAAGTGCTCGGCAGATCCAGGATCTCGCAGCGAGTACGACCACGCTCGGAACTTCGGGCCCAAGAAAGTCTGATCCAGATGGAGGAACGGGCGCGGGCGGGGCCAGCTCGCGCAGAACCGGCGCGCCGCCTGGTCGTAGGCGTCCACGGATTCAATCCCCGGACTTGGGTACCCGTCTCGCAGGTGAGTTGTCAACGCCCGGAGCGACCAGGATCCGCGCGGGATGTTGAAATCGCCAGTGATGAGGTCCGGCGTGGGAAAACCGACCTGGGAACCCGGCACAGCCTCGGGAACCCACGCCCCGCGAGAATCTTTGACGTACACCGGGCCCGGAAATGTTTCGATGACCTCGTTGGCCCGCGCGGTGACCTGAGCCCGCGAGAGGCTCAGGTCGCTGGGAAGGTCGATCACCCACGCGGTCCGGACGGTCGGCGCCTCCCCTTCTTTCACCGGCGGGCACCGGAACTGGAAGAACAAGCCCCGACCGTGATCCACCCAACGACGATTCCCCGCGTCCTGACGCGGGTCGATCCCTTCGCCGCGCATCATCGCCAGGGACGTCGCTCCCCACCGCACGATCGGTCTCTTGGAGATCACCGTGAACAGGTCGTTTACCACGACCGACGCGCTCGAATCGAGCAAACTCCGCAGCCCCGGCGCGGCCGCAGAAGCCCGCAGCCCGTTGAGCACAAGAATGTCCGGGTTGAACCCCCCGATCGCGCGGTCCCAACCGGGCTTCTCCTCCCCGCCCGCGTTCCAGTACACCAGCCGAAAGGAATCCTGGTCGAACGCGGGCGGTTCGGGGGCGGGTTTGTAGAACGGATTCTCGGCCACCACGAAGTACACAAGGACCACCGTCCACGCCAACCAACCCGAGCGCAGGGCAAAGAGCGCCGGGCGATCCGACTTTTTCGGCCCGCGGCTTTCACCACCAGAGCCGAGTTCGCCCCCCGCCTGCCGGAGCGCATTCCTCAGAACCGCCATGATCCACGCAACCCCTAGGCATGTGAACGCCCCGATCAGCGTGAAGATCGTGGGGATCCATTCAAGCCACTGAGACCACGCGTACCGGTCGCTGACCGCCTCACCCAGGCCCCACGCGATGATGCCGAGCCAACCGGTGGCAGCGAAGAGCCAGAACAGGCCCGAAGAAAAAGCGGCCAACCAGCGCCACGGGCGCGGCGGACCATCCGACAGGTTTGCGGCCTTGGGCTGGTCTTTGGTGCGTGCCACGTCGGTGCGGAAGCGTACCGCCGTGGGGTCCGAAGTGAACTCGGCGCGGGGAAGCCGCTCTCGCGATGCCCGGTCTGCATCCGTTCCTGCTTTGGAGGGTTACACTCGGGGGCGTGAGCACCGACTTGAAAAATCAACGGATCGTGGTGACGGGGGGCGCGGGTTTCCTTGGCCGCTTCGTCATGCAGCGCCTCGCTGCCCGCGGCGTGCCAATGGTCAACATTTTCGTTCCCCGCCGGCGCGATTTCGACCTGACCACAGAAGATGGTGCTTCGCGGCTCTACCGCGAAGCCTTCCCGGGCAGCAAGGTCGATCTGGTGCTGCACATGGCGGCCGAGGTCGGCGGGATCGGGGCCAACCGCGAGAACCCGGGGCGGTATTTCTACGCGAATATGGCCATGGCGATGCACCTGATCGAGCGGGCCCGGCTCGACGGGCTGATTGAGCGCGGCGGGAAGTTCGTGCAGGTCGGGACCATCTGCGCCTACCCCAAGCACACGCCCGTGCCCTTCCGCGAAGAAGAACTCTGGAACGGCTACCCGGAAGAGACCAACGCCCCCTACGGCGTCGCCAAGAAGGCGGCGTGGCAGATGCTCGACGCGTACAAGCTTCAATACAACATGAAGAGCGCGTATGTCCTGCCGGTGAACCTGTACGGGCCTTGGGACAACTTTGATCCCAGGAGTTCGCACGTCATCCCCGCGCTGGTGCGCAAGTGCGTCGAGGCAACGCGGCTGGGCGAAACGCGGATCGTGTGCTGGGGCACGGGGCAGGCGAGCCGCGAGTTCTTGTACGTGGACGACGCGGCCGAGGGCGTGCTGCGGGCCGCCGAGGCGATGGACGAACCGACGCCGATCAATCTTGGCGCGTCGTTCGAGATCACCATCCGCGATCTTGTTGGTTTGATCGTTCGACTCTCGGGTTTCAAGGGAGAGGTGGTGTGGGACCACACCAAGCCCGACGGCCAGCCGCGGCGTTGCCTCGACACGGCAAGAGCGAAGAAACTGCTCGGCTGGGAAGCGAAGATGAGGTTCGAGGAAGGGTTGATGCGGACGATCGAGTGGTACCGGGCGCAGGGGTGCACTGCGTGAGATGAGAGCGTGTGAGAAACGCGGATCGGGCCTGAGAGCTGGAAGCAAAGAGGTAGGAACAGGAGGGCACAGGCCTGAGGCCCGTGCCACTAGGAAAGGTAGATTGCGAGAATCTGATCCAAGAGTTGCGTGCCACCGAAGTGTGGTTCCGCTGTAATGCACGAGTGAATGTAAGGAGTTTTCATGTTCCAGTCTCTCTCGGTTTCATCAAAGGTGTCCGCGTCGGCCGACGCGCTGGTGCTCGGGTATTTCAAGGGCCAACCGCTCGACGCTAAGAGTAAGAAACTGGACGTTGAGGGCGTCGGTGCCGCGGCGCTCGCCCGGGCCGAGGCCACGGGCGACGCGGGCTCTGTCGTCGAGGCCTTCCCGTCGGCCAAGTCGTCGATCAAGCGAGTGGTGCTCGTCGGGCTTGGGGAAAAGGCAACATTCGAGATCGGCTCACTCCGCGGGATCGCCGGCGGGCTTGGCCGATCGCTGGCGAACAGCAAAGCGGGCACGGTGCGCGTTGAAGTCGGCCTCGCGGTCGAGAGCGCCGGGCACGAGATCGACCCTTCGGACAGCGGGCAGGTTTTCGGTGAAGGCCTCGGCCTGCTCGGCTGGGTGTGCGAAGAGTTCAAGGGATCGCGCTTGAAAGCGACCAAGCGGGCGCGGCTGGCGCTGAGTTCGTCGGACTCGGACTTCGCCGCGGGCATGTCGCGCGGTCTGGCGCTCGCGGAGTCGACCAACTTCACGCGCACGCTCAGCCAGACGCCGCCCAACATCGCCACCACCGGGTACATGGCCGAGCAAGCTCAGAAGCTCGCGCGCAAGGTCGGGCTCAAGGTCTCGGTCATGGAAGGTCAGGATCTGGTCCGCGAGAAAATGCAGGGTCTCATCAACGTCGGCAAGGCGAGCGAGAACAAGCCCTGCCTCGTGCGGCTCGAGTACGTGCCCAAGGGCGGCAGCGGCCCGAGCGGCGGCAAGAAGCCCATCGTCCTCGTCGGCAAGACCATGACCTACGACACCGGCGGGCTCTCCCTCAAGATCAACAACGGCATGGTCGGCATGAAGCGCGACAAGGACGGCGGGTGCGCGGTGCTCGGCGCGATGCACGCGATCGCAACAGTCATCAAGCCGCGCCGCCGTGTCGTGGCCCTGCTGAGCATCGCCGAGAACTCCATCAGCGACGAGGCCTACCGCCCCGACGACGTCATCACCTACCGCAACGGCGTGACGGTCGAGGTCACCAACACCGACGCCGAGGGACGGCTGGTGCTCGCCGACGCGCTCTGCTGGGCCTGCGAGAAAGAGAACCCGGCGTACATCGTGGATCTCGCGACGTTGACCGGTGGCGTGGTCGTCGCCCTCGGGTCGGTGTACGCGGGCTATTTCTGCGAGGACGCGACGCTGCGCGCGAAGATCGAGGCCGCGAGCGCCGCCTCGGGCGAACGCGTCTGGCGCCTGCCCATGCACGCCGAGTACGTCGAGATGATGAAATCCCCGATCGCGGACCTCGTGAACTCCAACCCCAACCGCAAAGCCTCACCGATCCAGGGCGCGGCCTTCCTGTCCGCCTTCGTCACGCCCAAAACCCCATGGGCCCACATCGATATCGCGGGCGTCCACGCGACCGAAAAGAACGCGGGCTGCTGGATCGACGGCCCGACGGGGTGGGGGGTGAGGCTGCTGGCGAGCTTGGTAGAGAACGAGCCGGCGAGGTAGCCGAGACGTAATCACAGGCAGACGCTGGAAGCGCAACGGCTTTGGCGGTGGCGGCCCGGTCCCTACTTGCTTGCTCCCCGCTATCATGCCCAACCCGGGATCCAATCCCGGTTTGCACGCGAATCGGCCTGACTGCCGCCCTGCCGGTGGTCTTGTCAGACTTCCCGCTCCCACGCAGCCTCTCAGGATCCACTCATGTCCACCATGCAGATCGACCGTCTTCTCGACACCGTGGTCAAGCACGGCGCCAGCGACCTTCACCTCACGGTCGGTCGGCCGCCCACCATCCGCCTCCACGGGCACCTGCAGAACCTCAAAACCAAGGTCATCGACTCCGACGACATGGTCGGGCTGATGAAGGCCATCACCCCCGAACGAAACCAGCAAGAGCTGCAAGAGGAAGGCGGGTCGGACTTCGGCTTTGCCTACGGCGACGCGGCCCGCTTCCGCGTGTCGGTCTTCCGTCAGAAAGGCGACCTTGCGATCGTCTGCCGTCAGATCCCACGCCGCCTCCTGACCTTCGAGCAGATCGGTCTGCCCGAGATCTGCCGCGACCTGATCCGCCGCCCGCGCGGGATGTTCCTGGTGACCGGCCCGACTGGGTCCGGTAAAACCACGTCCCTGGCGACCATGATCGACTACATCAACATGAACATGGATCGGCACATCGTCACGATGGAAGACCCGATCGAGTATTACCACAGCCACAAGAAGTCGATCGTGAACCAGCGTGCGATCCACGACGACGTGCCCAGCTTCGCCGAGGGGCTGCGTCGCGTGCTCCGTCAGGACCCGGACGTGATCCTGGTGGGCGAAATGCGCGACCTGGAGACCATCGAGTCGGCGGTTCGAGCGGCCGAGACGGGCCACTTGGTCTTTGCGACGCTGCACACCACCGGGGCCGCCAAGACCATCGACCGTATCGTCGACGCCTTCCCGGTTACCCAACAAAACCAGATCAGAGTTCAGTTGTCCACCGCCCTGATCTGCATCTTGAGCCAGGTTTTGCTCAGCCGGGTAGATGTTCAGGGGATGGTGGCCGGGTACGAGTTCCTGGTTGTGACCCCCGCCATCGCCAACCTCATCCGCGAAGGCAAGTCGTTCCGCATCGACTCGGCCATTCAGACCGGCAAGAAGTTCGGCATGCAATTGCTCGACGATCACCTCTGGTCGCTCTACAGCGCCGGCAAGATCTCGGCCGAAGAGATGATCGATAAGAGCAAAAATCCAGCTGACCTTACTGACAAGGTTCACCGGATGGGTCGGACGGTCGGCCGGGTGGAGTGGGATCAGGACGACGAATTGCCCAAAGAATGATGGATTTGTAGTTCAAAATCCATGTGACGTTATTCAAAAGACCCTTTATTCGGCTTGGCGCGGGAGAACCGCGCCGGTACAGTCGTCGAAGAGGTTCTTGGTCGTGCCCCTGTAGATCGCATTGGACAGGAAGGGCAGACCGAGAACGGCGTGCGTCAGACCGAATTGATCGCGGAGCGATCGAGGGTCTGGGCCGCGTGGCTTCGAGTTGTGCCGGCGTGCGACGGGTTTGGTTCTGGTCCGTGTTCGGGCCCGGATCTGCCGACGACAGGCCGGGAGAGAACCATGCCCCCCGAAGTTGCACCCAACATTGACCCTGCGGAACTCAAAGGCCGGAAGATCGGCCGCATCCTTGCCAAGCTCGGCAAGGTGACCCGGGAACAGGTCCACGAGGCGCTGGAGGTCCAGAAGACCCGAAAGCTTCGGCTGGGCGAACTTCTCATAGAGCTCGGGTACTGCAACGAGCGGGCGGTGGCGGCGGCCTTGGCCGGTCAGGCGGGGATGCAGTACATGGACCTGACGGGGTTCGAGATCCCCGACTCAGCCAAG
>JBGAOD010000032.1:0-32172 GCA_044221955.1 Phycisphaerales bacterium | reverse complement strand
CTCATCGATGCCGGTGCGCTCAACGCGGCGTCGGGGGGTGAGCAGGGTGTGTCGTCACAACCGTCGTCGCTCGGTGCGTCGAGTTCGCGTGGCGTGACGCTCGCGCCGTCGGGCTCGGCGATGAACTCATCCACAACATCAGGCGGTGTCACCGATCGTTCGAGTGAATCGGCGAGTTCGGGCGGTTCATCGTCGTCCGGCAACACCGGCGGTGGCTCGAACAACGCATCAGGCGGCTCGTCGAACAGTGGCTCACGCAGCGATCGTTCGTCGCGTGACAACACACCGAGCGGCGCGGTGATCCTTGAGAAGCCCGTCGGCTCTTCACCGCTACTGCCGTCGGGCGAGTCCGGCCGCGGCGGGTCACGCGGCAATTACGGTGGCGCTGGCAGCGGCACGGGAAGTAGCGGAGGCGGTGGTATGTCCGGTCTTGACCGACCTCTCACGCTCACCGCCGACGAGGGGACCAACTCGATCATCGCCATTGGCGAGCCGCGGTTGCTCGCGCAGGTCGAGACGTTGCTCCTGACGCTCGACGTTCGCCAGCCGCAGGTCATGCTCGAAGTGATGCTGGTGAGCCTCAACGACGCCGAGAGTTTGAATCTAGGCATCGAGCTTGAACGCATCACCACCAGCGGCGGGTCCACGATCCGGCTCGCGTCGCTCTTCGGGCTCAGTTCCGGCGGGGCGAACGGGACGCGCACCGTCGGCGACGCGGCCGGGTTCACGGGGTCGGTACTCAACCCCGGCGAGTTCAGCCTGGTCGTGCGGGCGTTGCAGGGTTTGAATAAGGGCCGCTCGCTGAGCCAGCCGCGCGTGCTGGTGAACAACAACGAGCAGGCGGTGATCAACGCGACGCTGCAACAACCCTTCGCTACCACGAGCAACTCTTCGACGACCAACCCTTCGACGACTTCGTTCGGCGGAACTTCGAGCGCCGGCACCGTGCTGACGATCAAGCCGCAGATCGGGCAGGGCGATCATCTCTTGTTGACCTACGACGTGTCGCTGAGTTCGTTCATCGGCAACGCCGCCAACAGTAACCTCCCGCCGCCGCGGCAGGAGAACAGCGTGCAAAGCTCGGTCACGATCCCCGACGGCTACACCGTGGTCGTGGGAGGGCTCGAACTTGAATCGGATTCCAAGGCCACGACACAGATCCCGCTGCTCGGCGACATCCCGATCCTGGGCGAGGCCTTCAAGACCCGCAACAACAGCAGGCAGGCGACCAAGTTCTACGTCTTCATCCGCGCGGCCGTGCTGCGGGATTCTTCGTTCGAGGATCTGAAGTACCTGAGCGACGTTGATGTAGCGAGGGCGGCGGTTGAGGATGGGTTCCCGGAGGTGGAGGCGAGGGTGATCAGGTAGAAAATGGCCAAAGGGCCAAATTGCTAAATGACCAAAGGAAAGAAGAAGTGGCGAAGTGGTTCAGTGGCAGAGTGGCGAAGTGATGAGGTGATGGGTGTCGGTTTGGCTAGGCGTTGGACGGACGGGGATTCTTGAGGAGATGGTGGTGGCGACGGCGAGCGCGGAGTTTTTGGATCGCATCCCGCACGAGTTCGCGCGGCGACATCTCATTCTCAGCGCGGGCACCGTCGTGGCCGCTGAGTCCACGAGCGCGGGTGTCGCGATAACCATGCGCGGGACGGATAACGCGGGACAAGGCGGAGCGGCGACCGAGGCGCTGCTTGTCGCCGAGAGCACCAAGCCTCTGGCGATCCACAACGTCGGATTCGCTCTAAAGCGGTCCGTGATCACCACGCTCGCGTCGCCCGAGAGCATCGCCGTCGAGATCGATCGAGCCTATGCGCAGGCCAAGGCGAACGCTCAAGGTCAGAACAATCGCAACTCGAACGATCCGAACGAAGTCCCCTCGGTCATCGTTGAAGGCACGCGTGATGTGGAGGGCGAACTCGCCTCTGCCGTGCGGGAGGCCGAGCTTGACGTGCTCAGCACGCACGGCAAAGCGCCGAGCGTTCGGCTCGTTGACCTGCTCCTCTTCGAGGCGATCCTGCGCGGGGCCAGCGACCTGCACGTTCAACCCGTGCGTGACCGCACGCTGGTGCGCTATCGGATGGACGGCACACTGCACACCGTCCGCGAGCTGCCCGGGGCGCTGGCCTCCAGCGTGGTCAGCCGCATCAAGGTCATGGCGAGGCTGGACGTCGCCGAGCACCGCGCCCCGCAGGACGGCCGCGCGACCGTGACGGTCGGTGGGTCGATTGGTGGATCAGGGAGCGGATCGGGCAATGGCTTACTCGCGCATGGCAGCGCCGACGCTCACGTCGGCCGCCGCGTCGATCTGCGCGTCAGCACGCTCCCCAGCACCAACGGCGAGCGGGTCGTCATGCGGCTGCTCGATCCTGCACGCTCGCCGCACCTGCTCTCGCTGGCGTCCCTGGGAATGCCGGACTCGGTGCGCGAGACGTACCTCTCTCAGGTGAGCCGCACGAACGGGATCGTGCTCTCCACCGGGCCGACGGGGAGCGGTAAGACCACGACGCTGTACACGACCCTTGCGTGGATCAACAGCACCAACACCGGCGCGCGGGCTCGCTCGGCGCGCCCACAGCGAGCGGATGGTCATGGGGCCGCGACGGTCGAGTCACCGTCGAGCAACGGTGCTCGCGCTCAGTCAGCATCGACTCCACGCGACAACTCCGCCGGTCGCGGCTGCGAGGTCAACATCCTCACCATCGAAGACCCGGTCGAGTACGACCTCTCTGGCCCCGGTCTTTCCATCAGTCAGACCCAGGTCGACCCCAAGAAAAACGTCACCTTTGCCACCGGCCTCCGTCACATTCTGCGTCAAGACCCCGACGTGATCATGCTCGGCGAGATCCGCGACGAGGAGACGGCGCGGATGGCCGTGCAGGCGGCCCTCACGGGGCACTTGGTTCTTTCCACACTCCACACCAACGACGCGGCGAGCGCCGTGGCGCGATTGCTCGATCTCGGCGTGGAACCCTTCCTCGTCGCCAGTTCGTTGTCCGCCGTGCTTGCGCAGCGGCTTGTGCGCACGCTGCACCAATCCTGCAAGGGCGCAGGGTGCGTGGAATGCTTGCACTCGGGATTCAAAGGCCGCACCGGGATCTTCGAGCTGCTGGTCGTTGATTCCGCCGTGCACGACCTGATCGGCACGCGAGCGTCGGCCCTCGACATCAAGGCCGCGGCCCAGCGCGGGACCAACGGGCGATCCAAGAACGAGGCAGACTCAAACGAAGCCGGTTCACACGACCATACACGCGGCGGCATGGTCACGCTCCGCGAAGCCGGGATGAGGCTGGTGGCGCAGGGCATCACCACCGAGGCCGAACTCGCGCGGGTCATCAGCGTGACGCAGGAGGAAGTAGTGTGAACAACGCACGCTCCCTCACGATCGTCGGAGTTACTGCGATCACAGCGCTGGCGTGGTGGGCGTTCAAGCCGCTGGCGGTGAACCCGAGTTCTTCGACCCAGACGAACGATCCATCACTCGCGGATCCTTCGTCAGGATCGGCTTCTTCATCGTTAGGTCTGTTATCGTCGTCTCCGTCACTCGCTCTAGACCTCGCTGCCTTCCGTGCCCCGCTGTGGGTCGCTCCTCCTGCTCCACCGCCGCCGCCAGCGCCCGCACCGAGTAAACCGCCTCCGCCGCCACTCAAATGGCAACTGCTGGCCATTGAGCACGACGAACGCGGCGACTCTGCGCTCCTCTACGACCCCGACGCCGACTCCCTCCTCCGCGTCCGCCCCGGCGAGAGCCTGGGCGATCGCGCCATCGAAAGGATCACCACCGCCGGCGTCGAGATCCGCGACGCCGGCACGCTGCGAACGCTGGCGCTGAGGCCCGATCGAACCAGTTCCGCTGATCGACTCACGGGCACGACAACAACCGGAGGCTCCCGATGACCGAGCCCGGCGTCCACCTCCGCTGGCCCTCCGACCGCTTCGCGTGGTGCGTGATCGACGCGCCGGGCGTGCGCCGCTCCGGTGTTCTCCCACCGGCCTACTTGCTCGACCTCGCCGAAGAAGTTCCAGCGAACATCGACGATCTCTTCGCCGTGGCCGTGCCGATCTCGAACGGAGAAGTTGTGGTCTGCGCCGCGCTCCGTTCTGAACTCGCATCACTCGACGAGAACGTGATCTCGCTCACACCCGAATCGCTCCCTGATGGCGTTTTTGCCTCACTCGCGGAATCCGCGCGAACCGACTTCAATCCCGCAATACTCAACCTGCTCGTCGGTGAGTTCCCTGATGGCGTTTTTGCCTCACTCGCGGAATCCGCGCGAACCGACTTCAATCCCGCAATACTCAACCTGCTCGTCGGTGAGTATGAGCCGCGCATTTACCGCCGTGCCCGTCATCGCCGTCACACGCTCGCCGCCGCGCTTGTTCTTCTCGCCGCGTTGATCGCAACGGCGGGATTGCTCCGCCGCTCCGCTCACTGGAAGCAAGTCACCGAAGAATCTCGGACTGCGGCCGCCGATCTTCTCTCTCGCGCTGTCACCAACGGCGACGAACGAGCCCTCGAACGCGAACTTATCCAACGCCGTGCGGCTGCGAGAGCCTCGGGCGCACTCGCCGCGCCGCCTGACGCGGGGCTCACGCTCGCGCAGCTCCTCACCGCCTGGCCCGCCGACGTCCCCTCCAAGCCGCAGTCGATCGCGATCACGCCGAGCGGGACCGGATCCTCGATCTCCGGTTCCACTTCACAATCCGTGGCGGTCTCCGTCTCGGTCGAGGGCAATCCCGCCGACTTCCTGAACGTCTTCCGCACGCCGATCGGCTGGACGATGGACGAGCCGCGTCTCAACACCGCCGGCTCGATCACCCGCCTCAGCCTGACGCTGCACCCGTCGGGCAAAGCCACGACCACCGCAACACTCACTTCCAAACATGCCACCCTGCCCAGCGCGGCGAGCACCGCGTCACTCAGCAAGCCTGAAGGGAGCACGCCGTGAGCCGCGCCACGACGGCACTCTGGCTCTTCGTCGCCGCCGCGTGCCTCACCGGCCCCGGCCTCGCGTGGCGCTCCATGCACCACGCCGAGCGCGACGCCACGCTCCAACTCACGCGCCTGGCCACGCTCCGAGCCACGATCGCTGAACTCGCGCATCTCCGCAGCATCACGCCCGCTCGTCCCTCCCATTCAGCCGGAAAGCCGAACAACAACGCCGACCAGAGCTTCGCCCCCAAGCTCAGCGAATCCCTTTCCGCTTGCGGTCTCCCGTCGTCGTGCCTGCTCTCGTTGACACCCTCCTCCGAACCGATCGCGCTCAACGACGGCGGCCCCGCGATCACCCGCCGCCGCGAGGCCGTCACGCTCGGCCAACTCACCCTCCCGCAGTTCGGCGCGTTCCTGCAATCCTGGCGACAACGCGAACCGTCGTGGACGGTCGCCTCGATCGATCAGCGCTTCCGACACTGCCGCGCTCGTCACGCCCGGGGCCGACCTGCAGCTCCGGGCAGTACTCTCGCTCGAATCGCTCGTGTCAAACGAATGAAGAAGAACATGGCCCGACCTTCAACCTCGAACCGGCCTGATGCGCAGACTTGATCCGCAGAGTTGATCGACAGAGAAAGCACCGAACCCCATGAACATTCTCACCAGCACAGGCAGGCCGATCGGCGCCCACGGCGCGCAGCATCAGCCGGAGCGATTCAACACCTTCGCGGCGTCGGGCGCGTGGTCGCCCTCGCTCTCGCGTCGTCAGCGCTCGCCACGTTAATCGGCTGCGTCAGCGTGCCTGAATCATCGAGCCCGTACTCCCCGCAGAGCGAGGCCGCCCGCGACCCGCTCGGGGCTCAGGCCCTGACTCTCGAAGCGGCTGATCTCCTGAACAACCTCAGCGACGGGCGGAATCACGATCAAGGGCACGATCAGAATCACGACCAGGATTCGGACCGAGCGTCACGCTTGAATCTGGCCGAAAAACTTCTCCGCGAAGCCCTCGCCGCCGACCTCTACCACGGCCCCGCCCACAACAACCTTGGCGCGGTCTGCCTCAAACAACAAAAACTCTACGAGGCCGCCGGAGAGTTCGAGTGGGCCAGAAAACTCATGCCCGGCCACCCCGACCCCCGAATGAACCTCGCCCTCACGCTCGAACGAGCCGGCCGAACCGACGAAGCGATCTCCACCTACCGCACCGCCCTCGAGGTGTACCCCGGCCACATCCCCACCTACCAAGCCCTCACCCGCCTGCAACTGAGAAAGAACAAACCCGACGAGCAGACCCGCCCCATGCTCCAGGCCGTTGCGTTGCAGGGCGAATCCCAACCTTGGCGCGAGTGGGCTCAGAAGATGCTGGCCGTCCACGGCCACGCCATCCCGTAAACGAGAGCCCGAGCCAGCAAGAACCGAACCGCCCTACTTCTCGAACCGACCCCGTACATCGCGGGCCCACAGACCTATCCCAGCCAAGAAAAGTTCAATCGCCGTCCGGTTACTCCGATTGTTTTTCAAGAACAGCCCATCGGCGAGTGCGTCGAAGGGTTTTGTGCGGAAAACACAGGCTTTTTCAGCGCCCAACCGCCGGTTCAAACACACGATTTCGAGGATTCGCCACTTGGCGGCGAATTCGACTGTAACCAGTTACTGCCGAATAGGTTATGAATTGCTGAGTCATTATTTGCCAAGCGTTACGGCTGGCCGGTGCTGCTTCGCGACGTCTTCAATCTGAAACGATGCCGCGATCTGGCTCGCGGCTTGCCGGAACTGCTGCGTCAATCGTGAGTTACGGGTGCAAATAGGCGGAGTCAATCCAATGGTTGACTGCGGCGATTGCCAGCGAAGAACCAAAGGGAAATCTCGAGCGTTCGCGGTCACAGTCCGGAACTTTCCTTGACTAGAACGAACCGGCTCTGGTATTTTACGGTCGCTCCGGTGCTCACGAGCCGCATCGCCTCCAACTTCTTGAGTGATGCTCGCTTTAGAAAAATCTTGTACTCGTGCTGGTACTGCCGCCACGACCGTTCTGAGGGTTTTCGAGAGAATCACCTTCACTAGGAGACCGATCAATGCCGTCGAAAAAGACTCGGAACTGGGCCTCCGCGACTCTCGCCATCGTGATCCTGCTCTGTGCGGCCACCCCCGGCGTTGGCTTTTTTCCGACGAACCTTCGAACGCTCTTTGGAGCACTCGGTGCCTCTCATGAGCAAATCTCTAAGGACGCGGCGACTGCTGTCGATATGAGCGCTTTCGGCGTGTCGAAGCTCACAAAGTCGATGAAGTCCGCACTTACCGAAATCACCGACGCGAACGCGGGCGTGGACCTGGATCAGTTCAGCTCGGCCAAACACTTCGACGCCGAGAACTTCTCTGGTGGACAGGCGTTCACCACCCAGAACTTCCAGACCATTCTGGATACGCTCGCTGCGAATAATGCGACGGGAGCCCGGGCCGCGTTGGGTCGCGCGCTGCACACCATCCAGGATTTTTACTCACACACCAACTGGATCGAGTCTGGCCACTCCGGGCCCAGCCCCGACCTCGGTCGCCCAGGCCGCACGATTGGATCGCTGGCTGGCCCCCTCTTGGCCACATGCACCGATTGCGTGGGCTCGGTTCCCCCGGTTTGTCCCGACTGCGACAGGAACCTCCTAACGGGCCTGCTTACATCCGGTTACTACGGCGGAGAAGATCGGATCAAGCCGTTTCTCGCAAAGTGCAGTCACGGCGGGACGTTCGACAGTTCCGCGGTCGGTGAGTTCGGCTTCGGTATTAACAAGGACAGCACCGATTGCCTGTTTTCGCCCCACCATGACCTCCACAGCGCGGCCGCGAGTGTGGCTCGGGCCGCGACCGAGCAGTTCATCAACGATGTCAAAGCCCGCGTCACAGACAAGCAGTTTCGCCTCTTGATGGGCTCTGGCCCGACGCTCGCCATCTGTATCGACACCACGGGAAGCATGGGCCCGATCATTGCTGGCGTAAAATCCTCGGCCATTTCAATCGTGAATGCGCGACTTGGCACGCCTGAAGAGCCCTCCAAGTACATCCTTGCCCCATTTAATGACCCGGGCGTCGGCCCGCTCACTTCCACCACGGATCCAACCGAGTTCATCGCCCGGATCAACTCGTTGGGGGCTTCTGGCGGAGGCGACTGCCCGGAACTCGCCATGAGCGGGATGCTCCAGGCTCTTGGTGCCACCGATCAGGGCGGAAACCTCTTCGTCTTCACCGACGCCAGCGCCAAAGACAGCGACCTTTCCAGCGAAGTAAGTAGCCTGGCGGTCGACAAAGAGATCAAGGTCTATCCGATCCTCTTCGGCAGTTGCTCTCCGACCGACCCGGGGTTCATCAAGGTGGCCAACGATTCCGGCGGCCAACTCTTCCTGCTGCCACCTTCTCAGGCCGGTGCGATCACCATGCTCGCCGATCATGTGGTCCGTTCGAACAGCGTCCAGATCCTGTCGGTTGCAAGCACGCTTACGGGTACCCCCGTTTCGTTCTCCGTTCCGGTTGATTCCACGGTCGGAGAAGCCACCTTTTCGGTGAGCGGAACGAGCTCGGTTACCGTCCGTCGGCCCGATGGCACGCCAGTCCTGCAGGGCGAGGCTGGCGTTACCCGCATCGCGCTTGCCACTGGCGTCATCATCTCAGTCATCGCTCCCCCGACCGGTCAGTGGAGCGTCGAACTCTCCGGGACGGGAGACTACTCGTTGAACGTCTCCGGGGAAAGTTCTCTCGACCTCAATAATTTCCGGTATGTTCGCATCGGGGGCCGCCCCGGCCATGAGGGATACTTTGAGATTGGCGGACACCCGACGCTCGGCATCGCGAAGGTTACCGCCGAGATTACTGGAGATTTTGCAGGTGCTTCCTTCGAACTGCGGGCCAAGAACGGCACCACTCTGCAAGGGCTCACGATGGTGCATGGCCCCGGCCAATCGATCAATGAGTTCACCGGCGAGTTCGTAGTTCCGAGGATCCCCTTCGTCGTCTACGCGACCGGACTGGACTCGCACGGGTTCGCGTTCCAACGCCTGCTCCCGAGCACCACCTCGGCCCAGAGTGTCGCCATCATCCCGCCGAGTTCCAGGCCGCTTCCTCCCGGCGTCATCACCTCGTATGCCTTCACGGTGACCAACAGCGGCGTCGCGGACGTGTTCCAATTCTCCGCTACCGACGACCGCAGCTTTCTCGGTTTGGTAACTCCGACGAGCTTCCCCCTTGCTGCCGGTGAATCCACGATCGTCACGGTGCAACTGGTCGTGCCGCCCGCCGCGATCCCAGGGACGCCCGACACGCTCACCGTTACCGTGCGAAGCGTTGTCGACCCGACAGTCAACAACTTCGCGGTGGTTGAGAGCGCCGTCGGCAGTGCGAACAACCCTCCCGATTGTTCGGGAGCGCGGGCTGACATTACCTCGGTATGGCCGCCGAATCATTCGTTCGTACCCGTTCACATCCTCGGTGTGGTTGACCCTGACGGCGACCCGTTCACTATCGAGATCACCAAAATCATGCAGGACGAACCCGTGAATGGGACAGGAGACGGGGATACGTCGCCCGACGGCTCCGGTGTTGGCACCGACACGGCGCGGATCCGCGCCGAACGGGCCGGAACCGCGAACGGACGGGTCTACGTCATCTCTTTCCGTGCCAAGGACAAGCTGGGAGACTCGTGCGATGGCAGCGTGACCGTCGGTGTGCCGCACTCGAACAACCGGCCTTCTATCAACGACGGCGCGATCTATGATTCTACAAGATCCTCTCTACCGCAGCTGAAGGGGCCGAGGTAATGACGCGGCGCAGGCCTCTGTTCATGGCCGTGCTAGCGGCCGTCTTGGCGGCAGTCGCGTTTGGCCGGTGCGAACGTGAGCCGCCCAAGAGCGGTGGTGGACCCACGGTCCCGACGGAAGCCTCTCCACAACCCGTCGCCTTGGAATGGGACGGCCCGCCGGAGTGCGTCCTTACCGCCCTCCGCTACAAGCTGGCGACGGGCGCGGAGTTTCGTACCGCATTCGGCAGCATGGTGACGGTCGACAGACACGATCCTCTTTTCCCTGAAGATACCCAGTTGTCTCTCAACGCTCACCGAACGGTGAGTAACCCTGCCCTGGCCGCCTACTCCTCGCTCAGCAGCGACGACCGGTCGCGTGATCTGATGCTACTTGATGTGTCGGGCGACGTCTATTGGGCCACCACTATGACCGACGGCTCCAAGGCCGACCAATTCAAGTGCGAGTTCATCTTGCACATCTCCGCGGCAACAGGGGGCGGCGGGAAGGCGCGAACACGCATCGAGGTGGTTGAGTATCTTCCCCGAGTCGATCTCGGTAAAACGATTGGAATCGGTCAGCACGGCCCCGGTCCGAAGCGCGATGTTCGGGATGTCGCCCCAACCGACGCAGACCGCGTCTCTCTTGTCGGCATGATGAAAGCCGTGCTATCCCGCGAGTGCCCTTCGACTCCGTAGCCGTAAGTCAAACGGGAAATGGCCAACATCCACGCGGCTCGTTGTTGCCCAAAGCCTCTGCCACGTTTGCTTCACCGGAGTAACCGGATTTGAACTTTCGAAGGCAGCCTGAACGCTTCCGGCGCCTCGGGCGGCGAGCAGCCGCACGCCCTTGTTGAAACCGAGTGACAAGTCATCCAGAATCCGCTAGCTTGCCCCCGTGATGGGGCGTGAGATCCCCGAAACGACGACTGCGCGTGTGTTCACCGAGCGCGCGCCCTCCAGGTCGAGAGGGCGCGGGAATACGACACCGTCTACGGGAATACCGTGCGCGCCACGTTTCGGCGATTTCAACCTCTCGGCACCAGAGCGGCCCCCTCACCAACCACGGAGGGGAGAGATATGTCCGCACGAGACAAGAAGGCACCACACGAGATCGGCCGCCGCCTTCGGGCAGCCAGGCAACTCCGAGCCTGGGATCTGGACACGCTCGCCAAACGCTCCGGCATCCATCCCCGCTGGATCGAGCGGTACGAAGCGACCGGCGACGTCTCCTGCGACGACCTCACCAAGCTGGCCGCGGCGCTGCGGCTGCCGTTCTCTCACTTCGTCGATCGCTGCCTGCTGTGCGGCGAAGAGTGAATGGACCACTTCCCTGGCCTTCGCCGAGTGAGATCATCGGAGAGACCCTAAAAGGATCGAGAATCGTGACCCCCAGCATTCGGGACCTCACGGGCGATGATCTTCGATGTGGGCTCGCACGATCGCGGCGATGGCCGAACGGATCCCCACTGGAAGTCCTTGCCAGCGGTTCACCACGAAGAGCAGATCGGCGGGCAGCCCGGAATCCGTCGGTGTGCCGGATTCCGTGCCGCCAGTTTTGGCCGGTGGCAAATTTCCCGATGAAATCGCAGATGGTTCGCATCCCTCCGGGATGAATGCGGGGCGGGCGCGCGTGGGCCTGCTGTTCGGGGCGGGCGCGGGGTTGGCTATTGGGGTTTGGCGTTTCCGCTCGGGGCGGCGGGCGGGCTGCTCGTTGTGTATTTGTTGCTGATGAACGAGACGTTGAACGGCCTGACCTGGGCTTGGAAGACGTAGGCCTGCACGGCCGGGTCTTCTTTGACGATGCGTTGGGCTTGGGCCTCGGATTCGGCCTCGAAGACGATGAGGGCGGCGTTGTCCCAGTAGTCTCCGTTCATGCCGCCGGCGAAGAGTGCTTTGCCGTCTTTGAGCTGCTGGGACCAGTACTCGCTGTGGGCGGCGAGGGCTTTGTTGGCGTCTTTGTCGTCGGGCCATTTGCCGGTGTCTTTCCATTTGAGGAAGAGGTCGTGGCGGAGGCGGAGGAGGACGACGTAGGCGCTGAGCGGGCGATCGTTTGCTTTGGCGTAGGCGCGGGGCGGGTTTGTGGCGGCGGGGGTTGGTTGACGGGCTCGGGTGAGTTGCACGCCGGCGACGAGGAGGAGCGTGGTGCCTAGGGCGTATGCGAAGATGCGCGTGCGCTTGGTGCTGGGCATGAGTTGTTCCTTTTGTGCGAGGATGGGGTTTGAACGTGAGAGTACAGGAGAGGCGTCCGGGCTTAGTTCTGAATTCTTGCTTTCCGTGGCGGCTTGATCGCGTTCGTCTGGTTGAGGATGGGGGTGTGTGGGTGGGGTGAGGAGGAAGACAGTGACATCGGGGGGACCCGATGTCAGTGGCACGGTTTGGGGGCCGGGTTTTGGGCACGGTTTGGGGCCGGGGCCGGGGTCTTTTGGTGTGTGGGTGGGGATGAATTGGCGATGAGAATGAGCCGATAACTTTGGTGCTTGGGCCGGCGTGGTGCGGGCCTTTGCGTTGGAGTCTCGGTATGGGCACTGGGCGTGTGATCTTTGTTTCGCGGCGTGGGACGATCGCGGTGGCGGTGTTGGTGGCGTTGGTGGTGTTGTCGCTGGTGGTGGCGGCGGCGGTGACGGGCGGGGCGCGGGATCAGCAGTTGACGCGGGTGCGGGTGCAGGGCGCGCGGGCCCAGGCGGCGGCGGACAGCGCGGCGGCGATGGCGGTGAAGGAGATGATGGACGGGGCCGACCTGGACGGGGACGGGGTGATCGGGACGATCTCGAACGACTCGAACACTGCGACGGACCCGACGATCAATTCGGGGACGCGGATGTGGGCGACTTCGAGCGTTTCGGGGAGCGTGACGACGATCACGGCGCGGGGGCAGAACGCGGACGCGGCGCGGGCGGTGCGGGTGGCGGTGAGGAGCACGGGGGGGACGGGGACACTGGCGACGGCGGGGACGGTGCTGCTGGTGGTGCAGAACTCGGCGGCGATGGACTCGCAGGAGACCGCCAAGCGGGGGTTGATTCAGGGGTGGGGCTACACGGTGGACGTGATCTCGGCGACGGCGAGCCAGGCGGCGTTCGACGCGGCGGTGAAGACTTCGAGCGTGGTGTATATCTCGGAGACGGTGCTTTCGTCGGATGTTTCGACGAAGCTGACGAGCGCGCCGCTGGGGGTGATTACGGAAGAGTCTTCGTTGTCGGACGAGCTGGGGATTTCGGGGAGCATGACGACGTTCACCGGGAACACGGTCGATATTATTAATAATTCACATTATATTACGAGCACGTTGTCGACGGGGACGCAGACGCTGTTCACGGCGGGGCAGCCGGTGCGGTATCTCTCGGGGTCGCTGGGGTCGTTCACGACCTTGGGGCGGCAGGTGTCAACGACGAACCCGACGTTCGTGGTGATGGAGCGGGGTGACACGCTGACGCCGAGCGGGGCGGCGGCGGGGCGGCGGGTGTACCTGCCGTGGGGGAACACGGGGGTGGACATCAACGCGCTGACGGCGGCGGGGTTGACGATCATGAAGAGGTCGATCGAGTGGTGCTTGCTACCGGTGGCGTACTACGCGCTGGACGATGGGTCGGGGACAACGGCGGTGGACTCGATCTCGGGGCGGAACGGGACGTTGAACGGCCCGGCGTGGGGGACGGGGACTGTTTCGGGGGCGTTGCAGTTTGGCGGCGTGAATGATTATGTATCGATCGCGGACCACGCGGCGTTCCAGGTGACGGGGGCGATGACGATCGCGGGGTGGATCAAGGGGACGACGTGGCCGAATAACAGCGACTGGGCGAGCATCATTTTGCGCAAGGGCGACTCCAACCCGAACAACTGGGAGCTGGAGGTGAACCTCGGGAAGGTTGTGATGGTGCTGGACGATTACGATGCGTACGGGATCCGCGGGAACACCACGCTGGCGAACAACGCCTGGTACCACGTGGCGGGGACGTGGGATGGGGAGTATGTGCGGGTGTACGTGAACGGGGTGCTGGACAACACGCCGACGGCGCGGGCGGCGCCGATCGGGACGGACACGCGGGACGTGTACCTGGGCGGGCGGATTTTGAGCACGGACGTGACGGACGGGATGGTGGACGACGTGCGGTTTTACAGCCGAGCGTTGACGGCGGCGGAGATCGCGGCGCTGGCGAACATGAGTTCGAGCGTGAAGCGGTTGACGAGCGTGACGGCGGTTCAGCCGTAGGAAGGTTCTCGGGCTCGGAGAGATTTGTCTCGGAGCCTGGGGGCGTGCGTGGTATTCTCGATTCTTTTGATGGATCCTCCGACCTGGGGTGGGATTGGTGTCGCATGGGGTGGGGACGGAACTCGAATACTTTGAGAGGGCTTGCGATGCGGAACGGGAACGGTCGGAAGGCGTGCGTGGGCGGCTGGGCGAGCGCGGCCGGAGTTGCGGCGGTGGTGGCGCTGGCGGGTTCGGCGCAGGCGCAGTGCCGGGTGCTTTCGGCGAACATGCCGGATTTGGACCAGCGACGGACGGCGTTGGGGGGGAACGGGTCGTGGTTCTGTTTGCCGACGGCGGCGTGCAACGTGCTGGCGTATTTTCAGAACACGTCGACCGCTGCGACCAACGTTTTCGGCGGGATCCCGCGCGATTGGTCGGGGCAGACGTGGTACGACCTGGCGTCGTCGCGGATCGCGGAGATGGGCGTGCTGATGCAGACGGACCCGAACGGCGGGACGTGCTGCGGGCACGGGATCGAGGGGATCGAGTCTTGGTTGGAGACCTACGCGCCCGATGAGTTCACGGTGGCGGGGTTGTTCCCTTCGAGCACGTTCACGCCGAGCATCGACCAACTGAAGCGCGGGCGCGGGACCTTCGGGCAGGAGACGCAGATCAACGTGGTGTGGTACAGCACGGAGACCTCGGGCCGGCACTACGCGACGGGCGGGCACATGGTGACGCTGCGGTGGTTCGATCCGTGCAACAACGAGGTGGGGATTCGCGACCCGTGGACGAGCGCGGACGAGTCGATGACGGCGCAGTCGCCGTTCACGGTGACGCCGACGGGCGTGGTGCCGGTGGCGGGGATCTTTGATAATCAGAGTTACACGCTGAGCAAGATCCCCGGGTACGACACCGACGCGTACTGGTTCGCGACGGTGGTGATGGGTCGGAAGTTCTGTTGGGCGACCGACATCGTGCTGACGGTGCCGAAGATCAAGCTGCTGATCCCCGGGGTGCCGGAGATTTACGGGATCAACGAGGCGCAGGTCTTTTCGGCGCCGGCGGGGCAGATCGCGGTGACTTCGATCGTGCCGACGGCGGACTTGCAGGGGGCGTATGTGACGACGCGGGCGTCGGGGCTGGCGGGGGCTCAGGTGTTGTGGCACTTTGATCCGTCGCTGAACAAATGGACGCAGATCGCGGGCGTGACCATGCCGCTGGCGAGCGACTCGGACGCGGTGATCGAGGTCGATCGGTTCAATCACTTGTATGTCGCGGGCGGGAAGATCCTGCGGCGGTACAGCATGGGGCTGGGCGGAAAGACGCCGGTGGAGTTGGCGAGTTTGAATCTTGGGAACCGGATCGGGGACATCGTGATGGGCGATGGCTCGGTGCGGCCCGCGTTGGGCTCGACGAAGATCTGGGCGTTGCAGCCCGAGGGCGGGAAGTTGGCGGAGATCGAGTCGGACCTGAGTTCGATGAGCAACCGGACGCTGCCGGTGGCGGTGGCGGCGGACGCGTCGATCTCGGTGCATCCCAAGACCAACGAGATGTTCCTGGCGGCGGGGACGGGGGGCGGGGTTCACCGGTTGTTCAAGAGCGCGGCCGCGGCGGTGTGGGGGATCACGGAGACGCTGTCGAACACGGCGATTCTGAACCCGACGGCGCTGGAGGTTCTGCCGTCGGGTTCGGTGATGTTCAAGTCGAGGGGCTCGTCGGTGGTGTTGTCGAAGGTGGGGAGCGCGTGGAAGCGGAGCAGCGGTTCGCCTTGGGACGGGCTGAGCTTCGCGGGTGATTTCAGGATCGGTCGTTCACGGACGAACTTCACGCCCGGGGAGCATGACGTGCCGGGGTTGGCAGAGATCGCGCCGGTACGGCGGACCGCGACGTTCGCGGAGGATTGCGGGCCGGACGTGAACGGGGACGGGTTTGCGAACGGGGATGACTTTGACCTGTTCGTGGACTGGTTCGTGGCGGGTGCGCGTCTGGCGGACTTCAACCAGGACGGGTTTGTGAACGGGGACGACTACGACGCGTATGTGGCGGCGTTTGAAGCTGGGTGTTGAGAGTTTGAGCCAAGGGGAGGGAGAGGATCACCGGGGGCCGAGGAAGGCCCCCGGTGTTTTTTTGTATTGGCGGGGCGGGCGGGGTAGTGGGGCACGTCGGGGCGGTGGGTAGGGGCGTACTTCAGGGCCTTCATGCGCCTAATAATTTGATTTGACAAATCAAAATATCCGATGTACGCTGTCGGGCATGGAGCGTGCGACGGCGGCGAGGTTGCTGGTTCGGTACTACTCGCGGATCTACCACGCGTGCCACCGTCGGCACGTGCGCGACGAGTCGGCGGGGAGGGAGGTTTCGGCCGGGGCGGTGAGCGTGCTGGACCACCTAGATTCGGTGGCGGTGACGTTCGTGTCGGACCTGGCGCGGCACATGGGTGTGACGGCGTCGACGATGTCGCTGGCGCTGGATCGGCTCGAGAGCGGCGGGTACGTGGCGCGGGAGCGGGACGCGGAGGATGGGCGGAAGGTTGGGGTGAAGCTCACGGCGGCTGGGGAAAAGCTGCGGCGTGCGAGCAGCGTGCTCGATCCTGAATTGGTCGTGCGGTTGGTGGGATTGTTGGGGGTGGAGGACCGGCGGCGGGCGATCGAGGGGTTGGAGTTGCTGTCCAAGGCGGCGGAGGGGATGTCGGGGGACGCGGCGATGTTGCCCGGGCGCGCGGTGCGGCCGGGGAGGTCGGTGAAGTCATAAGAAAGTGAGGTTTGTCATGGGTGTGGTCTGGGGCGCGTTGTGGTTTGTGGGTGGGCTGGTGGCGACGGTGGTGGGTGTGGTGTGCATGGTGGGGGCGGTGCTGCCGCGGGACCATGTGGCGTCGGGGTCGGCGGTGGTTCCGGCGTCGGCGGATGAGGTGTGGAGGCTGGTGCGGACGGTTTCGGAGATCCCGTCGTGGCGGAAGGGTGTGAGCAAGGTTGACGGGGTGGAGGGAGAGGTGGGGTCGGCGAGCGCGTGGACGGAGCATCACGGGACTGGGCCGTTGCGGTTGATCCATGTGGGTTCGGAGGCGGGGCGGCGGCTGGAGATGCGGATTGACGAGACGGGTCAGCCGTTCGGGGGGACGTGGACGGTGGAGTTGTCGCCGGAGGGGGCGGGGACGCGGGTCCGGGTGACGGAGCGTGGGTTTGTGAAGCTGCCGCCGTTCCGGTTTGTGGCGAAGTTTTTGATCGGGCACCGGGCTTCGCTGGTGTCGTATCTTCGGGATCTGAGCATCGCTATGCGGGGAGATGGGGTGGTGTTGGCGTCGTAGATGTAATGTTCTGTCAATCGCCGGCGAAGCTTGTGCGTCGGAGTAGGAGCAGTAGGAGAATGAACAAGACTGTGCAACCCACGGGGAGCGTGGGGTTACCCAGGAGGCAGGAGTTTCGGGGCGTTTCGTATTATCCCTGGAACTTCCTCACAATGAGCGTGTCGTTCTGCCCGCCGAACCCGAAGGAGTTGGATAGGCACGTCTGCACGCCGCCAGCCGGGTTGAGATCCCGGGCCTGGTTGGGCACATAATCAAGGTCACAGTCGGGGTCGGGGTTGACGAGGTTCATCGTCGGCGGGACCCAGCCGGTTTTGATGGCCATGACGCAGGTGATGAGTTCGACCGCTCCGGCGGCCTGGATCAGGTGGCCCAGCATCGACTTCACCGAGCTGAACGGGATCTTCCCGGCCAGCGGGCCGAAGACGCCCTTGACCGCCAGGGTCTCGATCTTGTCGTTCTCTTTCGTGCCCGTGCCGTGGGCGGAGATGTAGTGCACGGTGGGCCGGCCGTCGTCGCCGATCTCGCGCGGGCTGAGGCCGGCCTGACGCAGGGCCTGGTGCATCGTGGCCTGAGCGCCCTTGCCCTGGGGCTGGATGTCCGTGATGCGGAAAGCGTCGGCGGTGGAGCCGAAGCCGACGACCTCGGCCAGCGGGGTCGCGCCGCGGGCCTTGGCGTGATCGAGCTCTTCAAGCACCAACATGCCGGCGCCCTCGCCCATCACGAACCCGTCGCGGGTCTGGTCGAAGGGACGGGCGGCCGAGTTGATCGAGTCGGTGCGCTGCGACATCGCGGTGAGGCGGATGAAGCCGGTGAGGCCCAGCGGGTGGATCATGGTGTGGGCCCCGCCGGCGAGCATGACCTCGGCGTCGCCGCGGCGGATGATCTCGTAGGCCTCGCCGATCGCCTGGGTGCTGGCGGCGCAGGCGGTCATGCAGTTGATGGCCGGGCCTCGGCACCCGAACTCGGCGGCGAGGTGGGCGAGCGTGAGATTCGGCTCTTGCTCGATCTCGGCCGTGAGTTGCAGGCGTTGGTTGGCGGCCTTGATCCACCCGGCGGGATCGAGCTTTCTGGACTCCGCGTTCCAGCCGGCGAGATTTACGGCGAAGAACGCCTCGTGATCGACCGAGCCCTCGCCCGCGCCGAGGTAAAGCCCGACGCGGTTGCGGCGGAGCTTGGAATCGGACGCCAGCCCGGATTGAGCCCAGGCCTGCTGGGCGGCGGCGAGCGCGAACTGCGTGCTGGGGCCGGACTGGAGGTGGGGCGCGGGATCGCTCAGGAAGTTTTCGAGGTTGAAGCCCCGGACCTCGGCCGCGAAGTTGGTGGCGAAGGTGGAGGCATCAAACTGCTGGACCGGCCCGACACCCGAGTCGCCCTTGAGGAGGCGTGACCAGACGGTGTCGATGGAGTGGCCGAGCGGTGTGATCCAGCCGGTGCCGGAGATGACGACGCGACGGGGGGTGGGCATGAAGAAGGATAGGGGAGGAGGGGCAGAACCGCAGATTGACCGGGAGTCGTGTTCGTGGGACTGCGGTTCTTTGCCCTCCGAGCGAAGTAGCGCGGGGGTTCTTGCGATCTCTGTGAATGTGCTTGTGCTTCTGAGAAGGAACGGCCCCGCACAACTACTTCGGATGATTCCCTTCCTGCTGCGTCTCCGCCGGCCTCTCCACCGGCTTTTCCGCCGTCGTCACGCGTGTCGGCCTCAGCTTCGCGTCCTTGATCGCGGCCTTGCCCGACATCGCTCTCGCTCGACGCAGCGCATCTTCGACCAGCATTTCGGTCGGCTCCGTGAGGTTCGCGTTGGCGGGGCTTGACCATTCAAGGCTGGGCAGTTCGTCGGCTCGGCGGACCACCACGCCGCGGAACTTCTTGAGGATGGCCTTGAGCGATTCCGGCGCGGACTGCGTTCCCGGCGCGTCGGCGGCCGTCGCGGACTTGGGGTTTGCTATGTTCGCGGTTTGAGCGGCGGCGTTCGCGGGATTCGCGGTTGCAGGGGTCGAACCGCTCGCGGCGTTGGCGGCGGGGTTCGTGCCCGGCTGGACTTTCGCGGCAAACTCGGGGGCGTCCTGCTGGAGGTCGGTGGGGACGGTTGATTCCCATGTCGCGGCGGCGGTCATAGTTGCTTCGACGTTGCGATCGACGAAGAAGCACGGGACGTACCCGTAGCTTGCATACGCCTGCATGTCGCTGATGATTCTTGCGTCGTCGGGTTCGGCGTTGAAGAATTGTTTCATTCCGCGGTAATGGAATGTTGCCCAGGTCTCGTGACCGGGGACGAGGAAGTCGGCGATGTAGTTCGGGTGGGTGATGGTGTAGAGGTCGGCCTCGCGCGCCGGGCGGCCTTGGTCGGCAACGCCCTGGACGACGCTGGGGGCGATCGTGTGCATCACGTCGCACGCGGCGGGCTCGATGACGAACTTGATGTTGGGGTAGCGGCTTTCGAGGTCCTGGACCCACTGGTATTGCTTCCAGATGGGGGTGCGGTCGTGCGTGAAGTTGCCGAGGGTGATGGTGGCGGCGTTGGTTTGCGCCGCGGCGTCGAGTTCGGCGAGGGCGGCCTTGAGGTGCTCGGGCTTGGCGGGGTCGAAGTCGATCGCGCCAGCGGGGTCCCAGTCGGTCATGACGCGGGCGGCGTTTCCCCACCAGAGCCCGATTTTCTTGCCGGTCTGGGGGACGGAGGGGAGCCCGTTGCGCGGTTCGGTGGCGGTGGAGAGGAGCGGGGTTGAGGCCCAAGTGGAGGCGAACTGGAAGGGCGGGTTGAGGTCGCGGTGGGATTTGAAGAGTCCGCCGGTGTTGGTGAGCATGATGGAGGGCCATCCGCTGTAGTTCATGCGGAGTGCGCGGGAGAGTTTGGAGAATCCCCAGAGGTCGGGGCGGTACTGGGTCCAGCCTTGGGGGTCGTCGGCGGTGATCTGCGATTCGTCGGCGAGGGGGAGGGCGAGGGTTGGGGCGGTAGTGCGCTCATAGCGCACCTGGCCGTAGGTTTTCTGGAAGAACTCGCGGTACGGGAGGAGCGTGCGTTGCCATTGGTCGCGGCTGCGGACGACGCGGATAGAGACGGTGTAGGAGCGGACCTCCTTGGGGCGGAGCTTGGCTTCGTTCTTCATCGTTTGAGTCTTGTTGGAAGCGAACTGGAGTTTGACGGCCCAACCGCGTCCGCCTTCGCCGGCGGCGAGCGGGCCGGAGGGGGAGGAGAGGTTGATGCGGAGGTCGTGTGCGTAGTCGAGGATGGGGTACTGGACGCTGATGCCGACGGTGGCGTTGTTCCCGCTGAGGACCATGGCGGGCGAATAGAACTCGCCGGGGTAGACGAAGGATTTTCCCGGGAAGGTGTTGGCGTCGACGGCGGGTGTTTCAGAGGTCTTGCGGAGGTCGGTGTAGGTGATGCCGGTGCCCAGGGTGAGCACGCCGAGGTTGATGGTGCCGAGGGGTTTCATCACGGCGGCGGTGTTGACGAACTCGAAGGTCAGGTCGGCACCGTTGACGACCTCGCGCATGGTGAGGTTGAGCTTGACGGCCGGGTCGAGACCTTCGATGAGGGGCATGCCGCGTTTGGCGAGGATGGTCGCGCCGGTGATGACCTCGTTGATCTGGAGCTGGTTCTCGACGAGCTTGGTGGAGGTGGAGACGTCGTCGGCGGTGGCGGGGGGGGAGGGCGGCGATGTCGTCTTTGGTCAGGGCGTGGACGGAGAGTTGGACCTGAGGTTGGGGAGTTTGAGATTGATTGATGGTCGAGGCTGGCTCGTTGGCGGGGGCGGGCGTTGACTTCTTTGGGATGGGCGCGCCGGGCGTGTGGGGTTGGGCGTGCTGAGGCGCGGGCTGAGATTGGGGTTGGGCGGGCGCGCGGCAGGGCGTGAGTGCGAGAGCGGCACAGGCGAGGAGGACGGGCGCGAGAGCGAGGGTGCTTTCTGGGCGGGTCATGCGGTGCCTTTCTCGGACGCGAGTCGGCGCGCCCTCTCTCGGGTGGATCGTCCCGATTGGTACCGAGGTCCAGCGGGGCGGGCGGGCGGCCCTGGAGGTACGGCCCGAGCAGAGTGCGCAGGCGGCATGATCGGTTGAGTGCGGCGCGCGTGGGCTGGTTATGGGGGCGGGGCGCTCTGGCGCGCGGGTGCGATGGGTGGGATCGATCGCTATTGTGTGGCGCGTGACGAACATGAATACAGAAGAGCGTGCTGATGTGTCGGGCCGGGCCGCAGAGAGCGCGGAGGACGGGCGCGGCGGGGCGGAGCCGGCCAAGGGCGGTCCGGAGAGTTGGGACGAGATCGCGGGGACGCTCAAGGGCGTGGTGACGCGGCTGGGGCCGGCGGCCGTGCTGGGGTTTGTTTCAGCGACCCTGCCGGCACTGGGTTCGATCGCGCTGTTTTACTTCATGAACGATCTGGGATCGTGGCTGCGCGGGCACGGGACGCAGGGCGAGGTGTATTACGCGGCAGGGTTCGCGGTGCTGTGCGGGCTGGCGATGCTCCCGACGTACGCGTCGGCGGCGCTCGGTGGTTGGGCGTTCGGGTTCGCGGGCGGTTTCCCCGCGGCGATGGCGGGGTTTGTGGTGGGGTCGCTCATCGGCTACGCGATTGCGCGGCCGGCGGCCAGCGCGCGGGTGGAGGCGGTGATCGCGGAGCGGCCTCAGTGGAAGATCGTGCGTGATGCGCTGGTCGGGTCGGGTTTCTGGCGGACGCTGATGATTGTTACGTTAGTGCGTGTGCCGCCGAACTCGCCGTTCGCGGTGACGAATCTGGTTTTGGCGTCGGTGCGTGTGCCGCTGGTGACGTATTTGTTGGGGACGGCGGTGGGGATGGCGCCACGGACGGCGGTGGTGCTGTGGGTGGCGGCGGGGTTGCAGGAGCGGGTGGCGAAGGACGCGGTGAAGCAGACTCCGTGGTGGTTGGTGGTGGTGGGGATCGCGGTTTCGTTGGTGGTGCTGGTGGCTTTGGGGTGGGTTGGGAAGAGAGGGTTGGAGAGAGCGACGCGCCGCGGATGAACTGTTGTGCGTTTGATCTGATGTTGTGAGCACGCGATTGAAAATGAAGACCAGCGCCCGGATCACGGGCGCTGGTCTTTGTTGTTCGGTGAATTCCGAGGAAGACGTGGGTTGCTTACTTCTTCAGGCAGGCTCCGGTGCATTTTTCTGAACCGCAGGCGGCCAGGCACGCGGCGGAGCGGGCCGGGGCGGGGACGTTGACTTTCTGGCCGTTGGGGAGGGTGATCTCGCGAGTCTGGCCGGGAATGGCTTTGGCGTCGGCGGGCGCGGTGGCGAGCATGGCTTTCCTTCCGTCGGGGAGGGTGATCTCCATGGTGCCGCCGGAGGAGAGGTCCTTGTCGGACTTGAGGTCGGCCTTGAAGGCGTTGCCGGGCTGGGGCGTGACGTCGAGGGAGACGTTCGCGGTGGTGCCGTTGTTGAGCTTCATAACTCCCGAGGCGGTGAAGCGCTCCCACGCGACGCCCGCTGCGGTTCCGGCGGCCAGACAGCCGCAGGCGAGGAGTGAGAGGAGCGAGAAACGACGCCAGCCGAAGGTGCGAGTGGTCATGAGAGTCTCCTGAAAAGAACGCCAGTCGGGCTCGCGGTTCCAACGAGGAGCGGCGAGGGACGCGATGGCAAGATCCACGGGGTCGGGATGGGGATCGGTGTGGTTGGTGGTCATGGGTGTTGGTCCTTTGCGAGTTCTCGGCGCAGCGCTTCGCGGGCGCGGGCGAGGCGGGATTTGGCGGCTTCGGGCGAGATGGCGAGCATCTGGGCCGCCTCGGCGAGGGGCATGCCTTCGAGGTAGTGGGCGGAGAGGATCGCCTGGTGATCCGGGGCGAGGGTGAGCAGGGCGCGGAGGGCGGGGGACCGCTCGCCGAGCGATGGGGGCTTGGGGAGGAAGGATTCGAGCGCGGGGAGGAGCCGGAGGGCCTTGCGCAGCCCTGCTTCGCGCCGGGCCCAGCGATTGACGCGGTTGTGGGCGATGCGGCGGAGCCAGATGTAAAGAGGAACGTCGTGGCGGAAGCGCGGGAGGGCGAGGTAGGCGGCGAGGAAGGTGTCGGCGGCAAGGTCTTCGGTGGCTTGCGTGTGCCCAGTGCGTCGATAGATGAGCCCCGCGATGGCGGCGTAGTGCTCGCGGTAGAGAAGGCCGAAGGACGAGGAGCGGGGTTGGTCCCCGGCTTCGAGCGGCCGATCGGCGGTGCCGTCGATCGGACAGTGGGTTGATGCGGGCTCGCTCACGTGAACAAAGAGTCACGAGGGCGCGACGGGTGTCGGAGAGGAGAGAAAATCCTCGCGATGGTGGTGGGTTGGAATCACGGGCTCTGGGGCTCAGGCGGCGGCGCGGAGCATTCTCTTGCGCCGGTTCACGATCAGCCAGATCCCGACGCCCCAGGCGAGCAGGCCGACGAGGGCGAGAGAGAGGGCCGTCCAGAAGTAGGCGTCGTTGGTGCCGAAGTTGGTGGCACCGAAGCCGGACATGACGGTCGGGCCGATGTTCGCTTGGAACAGGCTGTTGCTGGCGATGCCGGTTGCGTATGGATTGGCGGCGATGGTGGAGAGGGACTGGGCGAGATCGGCGGCCTCGCTCTCGGAGGCGGGGGTCTTTTCAATCCCGGCGAGGGCGTACCACTCGAGGACCGCGGCGGCATCGAGGGTGGAGGCCGAGGCGTCCGAGCCGTCGTCGCGTTTCCATGTCCAGGTCGGATTCGAGGCGGGGGTCGGGGCGGAGCCGAGCGATGACTTGGCGATGAACGTCTGACCGCTCGCGGTGCGGATGGTCGCCGTCAATGTCGTCTTGGGCGTGCTGGCCGAGGAGATGGGCGTGACAACGGTGGTCACGATGTCGATGCCTTTGGAGGATTGAGAAGCGGGGGTCAGGGTCGTCTTCGTGGTCATCGTCGAGGTGTTCCCGGAGCTTCGCAGGGTGGACATCATCCAGAAGGAGCCGAAGAGGGAGGTGGCGACGAGTGCGACCATGGCGCAGAGGACGGTCCAGGCCATGATGGCCGAGAAGAGATTGCCGCGGCGGCGGACCTCCATTGGGCGGGTGATGATGCCGGTCAGGCGGAGGTCGGTGCCGCACTCGGGGCAGTTGAAGGCGGCGAGCCCGGCGACAGGGTACTTGCAGCGTTCGCAGGCGGGGGCTTTGGCGGCCTTCTTGGGGAGCGTGAGGGCGATGACGATGGTGGAGATGGCCCACGCGATCAGGAGAAGGAAGAGGGCGGGGGCGAGGAGGCCGATGAAGACGAAGCTGCCCATGGGGGGAGTGTACTGGGCGAAGAGTTGGGTGTTGCGATCGACCCGGTTGGGTTCGCGAGCGTGACTTGACGCGCGTTCTGCATCGGCGGTTTGGCCCTATCCTTCGGCCCTATGACGACGACCACGGGCGGAACTCAGGGTGGAAATGCGGGTGGAACGCGGCCGCGGATCTTGACGGGGGATACTCCGACGGGGCGGTTGCACCTGGGGCACTATGTCGGGTCGCTGGAGAACCGGGTCCGGTTGCAGGACTCGTACGACTGCTATTTTTTGCTGGCGAACATGCACGCGTTCACGACGCGGGCGGACAAGCCGGCGGATATCCGGCAGGACACGATCGAGATCGTGAAGGACTGGCTGGCGGCGGGGATTGATCCGGCGCGAGCGACGATCGTGTTGCAGAGCGAGGTCCCGGCGATCGCCGAGCTGACGTGGTTCTTCGCGATGCTGATCCCGTTCAACAAGGTGATGCGGAACCCGACGCTCAAGACGGAGATTGATGCGAAGGGCTTGGGTGATACGTACTCGTTCGGGTTCCCGATGTACGCGGTGGGGCAGTGCGCGGACATTCTGGCGTTCCGGCCGGAACTGGTCCCGGTGGGCGTGGACCAGGAAGCCCACATCGAGATGTGCCGCGACGTGGCCGTGAAGTTCAACCAGCAGTTCTGCGGCGTTGGGAACCGGGTGGAACCGGCGGACCATGTGAAGGGCGGGGGGTTGTTCCCAATCCCCAAAGCTCTCTTCGGCCGCGTGGGGCGGCTGCCGGGGATCGACGGGACACAGAAGATGAGCAAGAGCCTGGGAAACGCGATCATGCTCAGCGATGCGCCCAAGGAAGTGCAGAAGAAGATCGGCAAGATTACAACCGGCCGCCAGAGCACGACCGAGCCGGGGGATATCAACAACGTGTTGTTCACGTTCGTCCGAGCGTTTATTCACGATGAGGCGCGGGTGAAGGAATTGGAGCGGCGGTACAGCACGGGGGACAACATCGGCGATGGGCACGTGAAGCAGGAGCTGGCCGAGGCGATCAACGCGCTGCTCGAGCCGATGCGCACGCGGCGCGCGGAGTTCGAGAAGCCCGGCGGTGATGCGCTGGTGGAGGGCGTCATCCGCGAAGGGACCAAGCGGGCGAACGTGGTGGCGGAGGAGACGTTATACCTTGCCAAGAGAGCCATGCGGTTGGACTTTGGAGCGCGGGGTTTGACGGGCGCGAGGTAGGCGGCGCGCGAGGAGAATGGGTAGCGGGACGAGCCCGGTGAGAAGAGCACTGAGATCGGTGGGAACCGATCTCAGTGGCACGACGCAGCCCGCCCCGCCGTTTTTCAGAATCTTGCTTGAGTGCAAGGATCTTTGCGAAGTCGCTTGCATGTCTTGCGTCCGTCGGTGATATTCAATGGCGTCGGCCGGCCCGGGAGGCTGGCTGTGGATCGGCGGGGGGACTGGAGCTCAACCATGTCCCGTGCGTTTCGGTCGGAAACCGTTGTGTTTGGTATCTGTGTTCTCGCCGCGGCGGCGTCATCGGCGTCGGCGGATGTTCGCGTCGGCGATATCTTCTCCGCGAACCTCAACGGCAACAGGGTGAGCCAGCATCGCGCCGACGGCACGCTGGTCACCAACTCCTTCACGTCGGGTTCCACGCTCGCGGGCCCGACGGGGATCTGCTACGGGCCCGACGGGAACCTGTACGTCGCCAGCAGCAGCGCCAACCGAGTTCAGAAATACAACGGGCTGACGGGCGCGTACATCGGTGACTTCGTCACGTCGGTCTCGCGCCCATTTTCGTGCATCTTCGGGCCCGACGGCAGCTTCTACGTCAGCTCGCTCAACACGGTCCGTCGGTACGACGGAACCACCGGCGCGTTCCTGAACCTCGCGGCCTCGGGCACGAACCTGAGCACGGCCATCGGGCTCCGCTTCGGGTCGGACAACCTGCTGTACGTCGTGAGCGCAGGCAACTCACGGGTGAATCGCTACGACCCCATCGCCGGAACATTCGTGAGCACGTTCGTTTCGCCCGCCGCGGCCAGTTTCCTCGCCGACGTCTCGTTCGGCCCGGACGGGAACTTGTATCTGAGCGACACGGGCCTGGGCACGGTCCGGCGCTACGACAAGAGCACGGGCGCAGTGATTGATGTGTACGCGCAGCTCCCCGCGAGCGGCAACCCGCAGGGGCTGTCGTGGGGGCCCGACGGGAACCTCTACATCGCCGACTTTGGCAAAAACAAGCTCTTTCGCGCCGACGCGGCGGGCGGGGTGCCGGTCCTGCTGAGCACCACCGGGCTCGCCGGGCCTGAGAACATCGTCATCGCGACCGTTCCCGCTCCCGCGTCCGGGTGCCTCGGGCTCGGGTGCGCGGCGCTTCTCGCGGCGCGGCGGCGTCGGGGTTCCAACGCGTAGGCGCACACGAAGACGAGAAGCCGGGTCAGAATCCGTTCTTCACCGGTTGTACGGGAACTGGCTGACCCAATGGAACCCGCGATTGAGGAGCAGGAACTTGGACTCGGTCAAACGAGTGCCCGCCGCCCGGATCGGCGTGCCGTCGACGGTTCCCTCGATTACGATCGCGCCCGGCTCCGGCGTTGAATACGTCAGGATCACCGGGCCGGCCTCCTGAATGACCTTGGCGTCCGTGGGCCCCGACGGTCCGGTGGCCTTGCCGGGCATGGCGGTGAGCGTGAGCGATTTGGCGTCGGCGTTGTGGGACAGGTTGAAGCGCTGCCCGATGTCCGAGAGTGACCGGATGCCGATGACGCCAAACGTTACGTTGAGGTTGATGCGCTTCCAGCGGGCGTGGTCGGTGATGAGCGCGGGGGCCTCGACGCCGTTGCGCTGGAAGGAATCGATGACGTAGAGCCCGTTGATGCCGTCGTTGGGAGGGGCCGAGACCTGTTTGTAGGACTGGCGTGCAAAGGTGATGGTGGAGGTGAGCAGCGACGCAAGGAGTGCCCACTTGGCGACAAACACGCAGCGGCCGAACCAGCGAGCACGGAAAGGGAGAGGGTGGGCGCAAAGGTTCGACGCGCGGTTGAGAACGAAGATTGAAAACAGGTGCGACAGGTCGGGCAGGAGCAGGCAGATCGCCGCGGCCAGGTAGTGGAACGAGTAGAGCTTCACGGGCACGTCGTAGCACATGTTCAGGACGAAGACGTTGGTCATCACGCCCACCGAGACCAGCGCGCCCAGCGCGGTGGTTCTGCGGAACATCAGCAGCACGCCGCCCAGGACCTCGGAAGCGCCCGCGAAAATGGTGTACGCGATTGACGCGCCCATGAACGTCCAGAGGATGCCCATCGGCGAACACTCGCCCACCGGCTGGATGAGACGGCTGACCGAGGGAGTTGAGAACTGCGACGGGAAGACCTTGGCAAAGCCGTACCCGAGCATCGTGGAGATGAGCAGGAGGCGGAGCCAGATCCACAGGCACGCGGCGAGGCGCGGATGGGCGCGTGGGCGTCGGGAAATCGCCGACCACAGCAGCGTCACGAACCCGGCGAGCACCAGAAAGCACGCGATCTCGAGCCATTGGTAGAGCTGGTCGCCGCTGCCGCTCTGGAATTGCGGGCGCGGATCGCGTGAATCCTCGGGAAGACTCTCGATGAGGCGCTGAAGCGGGCCAAAGTGCGTGGCGATCCAAGGGACGATCCCCTGCCATGCGCTGCCGCTCGCGGCGTCGGGCGTTGCGGGTGTCGCGGATGACGGGAAATCGGACTGCCAGAGCCAGTACCACGCGTTGACCGGATACGAGAGCATCTGCCCGCACCACGCCAGCGCCCGGGCAGGCCACGGATCGGACGCGTCACCCTTGGCATTGGGATAGAACAGCCCGAGCGCGGACCAGAAGGGCCGCGGGAAGAGCCCGCCGACGTTGCCGATTCCAAAGAGAATCCAGTACGAGAAGAGAAAGCGGAAGCTCACCCGCTTGAGCAGAGACCACGCGGGCTCCGAGTCGGCGGGCGCAGGCACCAATTCAGCGGCAGGAGCGGATTCTGACATCATGGCGAGGGGTCCGTGGTGACACTCAGTTTCGATCGCGAGCACAGCTTACCGACCGCGAGCGGAATGGCTGCGAAGATGCCCGGCAGTCGTCGCGCCCGCACGAGAAGCGTTCTTTTCAATCACGAGTCTTGAAACTGTTCACACCGCCCGCGATCGGTTCCATTCCCACTGAGCCTTCACGCCCGCTTCGAACGCCGTCGTTGGCTCGAACCCCAGTTCCGCCCGACTCCGCGTGAGGTCGGCCCAGGTCCTGAGCACGTCGCCGGGCTGCATCGGTTGTCGATCGATGATCGCCGGCTTGCCCACCGTCCGCGCGATCGTGTCGATCATGGCGTCGAGGCGGACGGGGTGGTTGCCGCCGAGGTTCCAAACGCGGTAGCCGTGGAGGTGAATCCGCTCGTACGCGGCCAAAATACCCGCGGTAATGTCGTCGATGTACGTGAAGTCTCGGCTCATGGAACCGTCGCCGAACATGGTGATCGCTTGACCTGTTGAGATCTTGGTGATGAACGCCTGGATCGCGAGGTCGGGGCGTTGACGCGGGCCGAAGACGGTGAAGAAGCGGAGACAGGCGGTGGGCATCTTCGTCAGATGATGATGGGTGCTGGCGAGGAGTTCGCACGCCCGCTTGGTGGAGGCGTAGGGGCTGATCGGGGAGTCGGTGTCGGCGTCCTCGCGGAAGGGCACGATCTGCCCGTTGCCGTACACCGAGCTCGATGAGGCAATGACGATGCGCGAACACCCGGCGCGGCGCGCCTCCTCCAGCATCACGGCCGTCCCGGAGACGTTGGCGCGGGCGTACCCCACCGGGTCGGCGAGGCTGGGGCGCACGCCCGCCTTGGCGGCCAGGTGGATCACCCCGGTCGGTTTGTGGCGCTCGAAGGCGTCGCGGATCGCCGGCGCATCCGCAATGTCGGCGCGGATGAAGTCGAAGCGGGCGCGGTGCTTGCCGGCCGTCGCTTCGACCAGGGCGAGGTTCTCGCGCTTCAGACGTTGGTCATAAAAAGGATCGAGGTTGTCGACCGCAACGACGTGGGTGCCGGTGGCTAGGAGCCGCTGCGCGAGGTGCGACCCGATGAACCCGGCCGCGCCGGTGAGAAGGATGGTGGAGGGTTGGGGGTGGTTGGTGGGCAAGGCGCGGTCCTTGGTTCACGGGCTCGCCGAGGGAAACAGGGGCAGGGGCGGCAGAAAAAGTAGATACCGACGGGACGCCGGCGGCACGAGGTCGGGTAGTTCAAAGGGGGAAGGTTCGGGCGCGGAGGATTCGAGCGTGGTGGGAGGATGGAACCCGTCCGGGAAGGGATCAAAAACAAAGCAGGACGCTATCGTGAGACAGCGCCCCGCTGGAGGAGAGAGAGATATCGGAGTATACCTTGATTTTTCGGGCGTGGTTCGAGGATTCTCCAAATTCTCACACGCGAGCAACGCCGCGAAAGAAAACGCGGGGCTCGGGCACGTTCACCCAACCACCTCTTCCGGTGGGTCGCGACAGGAGGCCGCCCCGGCGAGCGCGGAGAGCGGTCGAGCCGGGATTCAGTCTGGTGAAGTGGATTTCCTGAGTGGGCGCTCGACGGGGGGTTGCCCAATCGAGTCGGAGTTACCATACTGTGTCGTGCTTTCAATCGGCCCAAACCCGCGGCGTGGTCGGGGGCGGGCGGTGAAGTGAAGGACGAGCGGTTTTCTCAGTGCTGGGAGAACCGCGGGGGTGTCGCTGTTGGCATCGGAAAGTGCCGAAGTCCCGGCGACGCCGACGGCGGGCGCGGGCTCGGGTTGTTGTGTGGTTGTGGGATTCCCGGGGGTCCTGATTCAGGGTTTTTCTGGGGATTTGATGGGGTTGTGATCGGTTTGGAATCTCTCTCCGGCTTTCGGGCGGTGGAGCCCGTCTGGCCGATCTTTCAGGTTCTCAATTTTCACCCGGGTCCACGATGTGGGGCTCGCCAACGACGGAAGGATCTTTCGCATGTCATTTGAAGCCGCTGTACACGCTCAGGCCATCGAACTCAACCGGCTTTCCCTGGACATGACGGCCGCCGCCGGGTCGGGGCATCCGACGACGGCGGCCAGCCTCGGGCACATCGTGACCGTTCTGATGTTTCACGCGATGCGCTGGAGCCCGGACTACCCGAGCTACCCGACCAGCGATCGGCTGGTGCTGAGCGAGGGGCACGCGGTGCCGATCGTGTACGCGGCGTGCGCCAAGCTGGGCGTGATGGTCGGCAAGGACCCGGACAACCGGCGGAAGCTGAAGATTGAGGATCTTAAGACGCTCCGCGCGGGCGACAGCGTGCTCGACGGGCACCCCAACCCGATGGAAGGGTTCCCGTTCTTTGACGCGGCCACGGGGTCGCTGGGGCAGGGGCTGTCGGTCGCGGCCGGGCTGGCCGAGGGAGCGCGACTGGACGGGTTTGAGAAGCGGATCTACTGCATCATCGGCGACGGCGAAAGCCGCGAGGGTCAGATCGCCGAGGCGCTGGATTACATCGTGGACCACAAGCTGACGAACGTCCTGCCGATCTTCAACTGTAACGAGTACGGGCAGACCGACCGGGTGAGCGGGCAGCAGTCGTCCGACACCATCGCGGCCAAGCTGACGGCCTTCGGGTACGAGGTCAAGACCATCGACGGGCACAACCCCGCCCAGATCAAGTCGGCGCTCGACGCCTTCGCGGCCGGGACCAAGTCGGGTAAGCCGATGGCGGTGGTCGCCAAGACGGTGAAGGGATGGGGGAGTCCCTCGCTGCAAGGCAACGGGTGGCACGGCAAGCCGCCGACGGGCGACGCGCTCAAGAAGGCCTACGCGGAACTCGACGAGCGGCGCATCGAACTCACCAGCACGCTGGCAACCAGCGACCAGTTCATGATCCAACCCCCGGCCGAGGCGACGGTCCCCGAGCCCAAGCAGGGCGAGTTCCCGACGCTCACGGCCACCATGAAGAAGCTGGACATGGCGTCGCTGCTGCAATCCGGGTCGTTGGCGACGCGGCGGGTCTACGGCATCGCGCTGCGGGCCCTCGGACACGCCAACGATCGCGTCGTCGTTCTCGACGCCGACGTGTCCAACTCGACCTTCGCCGACAATTTCAAGAAGGACCCGGCCCTCGCGGACCGGTTCTTTGAGTGCAAGATCGCCGAGCAGAACATGATCTCGGTGGCCGCGGGGCTGTCGGCGGCGGGGAAGATCCCGTTCGTGTCGACCTTTGCCAAGTTCGTTACGCGGGCCTACGACCAGATCGAGATGGCGATCAACAGCGGCGCGAACCTGAAGATCGTCGGCAGCCACGCGGGTGTGACGCTCGCCTCCGACGGGCCCAGCCAGATGTCGCTCCCCGACGTTGCCTGGTTCCGCGCGTTCACGACCATCAAGGACCACCGCGGCAACCCGGGGTGCTACATCCTCCAGCCCTCGGACGCCTACTCGGCCTACGCGCTCACCGGCGTCATGGCCGAGTACGAGGGCGCGTGTTACATGCGGACGCTCCGCCCCGAGACCGAGCTGCTCTACTCCGACGACACCGTCTTCAACCTCGGCGGGTTCGAGGTCCTGCAAGAGGGACGCGACGTGGTGATCTGCGCCGCCGGGTACATGGTCCACGAGGCCAACAAGGCGCTCGAGCTGCTCGACAAGGCCGGGATCTCCGCCACGCTGGTGGATCTGTACTCCCTCCCCTTCGACAAGGAGGCGTTGATGGACGTCATCAGCGCCAACAACGGGTACGTCATCAGCGTCGAGGACAACTACGGCGGCGGTATCGGA
>JBGAOD010000199.1:895-3762 GCA_044221955.1 Phycisphaerales bacterium | reverse complement strand
GGCCGGTTGCCCCGGTGCCGCCGGTCGCTCCGGTTGCACCGGTACCGCCCGTCGCGCCAGTCGCACCGTTCGAGCCGTCGTTGCCCGCGGCTCCCGTGGCACCCGTCGAGCCTGTCGCGCCTGTGTCCCCGGTCGCACCCGTGGCTCCCGTCGCCCCATTGGTCCCATTCGAGCCGGCATTGCCCGTGGCACCAGTCGCGCCTGTGGCTCCGGTTGCTCCCGTTGCACCCGTCGCGCCCGGGTTGCCGTTCAGTGCGTAGAGCGCGTAGGGGGCGGCGCCGACCTTCTGCCGCGAACTCAGCGTGGAGTACGAGCCCGAGCCTGCGGGGGAGCGGACGTCGATCTCGATCCAGCGTTCGTTGCCGGCGAAGATCCCTGCGCCGAAGTCGAGTTCGACGCTGAAGCGGCCGCGGACGAGCGAGAGGCCGGAGACGCCGAGTTCGGGACCGACCTGAACGCCGCCGATGGGGGCGGTGTAGAGGCGGAACTTGAGGTCGGTGGTGGAGACGACCGAGGGGCCGCTGCGCAGTTCGCCCTGGTAGACGAAGCTGGTGCCCATGGGAGTTTCGGGCGGGAGGGGGCGAGAGAGGGCATCCATCGCGCCGGCGCCGAGAGCCAGGCCGCATGTGAGAACAAGCGTTCGAACCCGATTTTGTGAAAGCCTCATCGACAGACTCCTCGTGCAATCTCGTTGCGCGATCCCGACAAAAAAAGTTCGATGCATCCCCCGCTGCCAATCGGGCTCACCCGGAACGAATAGGAGCCCGCCAAAAAACTCCTCCGAAGGGACCAAGATACCAAGAAGTGGGGGGCGCCGAGCGCGACTCGCGAAATTTTCCTATCGATGGCCATAGATGGGACCCGCAGGTTGTCGGGTCGATCCGGCGCGGAATCCCATACAGAAAACGTACCCAGACTTGTCGTTTGTGGCGATGTGGCGGGCCCGGGTCCTACCCATGTGGAACGGGCTGTGAGCGCGGCGACGATCAAATAGGCAAGCACCTCTCGGGGGAGGCGCCGGGTTCTCGGGCTTGGTTTGGATGTGGATCGCCGGGTCGGCTATTGCTTCCGGTCAACGCAACAAAACAACTTGGAGGAGGCGGTGCGACCTGCGGAGCTATCGATAGTCGCCGTCGTCCCAATTGGCGAGCGACATCGCGTCGTCGGGGCGGACGGCGGCGGCGTGCGAGTCGAAGTAGGCGACGTTGGTCGTGCCCATATGACGGGTGGGGGCGATCCGCTGGGCGGTGCTTGCGGTATCGGCCGGGCCGGCGGCAGAGCCTTTGAGGTGCGTCTCGGTCCAGATGTCGTAGAACTGGGAAACCTGAAGCGTGCTTGAAGAGTTGTTGAACCAGGCGTTGGCCCGGAGCTGGTCGGCATCGTCGTTGAAGCAGGTGAGGTAGAACGTGCTGGACGGATTGCGCACGAGGTCGAGAGGCGAGGGGGGTTTGGTGCCGGCGACGTGACCGGGGGCGGAGAACCGGAAGCCGTTGGCGACGTAATGGACGGTGTGGGTATCGCGCGGGCGTGCGGGATCGTGGTAATAGGGTGCGCTGACGAAGCGGTCGTTATTCATGCCGCCGAGCTTGTTCGTCGTGGTGGCGTGCGGGTCGAGGTAGGGTCGGAGATTGAAGACCCAGGAGAGGGTGACGCGTTCGCCGGCATCGAGGGCGGGCTGGGAGTTGAGGGGAACGGCTGGGATGGAGAGGTCGGACGAGCCGCACTCGCGCGGGATGACGCGCTTGAAGTCCTCTGCGTACATGGGAAGAGCGGTGGAAATAGAGCGCTGGTTGGCGAGGCAGGCGACGGCGCGGCCGGAGGCGCGGGCGTTTTTGAGCGCAGGAAGCAGTACGCCGATCAGGACCCCGATGATCGCGATGACCACGAGCAGCTCGATGAGCGTGAAGGCGCGTGAGAAAGGATGGAACTGGCGCGTGCCCACGGTGCGATCAGCCTATCGGCGAAGGGCGGGCTGGGAAAGTCGAATTCTCAGAAAGCGCCGGCCTGAACGAAATTCAAGCCCCCCGAAGTGGGAGTCGATGCTGCATTACTTCTCGTTCTTCACAACGGTCCCGGCGTGGATGACGGCTTTGACGCGTTCGAGTTCGGTGACGTCCTTGGTTGGGTCGCCGGAGACAGCGATCAGGTCGGCCGTCTTGCCGGGCTCGAGGGTGCCGATTTCCTTTTCGAGGCCGAGCAGTTCGGAGGCGACGATGGTGGCGGCGTGGATGGCCTCGGTGGGGGTCATGCCTCCCTTGACCATGAGGGCGAATTCCTTGGCGTTGTCACCGTGGGGGCTGACGCCGGTGTCGGTACCGAAGGCGATCTTGACGCCGGCCTCGTGGCTCTTCTTGAACATCTCGAGGGCTTTGGGGCCGACGATGCGGGCCTTTTCGGCGACCTGGGGCAAATAGAAGCCGGGCTTCTCGGCGTTTGCCGCGACGGTGGCGGAGGCGAGAAGAGTGGGGACGTGGTAGCAGTTGCGTCCTTTAAAGAGGGCGATCGAGTCGTCGTCGAGATAGGTGCCGTGCTCGATGGAATCGACGCCGGCCTTGATCGCGGCGTTGATGCCGTCGGTGCCGTGGGCGTGGGCGGCGACTTTGCGTTGGAGTGAGTGCGCGGTCTTCACGATCGCGACGAGTTCTTCGTCGAATTCCTGCTGGGCCAAACCGGCCTTGGCCGCGGAAAGAACGCCTCCGGTGGCGGTGACCTTGATCCAGTCGGCGCCGAGCTTGATCTGATAGCGGACGGCCTTCATGCACTCGTCGGGACCGTCGGCGATTCCCATCTCGGGCGTCTGAGGCGGGACGATTTCCGGGCGGATTCCGGTTGTGCCATCGCCGTGGCCGCCGGTGACGCTGCTGGAG
>JBGAOD010000199.1:0-864 GCA_044221955.1 Phycisphaerales bacterium | reverse complement strand
GCCGGTGACGCTGATGGAGTGGCCGGCGGCGACGACGCGTGGACCGACGACGTGGCCGTCGCGGATGGCGTCGCGCAGTCCGAGGATCACGGTTGCGCGGCCGGCGCCAAGATCACGGACGGTGGTGAATCCCGCTTCGAGGTTTTTCTTCGCGTATGCCGCCGCGTGCAGCCCGACGTAGGCGTCGGACTCGGTCATGTCGCGCATGCGGAGCGTCTGGTCGAACTCCATCGTGAGATGGACATGGCAGTCGATGAGGCCGGGGAGGACGTAGCGCTCGCTGAGATCGACTTCCTCGATGATCGCGCCTTGCAGTTTCTCTGCGGAGAGGTCGGGGCCTTGGAGGCCGTCGCGTACGGATTCGACTTTGCCGTTTTTGAGTACGAGCGATTGCTTGGACTTGGGCGCTTCGCCGGGCTTGGCGAGGAGAGTGCCGCAGCGGATGATGGTGTAGTGGTCTGGCGCGGGTTGATCAGCGTTCGCCATCGCGCATGGGAATGCGACGAAGAGCGCGGCGGCGAGGAAGTGACTGTGGCAGCGACGTAAGAGCAAGGAGTGGCTCATAAAGATCCTCGTGGAGGGTCAACGGAAAGCTACTTTGGCTTTGAAGCGTCGGGTGCAGGCTTGGCCGGCTGAGGCGACATCACACAGCGGAAGCCGACGTGATTGCTGCCGGTGGTTTGCTCGCCTTTGCCGCGGGTGCCGACCATGTATCGGGTGCAGTACTGGTCGGTGCAGAGGAAAGAGCCGCCCTTGTGAACGCGTTTTTTTTCCTTCGGCTCGGCGGGGTCGTAGGGAGCGGAAGGTCCTTGGGGGTTCTTGATGACGGAGTGGAGGCCGCCGGCCGAGGCGATCTGGCGCGCG
>JBGAOD010000031.1:0-34559 GCA_044221955.1 Phycisphaerales bacterium | reverse complement strand
TCGACCGTACGGCCCGCATTCCAACCCGCCCGCGCTCACGACTTACCCTTTATTCCTCACCCTGCCCTCCTTCGCCCGCCCCGTACCTTGCCCGCCGTGTCGAACCCGATCGATACCACCAGCAGCAGGTCGATGACGTGCCACGATCCGTCTTTGAGCACGATGATGATGGTGCGCCCGCCGGGCATCATGGCCATGAACTCCGGCTGCGCTACCGGTAGCACCCGTCCGTCGGCCAGATGCACTGTAAAAGGCCTAAACGGCCTGGTTTCATAGGCGGCTTTGATCTTCTCGATAGTCATAGCGGAATTGTACCCGGAGTTCACGGCTGACTTCAAAGTACTCCGGCGGGTGGCGGGCATGGTTCTTCAGGAGTCCGAAGGTCCTGGGGAAGGTCAAGCCCAGAGCTGCTTCGTTGGTGGCACGTCGGGAGCCTCGGGGTAGACTTGTCCCTGTCAGGGCGACCCCCGAGCATCCGCTGCCTCACGCACGAAGCACTGAACGAGGGTTGGATCATGAGCCGCGCGAACAACCACGACGAACGCTTTGCGAAGATGACGTTCTCTTCGGTGTACCCGCTCTATCTTGCGAAGATCGAGAAGAAGGGGCGGACCAAGGAGGAGTTGCATCAAGTGATCAAATGGCTCACGGGCTTTGGCGAGAAGGCGCTGCAGAAACTCATCAAAGACAAGGCGACCTTTGAGGAGTTCTTTGAGCGGGCCACGTTGAACCCGAATGCGCACCTCATCACCGGCGTGATCTGCGGGTATCGCGTTGAAGAGATCGAGAACCCGTTGACGCGGCAGGTCAGGTACCTCGACAAGCTGGTGGATGAGCTGGCCAAGGGTCGGAGCGATGGAGAAGATTTTGCAGGAAGATAGAGACGGGCGCGGGAGACGGCTGATGTAGACAGGGTGGCTCCGGCAGGTGTCACGCCCGCCGCTTTGAGCGGGCATGGTTGAGCGTGTCCATTCCGCCATGCCCGCTCCGAGGCAGGCATGCCACCCGCCTGAGCCGGTCTGAGCCGGCTGCCCCCTCGCCCGGGCGATCGGGGTGTCCTAACATTTTCCCCGGTGGTGGGCTTCCGTTGTGCTCCGCGTTCGCGGGGCCGGAACATCTTTGAGTTGTAAATCGCCCTTCGGGGCCGGGCCGTGCGTCCCTTTGGGATGCACGGCCTTGGAGCCGGTGTCTCCGCCTGACCGAGGCGACGAGGGACCGGCCAAGGACATGAAGATTTATGATCGATGAGAACCTGATCGCTTCCTTGGGATCAACGGCGCCGAAGCCGACGCGATGCTGCGTCAGGCGTACGGGGCGGTGGCCTCGGCCGCGCCTGAAGAATACATGGACTCGCTGATGGGCGAGCAGAGAGGCCCTAGTCTCCAACAAGATCATCAAGGGCAAGGTCATCGGCTTTGCCGGTGATGATGTGGTGGTCGAGGTGGGGCCAAGAGCGAAGGGCTGATCCCCAAGGAAGAGTTCGAGGGCATCGACGTCAAGGTCGGCGAGGTGTACGAGCTTCTGCTGGAGTCGATGGAGGGCGAGAGCGGGCTGGTGCAGTTGTCCGCTGCAAGGCCGACCGGATGATGTCGTGGCGGCGGATCATGGACACGACCAAGGAAGGCGACGTGGTGGAAGGCACCGCGATGCGCAAGATCAAGGGCGGGCTGCTGGTGGACATCGGCGTGCCGGTGTTCCTGCCGGCGTCGCAGGTGGACGTTCGTCGGCCCGGCGAGATCGGCGAGTTCATCGGTCGCAAGGTTCGGGCGGTGATTCTGAAGATTGACCTGGAGCGGCGCAACATCGTCATCAGCCGTCGCAAGCTGATCGAGGAGGAGCGCGACTCGGCCAAGAAGCGGCTGATGGAGACCTTGAAGGAAGGCGACATCGTCACCGGCGAGGTGAAGAACATCGCCGACTTCGGCGCGTTCGTGGACCTGGGCGGGATCGACGGTCTGTTGCACATCACGGACATGTCGTGGGGCCGGATCAATCACCCCAGCGAGTTGCTGAAGATGGGGCAGAAGGTCGAAGTGAAGGTTCTGAACATCGACCGCGAGAAAGAGAAGATGCGCTGGGGTTGAAGCAACGCGAGGCTCGCCGTGGGCGGAGATCGAGAAGAAGTACCCGGTGCAGAGCCGCGTGACGGGAACTGGTGGTGAACATCGCCGTCGTACGAAGCGCGTTCGTGCGCTTGAGGACGGGATCGAGGGGCTGGTGCATATCTCCGAGATGTCGTGGACTCGCCGCGTGAACCACCCGAGCGAGGTCGTGCAGCCCGGCCAGAGCGTCGAGGTTGTTGTTCTTGAGATCAACAAGGACAAGCAAGAGATCAGCCTGGGCATGAAGCAGATCGAGGTCAACCCGTGGGAGCTCGTCAGCGAGAAGTACCCGCCGGGGACGATCATCGAGGGCAAGGTGCGGAACCTGGCCAACTACGGCGCGTTCGTGGAGATCGAGCCGGGGATCGACGGGCTGCTGCACATCAGCGACATGTCGTGGACCAAGAAGGTCACGCACCCCAACGAGATTTTGAAGAAGGGCGACGACGTCAAGTGCGTCGTGCTGGAGGTCGATCGCGACAAGCAGCGCGTCAGCCTGGGCGTGAAGCAGTTGACCGAGGATCCGTGGCTGCACGCGATCCCGGACAGCTACAAGCCGGGCATGGTCGTGCGTGGGCACGTCACGAAGATCACGAACTTCGGCGTGTTCGTCGAGCTGGAAGCGGAGCTCGAAGGTTTGTTGCACATCTCCGAGCTGGCGGACCACAAGGTCGAGAACCCGCAGGACGTGGTCAAGGCCGGGGAAGAAGTGGACGTCAAGATCCTGCGCGTGGACCGGGCGGACCGCAAGATCGGCCTGTCGCTCAAGCGGGCCCAGTGGGGCGATACCAGCGGCTCGACGCCCAGCGCCGACGCTGGCTCGGAGGCCCCGGTGCGCGGGAAAGAGAAGCCGACGCGCGGCGGCATGGACGAGCACGACGCGATGGGCACGGACAAGATCCGGTTCGGGGAGTGAGCCCCGTCTGAGAAATTGGTTGTGAATGACTAGATTCGACCGGCGTCGGGCTTCCCCGACGCCGGTTTTCATTGGTGGATTCGGGGAGAAGACGGAGAAAGACCCGGACCTTCGCGGAGACTCAGGTCCGGCGTCCCGGAGCGGGTGTCGCTACACTCGATGAACTTGAAGGAATTCCTATGCCCGGCGAAGAAGCACCGAAGTTGATTATCGATACGGACTGGAAATCTCAGGCTCAGGCCGAGAAAGAGCGGCTTTCGCAGGCTGCCAAGCCGGGGGCGGGCGGCGGGCTGGCGGGTGCGCCCGCGGCCCCGAAGGCGGCTGCGGGTTCTGTTCCGAGTACCGGCCCCGGCGGGGCGTGGCTGAGGATGAGGGCGAGTCGGGCATCCCTCGCGAGGTTTCGTTCAAGGACGTGCTGAGCGTAATGATCTCGCAGGCAGGCGTACATGGGCGCGTACCCGGACCCGCGGACGGGCGGGCGATGGTGGCGGCTCGACCTGGCCAAGCTGCACATCGATATGCTGGGCGTGCTTGAAGCGAAGACCAAGGGCAACGGGTGATGAAGAATCCAAGCTGTTGACGCGGGCGGCGACGAGCTGCGTCTTGAGTATGTGGACGTGGCGAAGATGGTGGCCAAGGCGGTGCAGGAAGGGCGAGCGTCGCCGATGGGCGGTGGGGGGCCGATGAGCGGGCCGGGCGGGCCGAAGATGAGCATGCCGCCGAATCTTCGCAACCCGGGCTGAGCGCGCGCATTGCACATGAGCGCGAGTGAACTCCCTGCGCCAGCGTGGGTGAGAGCGAGCTTTGGCGGGTGACATTGCTGCGTTTGGGCGTTGCTCGAGTCGCTGCGGGTTCATGCCACACCCGCGCGCGGGGCATGTTTTCGCTCGGCGCGTGTTCTCGGCCCGGTGTTTACCGAGGCGGCACGATTGGTACGAGCGGTGCGCTGACGCCTGCGATCGCGTGGTCGCTCATTTGAGAAGAGCGGGCCGTCGATCAAGGCGGCGATGAAGCAATTCCCCAAGTCTTTCCGGGCCGAGCGTTTGATGGCGTGGTGTCGATCGAGCGGGATTCCGCGTTGCGATCGGAGAGAGGGCGGTGGAGATCGCGTCCGAAAACGGGGAGAGGCGCGGTCGGTCGTTCCTGTTGGGAGCGAAGAAGCCTCGGAAGCTTGGTCCGCGGGCTTCGTCGCGAGCTTCAGCGGGGAACTCGTGGTGGAAGCCGGTGTCAGCATTGCTTGGCGCGTGCGGGCTGGTGGCGACGTCGTACTACTTGGGATCGACGTGGCTGGCGGAGCCGGCGCTGGGGGTGCCGGTCGGTGTGTGGGGCGCGATCCTGGTGGGGGCGTGGACTCGGATGTTGCAGACGCCGACGCATCGGGCGTGGTTTCTCGATCGGCCGGTGATCCGATCGGAGCCTTCGCGGGCGCGGGCGTGGCCTCGGAACGTGGTGGCGAGCACGGCGCTGGAGACGGTGGCCAAGGGTGCGAGCGTTGGTGTGACGCTGCTGGATGAACTGAGCGGCGGTGTGGGCACGAGTTCGCCGAGCGAGCGGCTTGCGGCGCTGCACGACAGCGCGGCGTGGCCGGAGAGGCCGTTGCGGGTTGGGTTGCAGGTGCCGGATTCGGTGTCGGGGCCGTTGATCGGCGCGGCGGGGAACTCGCCGGTGGAGTTTGTGGTGCTTGAGGATCTGGAGGTTGATCCGTCGATCTGTCAGCGGCATGTGCTCGACGCGGTGGTGCGTGGTGACGGCGACGGCATCACGTTACGGACCGCGTCGCGGTACGGTCGTGACGCGGCGTGGTTCGATTGGGCGGGACAGAGGCCTTTGGCGTACTCGTCGGTATTCCCGCTGCGGCTGGACCCGGACCGGGTGTCGCTGGGCGCGGAGGTGGGGAGCGAGCACGCGCCGATCTCGCGGGCGTTGATCGAGGCGGCGGCAACGTTGTCGCGAACGCCGCAGCGGTTGAACTTCGAGGATCGGATGCAGGGGCGCAGGCCGTTGTCAACGAGGGTGGCGGATTCGGGCGGGACGCTGGACGCGGAGGCGATTCACGCGGACCTGTCGCTGCGGCACCTGGCGTACGCGATGTCGCGCGGGCGGCTCGGGGACGTGCGTTCGCGTGGCGCGAAGGCGGCAGCGCGGGCGGTGAGCGCGTGGATCGCGACGCGGGACAGCGGGCTGGACGAATCGGAGCGTGTGGCGATCATGGAATCGGCGGCCCGGATCGCGGGCGATGAGCCGGAGGTTTTACTGCGGCTGGCGGCGTCGAAGATCTCGGCGTTCCATGACGGGGACGGGATCGAGACGCTGCTGCGGGCCCAACATGTGCTGATGCACGGCGAGGTGCTGCAGGGGGCGGACCATCTTTCGTTCGTGCAGTCGGAGATCGCGCACGGGTCTTACGGGCCGATGACGCTGGGGCGGGTTGCGGCGGGGCTGTGCATGGTGTGCTCGACGGCACCGGCGGAATCGCTGACGCACCTGCGCGACGATTTGCTCGAGGACATGCGGTATTCGGGGTGGCTGGTCGGGGCCGACGCGGACCGGGCGCTGCTGATGGACGTGTTCCGCCAGTTGGAGGCGGCGCGGTCTGGGGCGGGGCGGTCGATCGTGCCGCTGGCGGCGTGATGGGTCTGCGGTGACTCGGCCCGTTCGATAATCTGGCCGGTATATGGACGGGTTGTGCCTGTGCTCGCGGCGGGGCGGCGCGGTATCATGTTTTCATGACCACCATCGCATCGCACCCGACGGCGTCCATGGGCAAGGCTGGCTCCGCGGTTTCGGAGCGGATCTTCAACTTCTCGGCGGGGCCCGGGTGCCTTCCCGACGAGGTTCTGAAACAGGCCCAGCAGGACCTGTGGAACATCGCCGGGTCTGGTATCGGGATCATGGAGCACAGCCATCGCGGCAAGGTGTTCGACAAGGTGCTGGCCGAGGCGGAGGCGGACTTCCGGAAGGTCAGCAACTTGCCCTCGTCGTACAAGGTTTTGTTCCTGACGGGCGGCGCGACGACGCAGAACTGGATGGTCCCGGCGAACTTACTGCCGCAGGACGGCACCGCGGACTACCTGGTGACGGGGTACTGGGCGGAAAAGTCGGCCGAGCAGGCGAAGTTGTACGGCACGGTGAATGTCGCGTTTGACGGCAAGCCGAACAATCACACGTTTGTGCCCAAACAGAGTGAGATCAAGTTCTCGTCGAACCCGGCGTACGCGCATTTCTGTAGCAACAACACGATCTACGGGACGGAGTTTCATACCGATCCGGTCGCGCCCAAGGGCGTGCCGTTGGTGTGCGACATGTCGAGCGATATTTACTCCCGGCCTTGCGACCTGACGAAGTACGGGCTGACGTACGCGGGGGCGCAGAAGAACCTGGGTGCGGCAGGAACGACGATCGTGGTGATCCACGAGGGCTTGCTGGATCGCAAGCCGCGTGAGCTGCCACTGATGGCGCAGTACCGGGTTCATGCGAAGGACGAGAGCCGTCACAACACGCCGCCGGCGTTCAATATTTATGTGTGCGGTCTGGTGTTCAAGTGGATCTTGAAAGAGGGCGGGCTGGAGGTCATGGGCAAGCGGAACGCGGCCAAGGCCAAGCTGATCTACGACGTGCTGGACGGCTCGAAGTTCTTCAAAGGACACGCGCGGCCCGACAGCCGGTCGCTGATGAACATCACGTTCCGGACTCCGACGGATGCGCTCGACGAGTTGTTCATCAAGGAGGCCGGGAAGGCCGGGATGGACGGGCTGAAGGGGCACCGGGCGACGGGGGGGATGCGGGCGAGCGTGTACAACGCGTTCCCGATGAAGGGCGCGGAGGCGATGGCCTCGTTCATGAAAGAGTTCGAGCGGAAGAACGGGTAGATGTTGGGCTTTGAAGTCCGTCCGTTTGATCGGCACACACTGCCGGCTCCGATGGAATGGGGCCGCTTTGAAGAAGGGAATCGTGAGATGAGCGAGAAGCGAATGATTGAATCGAGCGGCGTGCGGAGCGGGGCGGGACGTGCGGCGGCTGGACGTGTGGTGGCAGGGCGGCGCTCGGGCTTCACGCTGATCGAAGTGCTGATCGTGATCGCGATCGTGGTGGCGTTGTCCGGGCTGGTGGGGATCGCGCTGTTCAGCAAGCAGAAGGAAGCGAAGGTTGGGCTGGCGAAGACGGACCTCAAGACGATTGAGTCGGCGCTGAAGCAGTTCCGTGTGAAGTTTGATCGGTACCCGACGGACGAGGAGGGTGTCGAGGTTCTGTGGAACAAGGAAAAGCTCGACGCGGACGCCGACGCGACCAAGTGGACCAAGGAGCTTGAGAAGCCGATGAAGGCCGATCAGTGGGGCACGCCTTGGAATTACCGGCAGAAGAGCGATCACGGCGACGAGGACAGCTTTGACCTGTGGTCGTTCGGGCCTGACAAGCAAGAGGGCGGCGACGACGACATCGTGTCGTGGACCGAATCGGACAGCGAGTCGTCGTCGGGGGGCGGCGCTGGCTCGACGGGATCTGGGACGAAGACGGGCGGCTCGTAAGAAGGCCGGATTCGGCCCGTCTGTCCGGTGAACGGAGCGGGGGAGGGGGACGGATGAGTTCTCGCCGGGCCCCGAAAGCGTTTACGATTCTTGAGCTCACGATCGCGATCGCCATCGCGGCTGCGCTGGCTGCGCTGACGTTGCCGCCGCTCCTTCGTTGGGTTCGGGACGCGAGGTTCCGCGAAGCGTGCGTTCGACTGGAGGCGGGGCTGGAGGAGTGCCGAGCGGAGTCGGCGCGGCGCGGTTGCGCAGTTGCGGCTTCAAGCCGGACGCACGCGGGGCGAGCGTGCGAACTGGTATCGAGTGTGGTTGAAGAGCGTGCCTCCGGCGCGGGCGACGGATCGGAGTTTGCGTCGGTATTGCAAGGCGTGGTGGGGAAGGACTTGGAGGGCTCTGGTATGTTGTCCGGGCGGGTACGGGCGGTGCTCGAAGCGGGAGTTGTCGTTGTAACGCGGCCCGGCACGGGTGTGGGATCCGTAGACGATTCGGATGAAATCACGCCGCCCGAGGAGTTGATGTTGGCGGTCTTTTTCCCGGACGGGAGCGCGATCGGGGAAGGGGGCGTGACGATCGAGGACGGGCACGGTCGATCGGCGGAGGTGCGGATCGATTCCTTCAGCGGTGCGGCGCGGGTGGTGGAGATCTCTGCGGCGGGGCGGGGCGGGTCTCGACGGGGAGGTCGCGGCACGGGCGAGTCAAGCATGCCCGGGGAGAAATCCCGATGAGTGCGGATGAAGGCTCCAAGAATCTTCCGGCGGGTGTGGGGTGTCGCGGAGCGATGTTGCTGGAAGTGGTCGTCGCGCTAGCGATCTTTGTGGTCGCTGCGTTGGCGGTTCTCACTGCGGTCCAGCGGGCGGCGGCGGCGGTCGTGCTGGCACGCGACCAGACTCACGCGATGGATTTGGCGGCGTCGGCGATGGCGAAGATCGAAGCGGGGATCGCTCGCCCTGAGACTCTGAACGGGCCGGTGCCGGCGTGGGACGAGCGTGAGCTTGGGGAGGGATCGGCGATCGATGCGGGCGAAGGGCTGGGCCCGTCGGACTTTTCCCGCGAACCCCCGGCGCGAGTGTCGGGGTGGGAGTTGGAGGTTCGGACGCGGGGTAGTTCGTTTGACGGGTTGGCGGCGGTCACGATCGTGGCCCGTCGGCGTCGGGGGGGAGGGAGCGAGTCCGTCTCCGCGTCGTTCTCGGTGACGCAGTTCGTGCGGCTGTCGTCAAGGGCCGCCGATGGTCCGATCGGGGGTTCGCGGTGATTGTGGTGCGTGTGCGAGCTCGTCGGGGGTTCACGTTGTTTGAGGTGTTGCTCGCGCTGGGCTTGACGGCGCTGCTGGTCGGAGCGGTGTTCTCGTTCATGGAGACGCTGGGGAAGCGTCGGGAGGAACTCGGGCGAGAGACGGCCGGTGCCCGCGTGGTTGGTGTGCTGATCGACCGCATCGAATCTGACCTGGCGGCGTCGATTGTCAGCGACGGTCGTGCGGGCGCGGGGATCAAGGGCGGGGGGGCGGAGTTGAGCGTGCTGACGCGTCGGGTTGTTGGGTCGGCGGATGGAACGAGCACCGAGATTTCCAGGGCGACGTACTCGTTTGATGCGACGGGGGGCGTGGTGCGGGTGAGGCGGGCCGGGGTGTCCGCGCAGGATGGCGTTGGGTCGGGTGCGGATTCTGTGGCCGAGGGCGTGCGTCGGTTGCGATTTCGGTACTTCGACGGGCGGGCTTGGCGGGCCGAGTTTGACAGCGAGAAGGAGGATGGGTTCCCGGCGGCGGTGGAGGTCGCGGTGTGGGCGGGAGCGCGGGCGGGCCCAACGGCGAGCGGGACGACCGGTGACGCGGGGGCGCCGAGGGGGGAGCCGGACCGGGTGCGCACGATCGTGATCCCTGACGGCCCGACGGCGGCGTGGAAGGAGGGGCGGTGAGCCCTAAGGCGCGACAGATCTTGGGTGCCGGCGCGACGGGCGGGTCGCGGCGCGGCGTGGTGATTTTCGCGGTGCTCATTGTGGTCGTGCTGTCGGCGCTGATTGGCTGGGGGATGTTGACGCGGGCGGACGCGCAGGTTGCGTCGCTGTCGAGCTCGATGAAGCGGGCGCAGGCGCGGGCGGCGGCGTGGTCCGGGATCCAAGCGGTGATGGCGCGGCTGGCGGCGCAGCGTGAGGTGGTCGTGGGCGGGGGGGTGCCGGAGGTTGACGACGAGGTGGAGGTGTTCGCGGAGGATGGGGTCCGCGGGGTTGCGCGGGTGATCGGGAAGATCGAGCCTGAGGCTGCGCGTCTCAACGTGAATACGGCGAGCGTCGAGATGCTGGTGGCCTCGCACGCGGTGGATCAGGCGGGGGCGGGATCGATTGTCGCGGCGGCGAGGTCTGCTCCGTTCGGATCGACCGAAGAAGTGAAGGAACTCACGAGGGCGCAAAGCCCCGACGGTGTGGGCGTGAGCTGGACGGCGGTCAGCGCGGACGCGAACGTTCAGGCGGGCGTTCCCGCTCCGAACCTTGGTGCGGCGAGGGTTGATCAGATCGGTCGTTCGCGGATCTTTGTAAGCCAAGCGTGGACGGAGGGGTTGGGAGAGGAGTTGACCGAGCGGCTGGGGCCCACGCTCGCCGGGGTGTTCAAGGGCGCGATGACCTCTGGCCGGTCGATGGGCGACGCGGCATCAGTCGTGGCGGTGCTCCGCGGTTCGGAGGTGAAACCTTCAGAGTGGGGCGCTGTGCTCGACGCGGTGACGACGACGCGGGAGGAGTACCTGCCGGGCCGCATCGACCTGTCACGAGCGTCCGCGCGGGTGCTGGCGTGTGTTCCCGGGATCGGGGTTGACGCGGCGGAGCTCGTGGTGCGGACGCGTGGGCGGCTGGACGCGAACGCGTTGCGGAGTGTGGCGTGGCCGGTGGCGGAGGGCGTGCTTTCGCCGGCTCAATTCGAGAGCGCGGTGGGGTCCCTTGCGGTTCGGAGTTTGCAGTGGCGGGTGCGGATCGAGGCGGGGCTGGAGCGTATCGGCGGGCGGGGGGCGGCGTCGGAGCAGCTCTCGGCGGGTTTTCCAGAGGGCGGTCGGCGCGGCGTCGTTGACCCGGGGGAGCGTCGGCAAGCAGCGTCCAATGTCCGGCGTGCTGCGGACGCAGAGATTGCTCTGGAAGGGCGACAGGTGTTCGAGTTTGTGGTGGACGTGTCGTCGGAGCGGCCTCGATTAGCGTTATTGCGCGATGTGACGCTGGAAGGACCGCTGCGGGCGTGGACGGAGGCACGGGCGCGGAATCAGGGGGGGGTGGAGAAGGCTGGCGAGGGAAGGGCTGAACTTCGCGGAGAAAACGGAGAGGTGGACGATACTGATATCGTTCCACCTGGGAGCGATCCGCGCGGCGACGCTGGGGCGGCGAGCGACGGGACCGCCGAGATTGCGAAGGGTGATTCCCGGGCGCGTCAACCGGCCCCGAAGGCAATTCGGAAAGGGATTCAGACGGCAAGGCGGATCGGCGAGTAGGGCGGTGGAGGGGGCGATCGGGAGGCGAGGCTCGTTGAGGGCGAGGATTAAAGGGCTGATCGGAGCGAATGCATGGTCGGACGCGGATCTGGTTGTGTGGTGGGATCTTGATCAACCGGCTGTCGGTATTGTGGGGGAGTGCGCAGGACGGGCGGGTGGCGGTGCAGGGTGTGCTGTCCGCGACACGGCCCCAGGGCGAGTCGGTTGAGAACGCGGCCGCGGTGGGGGAGTGGAACACTCGGTTGCTCCGCGCGACCAGCGCGCCGTGCTCGCGGGTGGTGCTGTCGATGCCGCGCGGCGACGTAGTGCTCAAGCGTTTGACACTGCCGGCGGGCGAGGCGTCGGAATCGGATGTCGGTGGGATGGTTCGGCTTCAGATGACTCGGCAGTTGACGATGGCGATGGAGGGGACGGCGGTGGACTATGTGCCGCTGAATCCTGGGGTGGTAGGACCGCTGGCGGCGGGTAAACCCACCGGTGATGGGGGGGGTATCGGCGGGGCTGTTGCATCGGTGCCGGGTGGGCAGGGTGCTGCGGCGGTCGCTGTCGAGCCGGCGGCGCTGACGAACGTGATGGCCGCGGCGTTGCCGGCCGAGCGGATGCGGTGGTGCCGCGAGATGGCTGAGGCCGGCCAACTCGGACTGAAGCGGATCGGGCTGCGGTGCTATGGGGCGTCGGCGCTGCTGGCGGAGCGTTCGCAGCGGCGTGCGGGCCCGGTGCTGGGGATGACGATCGGGTGGTACACGGTCGAGTTTGTGATCGTGGAGAACGGGGCGTTGACCTTTGCGCGTGCGGTCGATCTGGCGAGGCCGGGCTCGGTGAACGACGCCGAGGCCTACGCGGAGAAGATCGCCGTTGAGGCGAAACGGACGTGGATGAGCCATCGGGCGACGCACGGTTCGCAAGAGGTCGAGGTTGTTTCGGTGCTTGGTGGCGGGGCGTTTGCGAGCCTGGCGGCGGAGCGATCGGCGGCCCAGTTGGGGTGCGGGCATGAGTTGGTCGGCGTGCCGTCGAGCGTGACCGTGAACGAGAAGAACGAGGGCTTGCCGGTCGAGGATGTCGGCGAGTTCCTGCCGTTGATCGGGCTGCTGATGGAGCCGATGACGGGGCTCGAGATGCTGGACTTCGCGAACCCTCGGCGAGCGCCCGACCTTGGAAAGGCGCGACGGACCAAGGTGCTGCTGGGTGTCTTGGGCGCGATCGTGATCGCCGGCGGTGGGTACGTGGCGGGCTTGCAGAGTCTCTCGGCGCTGGGGTCGCGTGTGCGTGCGTCGCGTGAGAAGGAAGCGGTGCTCAAGAAGGAGTACGACGAGTTCCTGGTCAAGCACGCGCGCTCGTCGCATGTAGAGCAATGGTCGTCGGCGCGGGTGGACTGGCTGGCGTACCTGGCGTTGCTCAACGAGCAGCTGCCCCCGCCGGAGTCGGCGGTGATGGACGGGCTCGGCGCGCACATGAGCGCCGAGGTGGTTTTCACCCCGAAGAGTTCGAGCTACCCGGACGGGGCTTGGGTCACGCGGCAGGCGGCGGCGTTCTCGCTCGATGGCAAGATGTCGCAGCGTGCGGTGGCGGCGGATCTTCGCGGGCGTTTGCTGGATCTGAACTTTGACAACGTTGAGAGTAAAGGGCCGGACATCCCCGACCATTTCAGCTTCGTGGTGACCACAACGAAGAAGAGCCCGCGCGGCGGGGCGGGGAGCGGGGCTGGACCGTCGGGTGAGAAGTCGGTCCCAGGAAAAAACTCGACGGGAGCTTCGGGGTCGGGCACGAAAGCGAACACCACGTCCGAGCCCAAGTCGCAGCCCGGCCCTGACGCGAAGGGTGAGACCAGGCCCGAGCCCAAGGGTGAAGGCGGGACCAAGCCCGATCCCGCGAGCAAGGGCGGCGGCGTGAAAGGGGGCGGGGAGTGAACCTCAATCCCTTTGCGATGAAAGTGGGCGGGGCGGCAGGGGCGGTCCTGATCGCGGCGTGGCTGTCCTACCAGAGTCTTTATGCTGCGCCGCGGGACGAGTTGGCGGGGCAGCTGGAGGGTTCACGGTCGGCGGTGCGGGGGTTGGAAGAGAAACTCGCGGACCGTGAGAGCGTGGCCAAGCGGCTGCAGGAGTTCGGAGCATCGACGCTGGGGAAGAAGGAAGATCAGGTGGTCGACCGCTTTCGCAACGGGCTGAGCCGGATCGCCGAGACGTCAGGGTTGTCTGAAATTCAGATCAACAGCGGGACTCCGAAGGTGCTGGCCAATCCGGTGTCCGGGCTCTCGAAGTTGCAGAGCGGGCTTCGGCGATCGCTGAAGAAGACGCCGGACTTTGCGGTGATCAACGGGAAGCTGGACGCGGTGGGCTCGTGGCCTCAGGTACTCCGGGCGGTGGCGTTGCTGCAGTCTCAACCTTGGATTCACCGGTTGGAGGCTTTCTCGATCGAGTCGATGGGGAAGGATCGCGACCGGTTCAAGTTCAGCGTTGAGGTCGCAACCGCGTTTGCGCCGGATCTTGTCGGCGGCAAGGACGTGGACCCTGCGCAGGCGGCGATCCCTGTCGAGATGGACCAGGTGATGCGGACGATCGCGGCACGGAACCCGTTCAAGGGGCCAGCTCCTGCGGCACCGGTGGTGGCCGTGAACACGAACCCGATCCCGCCGCCGCAGCCGGTGCCTGCGCCACCGCCGCTGCCGCTGTACAACGACTGGCGCCTCACGAGCGTGGTGTCGGGGCGCAACGGGGTTGAGGCGTGGTTGGTCAACATGAAGACCAACGAGGGGCAGACGCTGCGCGCGGGTGGGAAGTTGCTCGACGTTGAGTTTGTTGAGGGGCAGGGAGAGCGTGCGGTCTTCCTGATTGGCGGCGAAAAGTTCGAGCTGTACAACGGGGAAACTTTCGCGTCGCGCCGTCCTGTCAAGTAGTGGCGATTGTCGAGCCTGATGCTCGATGTTACGGGGCCGTGAGCGAAAGCCCGCCCGATGATCGGGCTTTGGCTGGCCCGATGCTCGGTGTTTGTTTCTGGAATGTTGGTTGTTGGCTGAGGACGAATCGTTCCGGTCGGGGCAGCGCGGTGTCGCGCGGGAGGCCGAAGCGGTACACTGCGCACGCTGGCCTTTGGCTGGCGAGAAGGAAGGTGTTCGGATGCGGAAAACAACCGGCGCTCGGGTCGCGTGGTCGGCCTCGTTGATCGTTTCGGTGGCGGGCGGGGCGGTATCGGTGTGGGGGCAGAACACCGACGCGCAGTCGGCGGGGCCTCTGCCTTCGTCTCGGTCGGAGAGTTCTGCGCCGTCGCAAGTTGCTCCTGCGCCGGTGCCTACGGCTCCGGTGCAACCAGCGGCACAACCAGCGGCGCGACCAGCGGCGCAGCCCGCCGGCCAGCCCGCGGCGCAGCCGGTTCGGATCTCGTTTAATTTCAAGGAAACGCCGTTCGGGATGGTGCTGGATTTCTTCGCGCGGGAGAGCGGGCTTCCGATTATCCGTGAAGCGGCGGTGCCGGCCGCGAGCATGACGTTCATCGGCGCGTCGTCGTATTCGTTCGATGAGGCGTTGAGCATTCTGAATCTCAACCTGGCGATGCACGGGGTGCAGCTCCGGCGTCAGGATCAGTTCTTGTACCTGGCGACGCTCCAGGATTCGGCGAAAAAGGCGGGCGCGGTGGCGACTGGAACCGTGCCAGCGGATGCGCGCCCGGAGCAGTACCTCACCCTGACAGTGCCGCTGGACAACGCGAACGCGACGGTGGTGGCCGAGCAGATCAAGGCGCTGGTTGGACCGTTCGGCGGCGTAACGGCGGTGCCGCAGCAGAACCTGGTGATCGTGATGGAGACGGCGGCGCAGTGCCGTCGGATCCGTGACGTGATCCAGGCGATCGACGTCAAGCAGGTGGACACGGCGTTCAAGCTCTTCTCGCTGAAGTACGCGCAGGCGGACGCGGTGTTCGGGGCGTTGCGCGGGTTGCTAGGCGAGCGAGTCAAGCAGACGTTTGTGGATAAGGACGGCAAGCAGACGACGGTGCAGGACATCTCGGTCGCGGGGCTGAACCTGCAGCCCGACACGCGAACGAACTCGATTGTCGCGGTGGGTTCCGCGAGCCGGATTCGGACCGCGGAGGAGTTGATCGCGCTGCTGGACGTGCCCGACGGCGGGTCGGACGGCGCGCAGATGATGACGTTTACGCTCGTCGCGGCGTCTCCGGCGGCGGCGGCCGAGAAGCTCAACGGGCTCTTCGCGACGGTGCCGGTCAATCGCAAGCCGACGGTGCTGCCGTTGACCGAGTCGGGCAAGGTGACGGTGGTCGGCTCACGCGCGATGATCGCGCAGGCCACGGCGCTCCTCGGGGAGTTCGACCCCGGAGTGGGCACGGGCAGCAATTCCAAGTCCGACAACCGAGCCTCGGTCCTTCGCCTTGCTCATGTCCAGGCCAGCCAGGTCGAGCAGATCGCGGGGCGGCTGCTTTCACCGCGGCAGCTCGCGGTGACCAAGTTCGTTGCCACGCCGGACGGGAAGGGAGTGATTGTCTCGGGGCCGGGAGAAGAGGTTGCGTCTTTCGAGCAGTTGGTGAAGGGGCTTGACGTCCCATCAACGAGCGATAAGGAGGTTCGGGTTTCGCGGATCGCGACGGGCGATCCGGCGGCGGTCGTCAAGCGGGCGCAGGATCTCTACCAGGCGACGGGCAAATCGGAGCGAGAGCCGGTGATCGTGACGCTCGACGGGCCCTCGCGGTCGGTGACGCTGATCGGATCAAAGGCGGGGCTGGCGGCGTTCGACGCGTTGCTAACGTCGGCGCAGGCGAACGCGACGATCGACCTGGAATCTCGGACGTTCCAGCTCGTGAAGGTGAAGCCGAGCGAGCTCGCGCCGCGTTTGTCGCGTCTGGCAAAGCCCATGCTGACTCCAGAGGACGGGTCGGCGTACCACGAGCCGGCGTTCGAGCCGCTCGACGAGTTGGGAACCCTGATCGTGCGCGGTGATCGGGCGCAGATGCCGGTCATCGAACAGCTCGTCAAGCGTCTAGACGCGGAGATTGCGGCCGGGAAAGAGCTTCGGATCGTGCAGGTCCCTGGCTCGAACCCGTCGGGTGTCATCGAGCGTGCGCAGAGGTTGTACGCGGAGCGGACGAAGGGCCTGAGCGAGGCCGAGGCCGGGGTTGTTTCAGCGGAGTTCGACGCGGCGTCGCGGAATGTGATCGTGTCGGGAAAACCTTCGGCGATGAAGCTGTTCGCCGAAGCGATGACGCAGGCCCAGCAGTTGATGCCCCCACCGCGTGCAACGCGCGTGGTTGAGGTCACCAACGTTCAGGCCAAGGACATCGTCGGGTCATTGACCGAGCTGCTGAAGGGTCTGAGCGCGGCCGATGGAGGGCAGCGGTGGTCCGAGCCGGTGATCCAAGCGATCGATCGCACGAACTCGCTGCTGGTGACGGCCGAGGAGTCGCAGCACGCGATGATCTCCGAGTTCGTGCGGCGATTGGACCAGGTCGATCGCACGACGCTGCCGCCGCTGAAGTTGGTGCAGGTAAAGTCGGCGGACGCCGCGTCGATCGCGGCGATGCTGAGCAAACAATACAGCGGACGCTCCCCAGCGGAACGAGCGGCCAAGCCCGTCGATATCAGCGCGGACGCTTCGACCAATACGCTGATTGTGTCGGCCGCTGAGCCGCTATTTGCGGAGATCCGCGCGTTCGTGGACGACCTGAACAAGGAAAAAAAGGACGGGCCGGAGCGGGTGACGCAGTTGTTCCCGCTCAAGGTCGCCAAGGCGGTGGACGTCGCGGCGGCGATGGACAAGCTGTATCCGTTGCCCCCGGTACCGGTGGATCGCCAGAACCGCCCGATGCCGTGGTTGCAGAAGGCCAAGGAGGTTACGGTCTCGGCGGAGGCGAGCAGCAATTCGCTGATCATCGATGCGCCCGCGGATCGGCAGGAATCGCTCAAGGCGCTGGCGGCCCAACTGGATCGAGTGGAGTTGCCGCCGGCGGCGCAGCTTCGCACGTACCACATCATCGGCGCGGACTTGAAGTCGATCGCGCAGACGTTGCAGGGACTATCGCGCCAGGGAACGCTCTCGGGCCCGGGCCAGCCCGGCAAGCCGCCGGTGAACGTGCTGATCGAGAGCGAGCCGAAGAGTTCGACGTTGATCGTCGCTGGCGATGAGGTGACGTTCGAGCGCGTCGAGACGATGCTCAAGGATCTGCAGGCGGTGCCGGTCGAGAAGGGATTGCGGGTTGTGCCGATCGCCAACGCCAAGGCGGCGGAGGTGCGCGGTCGAGCGTTGGAGATCTACAACGCGCAGATCAAACAGATCCCCGGCGCGAACGCCGTTGATGTGACGGTGGATGAGAACACGAACTCGTTGATGGTCGTCGGTGATGTTGACGCGATGCAGCGGTTTGGCAAGGTGCTCGACGAGTTGCAGCGACAGTCTGGACCGGCCCGCGAGATCCGCATGATCGAGCTGCGGAACGCGAAAGTCGGCGAAGTGATCGCGTTCCTCGGTGATCTGATGCGGTCGAGCAAGTCGCTGCAGATTCGAGGCGGGCCCGACCCGGTGTTCGAGCCCATCGAGGCAACCAATTCGCTGCTCGTGGCGGCCCAGCCGGCGCAGTTCGTGGTGATCGATGCCCTGGTGAAGAGCTTGGACAACCAGCGCTCGGCGGAGCGTCCGCCGATCCGGATCCTGAAAGTTCGCACGACGGACGCGGCGAACCTCGCGACAGTGCTGCAGTCGTCGTATGACCGCCGCGGGGTCGAGCAGAAGAACAAGCAACCGGTCGAGATCCAGGCAGACCCTGCGACGAACACGCTGATTGTTTCAGCGCACGCGGACCTGCTGCCGGAGATCCAGGCGATCATCGAGCAGTTGAACGAGCAGCAGTCGGTGGATTCCGACGGGCGTGAGATCAGGATCTTCCCGCTGAAGATCGCGCGTGCTGAAGAGCTCGCCAAGACGATCGACCAGATGTTCCCCGAACCGCCGATGCCGCGCGATCCGCGGAACGGCCAGCCGCGCCCCGACCTGCAGCGCCCGCGTGAGATCGTGGTTCGTGCGGACCGCGGCACGAACTCGCTGATCGTTGACGCGCCAGCCAAACGGCTGAGCGGGTTCGAGCAGATCGTCAAGAACTTGGACCAGCAGAAGCTCGCCGAGAATGTGGAACTCAAGACGTACCGCGTAAACCGGGCGGAGCTTTCGGCGGTCGCGACGACGATCAAGAACCTGGCGACGACGGGGGCGATCTATGGGTCGGGGCAGAACACGGGCGTCGCGAGCCCGGTGACGGTGGATACGGAGCCCACCACGCGGACGCTGATCGTGAGCGGCCCGAGCACGATCTTCCCGCAGGTGGACAAGGTGTTGCAGCAGCTCGACGGGCGGGCCGACCTGCCAGCGACGGGGATCAAGATGTACCCGCTCAAGCACGCGCGGGCCGAGCGTTTGCAACCGTTGCTCGAGAAACTGCTGACGACGAGATTACGCGAGCAGCAGGCGGCGGATGGGAAGTCGGTCGTCGATATCAAGTCGCTGCTCGAAGTCGCGAGCGATCCGGCGTCCAACACGCTTCTGATCTCGGCGCCCGAGTCGGTGCAACGGATTGCTGAGGAACTGGTCAAGAGCCTGGACTCGGACGCGGCGGACGCGGGGCGCAACGTGATCCGGGTCATCCCGCTGAGCTTCGGCGATGCCTCGCAGATGACGCAGACGATCACGCAGATGTTGCCGACGATGGACCTTCCGAGCGGCGGAAAGCCGTTGGTCACGGCAGCGCCGGGCGCGAACGCGCTCGTGCTCTCCGGGGCGGACGCGGACCTGAACAAGGTCGAGGAGATCGTGAAATCGCTGGACGTTCGGCCCAACGAGGCCGGTACGCCGAAGGTCGAGACGTTCGAGCTCAAGCACACGGACGCGACGGTGTTGGCGCAGACCGTTCAGCGGTTGCTGTCGGATCAGCAGGATACCGACCCCCGCATTCTCCAATTGAAATTGCAGTATGCGCGGCAGGCTCGACAGGACCTGTTCAAGCCGCCGACGGTGCGGGTCGAGGTTGACGCGCGGGTGAACTCGCTCATTGTCTCGGCCCCCGCGGCGACCTTGGAACTCGCCAAGCAACTCATCGAGCGGCTGGACCGGCCCGCGGTCGCGGGGGAGCGCACGGCCTTGACGTACACGCCCGCAAAGGCGGACGCGGTGTCACTCGCGGCGACCGTGCTCAAGATCGTGAACGCGACTGTGCCGCAAGGGCGCACGCCGCTCGAGTTGGTCGCGGAGCCCAAATCGGGGTCGATCCTGGCGATCGGCACGCCCGAACAGGTCGCGGAGGCGGCCCAGAAACTTCGTGAGTTCGACGACCGGGCGATCGCTCTTCCGCGCGTACAGCTCGAGGTCGTCGCGATGAAGCACGCGGACGCGACCAGCGTGAGTGCGACGGTTCAGGCGATGCTCGCGGATCGCTCGCGCTGGCCCGAAGAGCTTCGACGGGCGGAGCGAGCGGGGCTCGGCGTTCCTCAGCCGACGGTGAACGCGGACTCCAAATCGAATCGACTGCTCGTGAGCGTGCCGACCGAGTTGGTTGCGATGGCGCGGGAACTGATCCAGACGCTGGATCAACCTGGGATGGCTGAGACGGTTGAGGTCCGCGTGTTCAGCCTTCAGAAGGGGTCCGCGGCATCGGTCGCGGCCGCGCTTAAGGGCGGTTTGGAGGGCGCCGTGAAACCCGGTGAACCCAAGCCGAGCGTGACCGCGGAGCCAGCGAGCAATTCGGTGATTGTGTCTGGATCGCCAGCGCAGCTCGCGCGAGCCGCGGAGTTGATTCGCCCGATGGACGATTCGGTGGAGCCGGCCGGTGTTGGCGTGCGGACGATCTTTCTCAAGCACGCACGGGCCGAAGCGGTAGCGCCGGTGTTGGAAGGAGTGTTGGCACGCGAATCGCCCTTGGACGGGATACCGGGCTGGGCGAAAGTAGAGTTCATGTCGCGTCCGGGGAACAAGGCGCCGGAGAAGGCTCGTGTCTCGGCGGAGCGGCGGCTGAACGCGGTCGTGGTGAGCGGCCCAGCGCCGATGCTCGAGATGGCCGAGCAGGTTGTGACGCAGCTCGACGTGGACCCCGCGACCGTTGGGGGCGCGGCTCAGCGGTCGGTAAGGATCATCACACTACGGAACGCGGACGCGGCGGACCTCGCGGCGAGCGTGGAGTCGCTGTTTGCCGAAGAGAAGGCGATCGAACAGCCCCCGACCGTTCGCGTGGACAAGGCGAGCAACTCGATGATCGTGCGCGCGAGCGACGCGCAGATGAAGTCGATCGAGTCGCTGACCTCGCACCTGGATTCAGCCACTCTCTCGGCGAGCCGACAGATGCGGATGGTGCCGGTTGACCGATCGCGCGTAGACGCGGCGCTGATGGCACGCACGCTCAAACGGTTGCTTGAGCAGCAGGGCGGCGTGAAGGTCGAAGTGATCACCACCGACGAACTGCTGAAGAAGACGTCGGGTGATGGAGAGTCTGAGAATGGAAGCCAAGGGAAAGATGGGAAGCCCCCGCACGCGGAAGGCGGCGTGATCGCGCCCCGATGGCGCGCAGATGCAATTCACTTCTCGCCGATGGGTTGGGTGCTGATGTCTTCGTTTGCGATCGGGGAACCAGACCGGACGACGGGCGCCGATCAGCCCGGGGCGGGTGCTGCTCGTGGCGAGGTGGCCGTCGGTGACGAGCCCGGTGTGACCATCGCGGTGGATCGAGCGAGCAATTCGATTTTGATTCTCGGTTCGCCGCGCATGGCCGATCGGCTCGCGGCCTTGGCGGCGGAGTTGGAAAGGGAGATGCCCGCCGAGCCCGCAACGATCCGCGTGGTGACACTGCCCGAGGGGTCCGACGCGAGGCAGATCGCTGAGTTAGTGAACCAGACCACGCGGCAGGTCGGGCGGTCGGGGCCAGCGAATCCCAGCGGCTTTTCCGGTCCGATTAGCGTACTCGCGGACCCGGCGGGGTCTGCGCTGATCGTGCTTGCGAACCCGAGCGACTTTGAGACCGTCGGCCCGTTGATCGCGGCGGTGTCTCAGGTTGACGTGGCTAAGAAGGTGACGGTCAAAATCTACCCGCTGGCGTCGGTGACGGCGCGGCGGGCCGCGGATGCGATCGCGGACCTGATGAGTGCGTCGCCGCGCGGGCAGCAGGCACAGCGTGTCCGACGGATGGACGTGACGGTCACGGGCGAGCACGGCGAGCAGGTCAGCGGGGTCGTTGATGGTTCGCAGGTGAGAGTGACCGCCGATCCGGGCGGAGCTTCGATCATCGTCGCCGCGCCGGCGGAGACGATGCCGCTACTCGATCGGTTCGTGGCGCTCATCGATCAGAGCCCGGTGCAGAACCGCCTCGCGATTCGACGGTACGAGCTGAAGAACGCGCAGTCGGTAGACCTTTCCAGGACTCTGCAGTCGCTGATGGATGCGCAGCGGCAGGGCCCGGCGGCCCAGGAAATGCCGCAGGCGCGATTCATCGCGGACGAGCGGACGAACTCATTGCTGGTGACGGCTTCGGACCCGCAGCACGCGGAGGTCCAGCGGCTTCTCTCGGCCGCGGACGCGCCGTCGGACGATAAGGACCTGGAACTCGCGATCATCACGCTCCAGCAGGCCACGCCGAGTACGGTACAGCGGATCGTGGACGAGGTCGTGATCGGCAAAGACCCGGGGCGGAAGAGCAAGGTGCGGATCTCGGCCCAGGATGGTTCGAGCGTTCTCGTTGTTCGCGCTGCCAAGGAAGAACTCGCGGAAGTGCGAGCGCTGGTTGCGCAGATAGACACCGCAGAGACGAACGGGCTTCCTGTGCGATCGGTGAAGCTGGAGCGAGCGGACGCCGCGATGGTCGCGGTGGCGTTGCAGAAGTTCTTCGCTGATCGTGCTCAGGTCTCGTCCCGCCCGGGGCAAAGGGTCTCAAACCGCGTGGCCGTGGCGGGCGACAAGCGGAGCGGCACGCTCGTGGTGGCGGCGTCGGACGAAGATTTCGAGGAGATCAAGGCGCTCGCGGGCACTTTCGACAAACCCGCCGAGTCGCGCGACATGCAATTCCGCGTGATCACGCTCAAGAACGCGCGTGTGAACGACGTGCGCCCAACGCTCTCGAACATCGCCGATCAGTTGCAGTGGGAAAGGTCGACGGGGCAACGTGGGAACAGCGGCGGCACTGATGATCGGCTCATGATCGAGCCCAACGAGCGGACCAACAGCCTGGTCGTCATGGGCTCGGCCGACGCGATCACGACGGTCGAGCGAGTGATCACCGCGCTCGATACGCCCGAAGCGGAGAAGGCGAAGCTGACCGTCAGGACCATGACGGTGGCCAACGCGGATCTCGCGGCGGTGAAGCAGGTTGTTGAACGTGCGATGGTCACGCCGGGGTGGCGAACCTGGCGAGGCCCAGACCCGGACGCGGTCACGATCGAGGTCGACCGGAAGCGGAAGGCAGTTCTGGTCGTTGGAAAAGTCGAGCGCGTCGAGCAGGCACTCGGGTATATCAAGGACCTTGACGCGGCCGGAACTGCGAGCGGTCAGCAGGTTCAGGCGATCACGCTTCGCCACGCGCGCGCAGGCCGAGCAGCGCAGAGTTTGCAGCAGTTCTTTTCCGAACGGGCCCGAGCCCTGAACCTGAACGAGATACCGGTGTCGGTCATCGGATCGGCTGACGGCAACGTGCTGATGGTTTCGGCAGACCCGGAGAACGCCAAGGTCATTCAAGACCTTGTCGCGCAGATCGACCAACCGGACACAGGTAAGGACCGGCGGTTCGAGATCTACTACCTGACCAACAGCGGCGTGCAGGAGACCGCTGCGACGTTACGCGCGATGTTTTCTCGCCCCGGCAACGCGGGGGACGAGCAGGTTGTGGTGACGCCGCAGCCGAGCACGAACTCTTTGATTGTCTCAGCTCCGAATGAGTCGTTTGAGCAGGTCAACGCGTTGGTGAAGCAGCTCGACAGGCCGCCGGGCGCGGAGAGCGCGAACATGGTGACGGTGACTCTCTCGGCGTCGCGTGCCACGGAGATCGCCGCGTCGCTCAAGCAGGCGTTGCCGCCGAACGTGAAGGTGCTGATTACTCCCGTGACGCGCAGCAATTCTCTGGTGCTTACCGGCTCGTCCGAGGCCATCAAGTTTGTGGTCGATCAGATCGGGAAGCTGGACAAGGAGCCGGTCAAGAGCCTCTTCGCGTTCCGCCGCATCAGGCTTGAGAACGCGATGGCCGACGATGCGTTCTTTACGGTGAGTCAGATGCTGCGCAGTCGGTCACGGGGCGAAGCGGGTCAGCCGCAGGCGAGCGTGGACTACACGACGGCGGACAACACGCTGACAATCTCTGCCGCGCAAGACCAGATCGACGAGATCGAGCAGATGGTCAAGGCGCTGGACGTCAAGGACGCGACCGCCCGCCGCACGGAGTTTGTCAAGCTTCAGTTCGCAGACGCCAAGCAGACGGCCAAGGCGCTCGAGGTGTTCTATGGACGCAACGCCCCCGAGGCGGCGTCCCCGGCGGCGCGTGGCGTGACGATCATCCCGGACCCCGCATCGGATTCGCTGGTGATCAGCGGTGACGCCAAGGAGTGGGAAGGAATCCGTGCTCTGCTCACGAAGTTGGATACGAAGGACTACGACACGTCGCGGCAGTTGACGGTTATCCGTCTGACGCACGCTGACGCGACGAGCGTCGCCCGATCGCTCAACGAGGGGTTCCGTGCTCCGCTGGAAGACCAGGCCCGCCAGCAGCTCATCAACCAGCAACGAAACAACGGGAACAACTCGGGTGGGCGCGATCGCAACGATGATCGCTTTGTCGGCCCTACGGTGCTCGTGGATACCGAGGGGCGGCCCGCGGTGTCGGCTGAGTCGCTCACGAACTCGCTCGTGGTCTTCGCGGCACCGCGAGATCTGGAGCGCATTCGGGCCATCGTCGCCCAGCTTGATCTTCCCGGGTTTGCGAACCTGCCCGAGGCGCGGGTTATCCCGCTCACGGGGACGGCCAAGCCTTCGGTGCTGGCATCGGCGATCCGCGAGATGTTCCTGCTCGGTCCGGCCGGGCAGCGCGTCGGCGGTCCGCGCGCGGTGGTCGTGCTCGGGGACGACACGAGCGGGGCTTTGATCGTGCGGGCCGACGAAGCGCAGTTCGCGCAGATCAAGGCGTTGGCGGAGACCCTTCAGCAGAAGGGGGAACTCACGCGGATGTCGCCGGAGGTCGTGAAACTCAAGCACGTCCCCGCGGCCCGACTCCGGCAAACGTTGATTGCGACGTTTACCCCGCTCGCGCAGCAGATGGGTGAGACGCTGGCGATCGAGGTTGATCGGGGGAGCAACACGCTTGTGGTCATGAGCAGCCCGCGCATGCGCGGCGAACTGGTCAAGGTCATCGCCGAGCTGGACGTGCCGGCGTTTGTAGAGAGAGACGGCGCGGCCGGTCAGGCGACGCAGCTCGGGCAGAGCGTGTTCATGGTTGACATCACGAATAACGCGCCCGAGGACATCAAGAAAGCGCTCGACGACATGGGGCTGAGCAAACCCCAGGCCGCGGACAGACCGGGAGTGGTTTCGGAGCCCGTGACAATCGTCGCGATGACCACCCGGCGTGCGCTGGCAATCCTTGCTCACCCCGGCGACGGGCGCGCGGTGACAGAGTTGGTGAGGGCGCTCGACGCCGAGCCGGTGAACGCGGAACAAAAGGTTGCGGTCATCGCGCTCAAGAAGGCGAGCGCCACGCCGTTGATCGACACGCTTCGCTCGATGCTCAAGCCCGGCGAGCAGTCGAGCCAGACAGGCCCGGCCAAGGCCCTCGCCGAGCAGGTACGGCGTTTGTCCATCGCGAACAACGGCGTCGGAAACACTGAATCCAAGCTCGACCTTGGCGTGCCGATCCGTTTGATCCCCGACAACGAGACGAACTCCGTGGTCATCGCGTCGACCGCGGCTAACGTAGCGACGCTCACGGAAATCGTGAAGACGCTCGATACGCTGCCCGTCGGTGAAGCGGTGGTGGTGCGCATGTTCCCGCTGCAGAATGCGGCCGCTAGTCGGATCAAGGGAGTTGTCGAAGAGCTCTTCAAGCAGGGGGAGCAGTTGCGTCGCTTGCCGGGCACGAAGCGTCAGGGGCTGCCCACAACTACGACCGGGCAGGCGCTCGCCGGCGAGATCGCTGTGTCGGTCGATGAGCGCACGAACCTACTCATCGTCGCGGGGCGTGAGGAGGCCGTCGCGTTCGTTGAAGTGCTTGTGAAAGATCTTGACAGCGACGAGACGAGCAAGTGGATCGAGCCGGCGATTCTGCCGCTCAGGTTTGCGGACGCGGTGCCGCTCGCGCAGAAGCTCCGCCAGGTGCTCGTGCAAGGGACCGCGACAGCGCCCGAGGCGATCGGGCTTCAAAAGCAGTACGGTCGGCTGCGCCTCGCTGAGCTTGCAAAGTCCGGCGAAGTGCTGGGCAAGGATGCAGCACCAAGCAACGGACCGAACGGAACGAAGAGCGGAACCAAAGGCGCGACGGGTTCGGGGATGATCGAGGCGGATCTGTTCGCGCCCGTGACGGGGCTTGTGATCTCGCCCGAAGAGCAGTCCAATTCACTGATTGTTGTGGGCACGCAGGCGAACATCGCGGTGGTGAGGCAACTGGTATCGATGCTCGACATCGAGAAGGCCTCGGCGTCCAACACCGTGAGGCCGTTCCCGCTCAAGCACGCGTCCGCGGACCGGGTGGCTGGCGTGGTGCAGGACATTTTCAAGCAGCGGGAGACGGTCGGATCGTCGCGGATCGAGGATCGCGTGATTGTTTCGGCCGATGCGCGGACCAACGCGCTGATCGTCTCGACCAGCCCGCGCAGTTTCGCCATCCTTGAGAGCCTGCTCAACACGCTTGATTCTGAGGAAGCTAACAGCTCGGTGGGGCTGCACGTCATACCGGTGAGCAACGCGGACGTGAAGCAATTGGCGCCACGGATCGAAAAGCTGATGAAGGAGCGGATCGACGCCGGGTTGCGGGCGGGCTCGCTCAAATCGGCGGCCGACGCGTTCAGCGTTGAAGCCGAACCCGTGAACAACTTGCTCATCATCGCGTCGAGCGAGGAGAACTTTCAGGTTGTGAAGGAAGTGATCGCGGCCCTGACCGCGGATGCGGCACGCCTGGCCGGGGCGGGGCGGAACGACATCATCCAGCTCTCGCACGTGCCCGCGGAGGAAGCGGTGGCGTCGCTCAAGCAGATGTACGTGGAAAAGGAGAACGCCCGGCGCGGCCCGGACTCGGTGAGCGTGCTGGCAAACGTTCGGCTCAACTCGATCGTGGTCGGGGGGAACGAGCAAGATATCACGGAGATCCGCAAGATCGTCGCACAGCTCGATAGCACGGAGATTAAGACCGTGAGGAAGATCGAGCGCATCGAGCTCAAGAGCGCGAACGCGCTGGAGCTCGTGAGGTTGCTCGAAAGCGTGCTCGCCGGGCGGCCGATCAGCGGCACCACCGGCGGGCTGGGCGGGCGGCAGGCGACGAAGATCCAGTTCTTCCGCGAGAGCCTGGTCAAGCAGATTTCCGGTGAGATCGGACGCCAACCCACCGAAGCCGACGTGGACGGCGTGATCCGCGACCAGGTAACGCTGACCCCGGACCTGCGGAGCAACTCGATCGTGGTGGCGGCCCCGCCGCAGATGTGCGCGCTGGTGCGTGAGATCGTCGAGGACCTCGATGGCACCTCGGCGGGCTCGAGGAAGATCGAGCAGTACCACCTGCTCAACGCCGACGCCCGCCAGATGGCCGATCTACTGCGCGACACGTTCGATCTGCGTCAGCAGGGCAGCAGCTACGTGCTCCTGCCTACACAATCTTCTGACAAGTCGAAGACTGAGCAGGCGGGCGATGCGTCGAGTGGCTTGGAGGGCGTCAACGTTACGGCGGTTCCCGATGAGCGTCAGCGCCTGTCGATAGCGATCGACGCGCGGACGAACACGCTGATCGTGTCAGGGACCGAGGAGTACCTGGGGCTTGTGCATAAGCTGATCGCGGACCTTGACAGCATCGAGGCGACCGAGCGCGAACGCACCGTGTACCACCTCCGCAACGCCAAGGCCAAGGAGATCGAGACGACGCTCCAGAAGTACTTCCACGGCGACGCGGACGTTCAGCGGACGACGCTCGGGCCGGGGCTGAGCGGCTCGCTGATGCGACAGCTGGAGCAGGAAGTGACGGTGGTGGGCGACGACAAGAGCAACAAGCTCGTCATCTCGACCTCGCCGCGGTTTACGGAGACAGTGCTCAAGATCGTCAAGGAGCTCGACAGCGCCCCGCCGCAGGTCATGATCCAGGTTCTGCTCGCGGAGGTAACGATCGACAGCGACGACACGTGGGGCATGGACATGAAGTTCGGGCCGTTCGGCGGGCCCAAGCTGACCTACGGCTCGTTGGGGGGCGGGCCGGGCGTGGCGACGGCCCTCGGTGTTCCGAACCTGTCGGTTTCAGCAACTGACTTCAGCCTATTGATCCGTGCCCTTGAGGTCCAAGGGAAACTGGAGGTGCTGAGCAACCCGCAGTTGCTGGTGAGCAACAACCAACAGGGCAAGATCCAGGTGGGCGAGGACATCGCGGTGGTCAACAACATTGAACGCCTGACGACCGGCACCACGCGGTCGGACATCCGGCGGCAGGATATTGGCATCATCCTGAATGTGACGCCTTCGATCAACGCGGACGGGTTTGTGCGGATGGATATCAAGCCGGAGATCTCGTCACTCTCGAACAAGACGACCCAGATCAGTCAGGATTTTTTCGCGTCGGTCATCAGTAAGCGCACGCTCGACACGATCGTGACGGTCAAGGACGGGCAGAGCGTGGTGATCGGCGGGCTTATCCAGACCAACGAGCAGGAGCGAATCTCCAAGGTTCCGTTCATCGGGGACATCCCGGTGCTCGGCTGGCCGTTCATGACAACCCAGAAGTCCAACGTGAAAACGGAACTGCTTGTGGTTCTCACCCCGCGCATCGTGCCGGGGGCGGGGATCGACGGGCAGTCGGACGCGATGACCGACCGCATCAATCGGATCACGGAACAGGAGATCAATCGACTCGAAGATTCCTCGAAAGTGCGCGACTATATCCGGAGGCTCGATCTTCCGACGGGGGTTCCCGCAGCTCCGGTGCTGCCGGGGCAGCCTCCGGTTCAACCGCTTGTTCCGGGTGCTGCGGATGAACCGAAGTCCGTGCCCGGCACTCCGAGCAACGAGGGCGTGCCGCCGCCCGTGACAACGAAGGTTTCTACGAGCGCCGCGGCGCTCGAGCAGGCGCGGCGCGAGCTCGAACGTCTCAACAAAGAGGCGGAGCGTCCGCGGTAAGAGGAGGTTACTCGTGCGCGTTCTCCGGTCCCAATTCTCTGGCATCCCTCTGCTGCGCACGATCGCGCGTGCGTGGGTGTGCGCAGCGTTCGTGGCGGCGTCGCTCTTGGGGATCCCGGCGTGCGTGACCACGAACCCGCGCGCACGGGACGTCCCTCCGCAGCCCAGCGACGCGTCACCCTCGGCGGTGCAGCTCTTCGCCGCTTCCCCGCGCGACACCAACGGCAACGGTTACGTGGACAGCGTGGCGGTCACGGTGTTCGTGTTCGACCAGCAGCGGAGCGTCGTGCCGATCGCCGTGCCGGGGTCGTTCACGTTCCGCATGACCAGGCCCGACGGGACGGTGCTGGCCGAGTGGACGTTCGACGAGGAGCAGACGCACCGCGTGCTCCAGCCGATGCCGCCCGGGCCGGGGTACCTGTTTGATTTGAGCTTGCTGGGCAAGTCCAAGGACGCCTTGGAATATCAGTCGGTGGACCTCACGGGCGAGTTCCAGGTCAAGGGCGGGAAGCCGGTGCGATCGGCTGGCGGCGCGGCCCTTCGGTTGGGCAAGATTTCGTTGTAGGGCACCGCATCGGTGTTGGAGCCTCGCGCGGTCGCCCGAGGTTCCAGCCGCGACACTGCCCGTGCTAACGAGCCTCTCGGGCCTTGGCCTGGCGGTATTCGGCGAGCCGCGTCGCGTAGTCCTCGTGGTCGGGATCGTCGCCGGCCAGTTCGACCGCCCGTGCCTGGAACGCGATGGCCCGGTTGAGGTCGCCCAGGCACTGGTACGCACGCGCGGTGGTGTCCAAAATCGCGGCGTCCTGTTCGTGCGAAAGCTCCGCGGCCCTTTGCGCGGCCAGCAACGCGAGCTTGAAATCCCGCTTCGTGAGCCCGTCGGTGTCCAGGATCGACCACGCAACCTCGTTGAGCGCGGTGGCGTCGTCGCGGAGCGGCCCGGTGATCGCTCCGCGTGCGAACTCGTACGCCTTGTCCTCGTTGGGGGGGGTGAGGAGCATCTCGAACTTGGCCAGCACATAGGCCGGGGCGTTCCGTGTGTTCAGAGATGTCAGTTCGTCGTACAACCGCGATGCGTCCTCGACCCGCCCGTTGAGGCGAGCCAGTTGTGCGTCCGCTTCGAGCGTGCGCACGCGGCCCACGAAGTTCTCCCAGCGCTCGTGCAGCTTCTTGCGCTGCGCGGGTCCGAACTCGCCAGCGACGGTTGCAGCCAGGGCCTCCTGGAACTCGCCCGGCGGCCAGAGCGGGCTCCCGATCCACGCGATCTTGGCAGAGCGATCAACGATGAACGCGGTAGGGATGTATTCCTGGTCCGCGGCATCAAGCCAGGCGTGCGTCGTCCGCCGACGTTCGTCGAAGGCAACGGAGAACTCGGGCTTAGCGGTCCCGGCTTGGAGCAAAGCTTGGACGGACGCGGGGCTCTCACCCTCGGCATCCCGCGCGGAGATCGCCACAACCCGGGTTCCGAGTTTGGCGGATTCGCGTTGGGCTGAGTTGAGGGTCGGGATCGCCGACTGGCTCGCGTCGCACCAGCTTGCCCAGAAAACGACCACCGTGACGCTGCCGGGGGGCACCGACTCCATTGGTTCGCCCTGAATCCACCGACTCAGGAAGAGCCCGGGCGCGGGGTCGCCGGGAGACAGAGGTCCGAAGCTTGTGGCGGCGGTTGCGGGCTTCACCTCCGCTCCCTTCGTCGGAGGATCGGGGATCACTAGGCGCACAGCAGCGGCGTGTACCACACCGGCGTGAAGTACCCAGGCACAGAGGAGTGTGGCGAATCTGCTGGACGGGCGGATCACAAATGGCTCCGAGAGGGAAGGTTGCGGGGATCGAGCTTCCTATTATTCGTATCTATCGGCAGGAGGCCGCAACGAGTCGCTGACCAGCTGTGGCAATCGGGGCGGTTCGCGTGTTGGCGTTTCAAAGTCCATCCGATGTCGTCACCTATCGGCACATCTCGGTCGCTCGTCGCGGGCTTGGTCGCGAGCGTGGTTTTTCACGGGGGCCTGGCCCTGACGATCGCTCAGTACGGTGATCGGTTTGTATCCATACAAAAACCAAGCACAATTGAGTCGGCGTCGATTGAACTTCCGCTCCCGAAGGACGAAGCGGAAAGGCCGCCGCTGGATGATGCGAAGATCAAGCGGCTGCAATTGGGGATTGAGAAGTCGTCGGTGGTGACGGAGACCTGGCTGGGCTTTGCGGACCCGACCGAGCACTCCGCCCCTCTCGCGACGGTCGAGCAGGCGGCCATGGCCATGAACCGGGCGGGCAACCCGGGCCCCGACGAGCCCGGGGACGCGGCTTCGGAGGCACCGGTCGAAGCAGAACACGCTGAGAAGACGCCTGCGCACGCGAGCCCGCCCGCCGAGCCCGCTCCCGCGGAATTGCCGTCCCCCCAGCCCGTGCTCCCACCGCCGACCGAGCCCGTCGTATCGGTCCAATCGCCGGGCGCGGAGCCGAGCGGCGTAAAGGGTGAGCCGATGGCTGACGCGCAGCCCGCGTCCTTCGGGTCGATTGCGGCCGACCCGATGCCCCCTGATTCCGAACTCGCGGTTCCCGCCTTCCCGGTGCCGGAGAGCGCTCCGAGCGAAGCGGCACCAGAGAAACCCGCTCCCGAGCGCACGCCGACGGTCGATCCGCTGATCCAAAGCCCTGCGGCGAGCACACCCGAAGCGGTGGCGGTCCGATCAGTTCAGTCTCCCGTGCCGCAGCCTTCGGCGAACTTTGAGGAAGTCAAGAAACTTCCCAAACCCCGTCGTGTTTCGGGCGATCGCCCGGGGGTGCTGTCTGACCGCGAGTCAGTGGCGGCGGCCTTGAAGGAGGTCGTCGAGGTCAGGCTCGGCAAGCCGGCCGCGGCTGAGGGCTTAGAAATCAAGACCACGAACCCGCGCTGGTCGGTCACCACGCAATTGACGGCGTCGCCAAAGAACCCTGTCGTGTGGATCGCCTTTGGGCGTGATGGGAAAGTGATCGACGCAGATTTTCTCAACGGCGAGAACACCGGGTGGACGGCCGTCGACGAGCCGTTGCTCCACGCGATCTTCGCTTGGCGTGCCAAGGGCGCGGCGTTGGAGGAGCTGCCGACCAACGATGCGCAGGCGGCGGTGCGGGTTATCCTTCGCATCACGCTCCGGGGCGCATGAAGGGCGGCGGCACGAATGAAACGAAACCTGAACACCGGAGGCCGGACCCGAGGAGTTCTGCCTTGGTCGGCACGCTCCGGGTTGTTCGCCCCGGTGATTCTGATGGTCGGCGCAATGTTCTCGGCGTCGGCGCAGGCGCAGCAGTCGGACCCGCGGGCGCTGCGGCCAGTTGAGCAGGGCGTGGCGGACACGGGTCCGCTGTCGGCCTCACGCCGCGTGGTCCCGCTCGATCTGCGTGTGCCCAGCGGGTTTGATCGCGTGTACAAGTTCGGGCAGGGGTCGTCGAGCAAGTTTGCACGAATCAGCGGCGGGCTGACGGCCGTCTTTCCCCGCTCAAATTACGCGCAAGGCAGCAGCGGCGTGGTCGCGGAGATCCCGCCGGGGACGGTGTTCTTTGTGGGGCGGCTGCCCGATTCGTTCTTCGGCGGCGGGGTCGCGGGGCTGGGAGCAAAGTCGTTCGCCCGGGCGGCGAACCTTGTCGAAACTTCGGCGATCGGACTCGCGCGCGCGCCCGTGGACCGGCCAGAGGACACCCATGCACAAGCGCGGGCGGGTGTGGTGAAAGCACCGGCGGAGCGTGGGGTCGGTGTTGTTCTCAGCGTGTTCGGTGACGATGAGTTCCGCAGACGGCGTGTGAGCGCTTTGCTGGACCGCGCGAATCGCGGATCGAACCATGCTCCGAGCCCGAGCGACGCTCCAACGGCGGGTACTGCTCCGCGCGATCGCTGAGCCGAACGCGGCGGAAGGTGGTTCAGCGTGGATGGCTACGCAGCCACTAGGCGTCCGCGAGCCCTTCGCGGATGGCGAAGCGTGTGAGTTCCACGCGATCGTGAATATCCAGCTTCGACATCAGGCTCGTCGAGTGGTTATCCACGGTCTTGACGCTCAGGTGGATCGTGTCGGCGATTTCTTTCTTGGACATGCCGCGGGCGATGTAGCGGAGGACTTCGAGTTCGCGGGGGGTCAGCATGGAGATGCGGGTCTGCGGGCGGCCTGACAGGCGCACGCCGCTGGAATCCACCACCAACCGTGCCTGGACTTCCGGGACGAAATAAGTGCCCCCGGTGGCGGCGGCACGGACGGCGTCGGTGACGGCCTGGGGCGGCTGGCCTTTGGTCACGTACCCCGACGCACCGACCGCCAAAGCTTCTTCGATATACCGGTCGTGCATGAACGCGCTGAGGAAGACGATGCGGACGTTGGGGCAGCGGGCCGAGATGGTGCGGGCCGCGTCAAAGCACGAGAGCCCCGGCATGTCGATATCCATGACGAGCACGTCGGGCAGAAGACGGATGCACTCGTTGAGAGCTTCCTCGGCGGTTTTCACCTCTGCGGCGACTTGGATGTCCGTGGTCCCGCGGAGCCAGTTGGCGAGCGTGGAGCGGACCAGCGCGTGATCGTCGGCGAGGATGGCGCGGATGGCCTTGCTCATAGCGCCGCTTTCTTGTCAGTTTCGTCTGGCGTTGCGGCGTTTTCTGAAACGATCCCGGCCACCGTGGCGACAAGGTCGGAAATCTGGAACGGCTTGCCGATGACTCGCAGTTGATCGTGCGGATCGTTCGTCGGATCGCTGGTGAACGACTCGGGATGGGTCGCCAGCAGGATGATCGGGATAGACGGGAGCAGGCTTTGGAGCTCGCCGAGATGCACCGTTGGCGCGGACTCGTGCGGGTCCGCGTTGATGACGGCGGCGGAGATGTTGGGGTGGTGCTGCATGGCGGTCCGCACAGAGTCTACGCCGTCGGCCTGATCGACCGCGAACCCGGCCCGCGAAAATCCGGAAGCCAGAAACTCGCGGACCTGTCGGTTCGTGTCGATGACCAGCACTCGTGAAGGGTCGGTGAGTCGCATCGGTCGAGCGACGCTTGGCCCGGGGGAGATCGGATCGAGCGGGAGCCGAACATGGAACGTTGCCCCTCGGTTCGGGTGGGAGTCCACGGTAATCGTCCCACCGTGGGCTGTGACGATCCCTTGCGTGATCGCAAGGCCCAAGCCCGAGGCCTCTTCCTTGGGCTTGGTGGAGAAGAACGGTTCGAAGATCTTGGCGATCAGCGCGGGGTCGATCCCGCTGCCGGTGTCGGAGACATCGAGCGTTGCGAACCCCGAGGGCGTTCCGCCGATGGATTCACGCCCGAGGGTGAACCGGATGATGCCCCCGTTGGGCATGGCATCACGCGCGTTGATGGCGAGATTGAGAATGACCTGCTGGAGTTGCGACTCGTCGCCTCGGACGTGGACCGGGGAGGGGACGTGCTGCGATTCGGGCGGGCTGATGACCAGGCTGACGGAACTTGGCAGGGTCGGACGGATGAGCCCGGCGACCCGCCTGACGCTCTCGCAGAGGTCGACTGTTCCCAAGTTCGGCGCAGACTTGCGCGTAAAAGTGAGGAGCGACCGGACAACCCCGGCGGCTTGGCTCGCGGAAGCTTCCACGCCGTCCAAGGCGTCTGACGTGGGATCCCCGGGGCGGATGCGAGCCCGGGCGAGCCCGACATACGCAAAGATGGCCGACAGCAGATTGTTGAAATCGTGCGCGATCCCCGCCGCGAGCTGCCCGACCGCGTCCATTTTCTGGGACTGGATCAGGTCCGCCTCGAGCTGCTTGCGCTGGGTGATATCGCGTACCAGGCACAGTACCTCGTCCTTGCCAACTGGGACCATGCGAGTTTCAAAGTGCCGGGGCGAGCGATCCCCGGCGACGCTGTACTCACCTTGAGCGAGCCCGCCCGTCCCGAGTGCTTGTGCGATGGACGCCATGGTCATCTTGGCCAGGGGTGGCTCGAGAACTTCCAGGGCGGTGTGGTTGAGAAACTGCTCGGGCGTTGCAAGCAGCTTCGTGCCGGGCGGGGCGTGGTAGTCGAGGTACGTGCCGTCACGGCGCATGCGGAACATGAGGTCGGGGATTGCATCGAGCACGGCCGCCCCGGTTCGCTGGCTGTTGGCTAGGGCCCGCTTCCCGCGTTCGCGAGCGCGTACTTCATCAACCCAGCCAAGCTCGGCGCAGCGTACAGCCTTGCATTGGGCGTCACGACGGGGCTGGGCTACGGGGCCGGCGCGGAGTTCCTCAGACGCTTCGCGCTCATCGACATCCGCCTG
>JBGAOD010000030.1:0-32597 GCA_044221955.1 Phycisphaerales bacterium | reverse complement strand
CTCCGCAGCATCACGCCCGCTCGTCCCTCCCATTCAGCCGGAAAGCCGAACAACAACGCCGACCAGAGCTTCGCCCCCAAGCTCAGCGAATCCCTTTCCGCTTGCGGTCTCCCGTCGTCGTGCCTGCTCTCGTTGACACCCTCCTCCGAACGGATCACGCTCAACGACGGCGGCCCCGCGATCACCCGCCGCCGCGAGGCCGTCACCCTCGCCCAACTCACCCTTCCCCAGTTCGGCGCGTTCCTGCAATCCTGGCGACAACGCGAACCGTCGTGGACGGTCGCCTCGATCGAACTTGCGCCCGACACTGCCGCGCCCGTCACGCCCGGGGCCGACTTGCAACTCCGAGCCGTGCTGTCGCTGGAATCGCTCGTGTCAAACGAATGAAGATGAACAACGCCCGACCCTCAACCTCGGACCGGCCTGATCCACGGACTTGATCACCGACTTGATCGACAGAGAAAGCACCGGACCCCATGAACATTCCCAGCAGCACAGGCAGCCCGATCGGCGCACCACGGCGCACGAACATGAGCAGGAGCGGTTCAACACTTCGCGGCGTCGGGCGCGTGGTCGCCCTCGCTCTCGCGTCGTCAGCGCTTGCCACGCTAATCGGCTGCGTCAGCGTGCCGGAATCATCGAGCCCGTACTCCCCGCAGAGCGAGGCCGCCCGCGACCCGCTCAGGGCTCAGGCCCTGACTCTCGAAGCGGCTGATCTCCTGAACAACCTCAGCGACGGGCGGAATCACGATCAAGGGCACGATCAGAATCACGACGGGGATTCTGAGCGTGCATCTCGACTGAAGCAAGCCGAAAAGCTCCTCCGCGAAGCCCTGGCCGCCGACCTCTACCACGGCCCCGCCCACAACAACCTCGGCGCGGTCTATCTCAAACAGCAGAAGCTCTACGAGGCCGCCGGAGAGTTCGAGTGGGCCCGCAAGCTCATGCCCGGGCACCCCGACCCCAGAATGAACCTCGCTCTCACGCTCGAACGAGCAGGTCGCACCGACGAAGCGATCTCAACCTACCGAACCGCCTTGGAGGTCTACCCCGGCCACATACCCACCTATCAGGCTCTCACCCGCCTGCAACTCCGCAAGAACAAATCCGACGAGCAAACCAAGCCCATGCTCCAGGCCGTTGCGTTGCAGGGTGAATCCCGGGCTTGGCGCGAATGGGCCGAGAACATGCTTGCCGTGCGAGGGCACGCGATGCCGTGAAAAGTGGAGATTTCATGTGGTCGATTCAACTTGGTGTGTGAAGATCGATCTTGATCGGCCAGAAACCGCCCGTCCAGAAGCGGAAGGCGGTTCGGTGAAGGTGAAGGGTGGGTCGGTCGCTTCCGCGTCTGGAAGGGCCTCGGCGTGGCCGCTTGGGTGATCTGATCCTGAATGGACCTTCGGGCCTCTCAGCGCCCGAGTCCTTGGGGTGGTTTTCGTCCTTGCAGACTTCTCCACAGAACCGGGCTGACAACTACCAGGAGGGCTATAGGTATCTCTCTATAGGTTTTACGGGGGGGTGATTCAGCGCACGAACCTGGGAGGAAGGGGGGGCGATTCAGCGCATGGCCGGGGGGTGATTCAGCGTGGGTAAGTTGGTCAGTTGGCTGAGTTATCCACAGGGTGGGACGGTTTGGAGCCGTCGAGCGCATGACCCTCGATCGTCTTATGGTCGGCACGTTCGTCAGCGTGTCCACTTCTGGGAGCGGTGTCCATCATCGCTGCCGTTGATGACACGGTTGACGACGGCAGCGCCATGCTCACCGTGGTCCGGTTGAGCGGCGGGCGGGACGGGTAGAGGACCAGCCCGCCGGGGAACTCGCCGATGCGGGCGTCGGGGTAGACGGCCAGGACCTGGTTCAGGTTGTGGCGGAACTCGCGCTTGAAGTCTTTGGAGACGTTGTATTCCTGGCCGAACTGGTCGCGGAGGTTCTCCCAGCTCAGGCGTGTGCCGTTGGCGGTCTTCACTCGGCAGAGCCGGTGGGCGAGCCATGTGTAGATGTCGAGCGCGAGCGATGAATGCTTCAGCGCCGCGAGCGCTCGGTAGTCGAGCGGGACGGCGTGGCTGGCGAGGGTGTTGTAGAAGTCTTCAGATAATTCCAGTACGCCCGGCCAGAGGGTCTGTTGCTGGCCGTCCATCTGGAGCCACGCTTCGAATCGCTTTATGGGTTTGGCATCGACCGTCACGACACGTCCCTCGGCGTGCATCCCCATCGTCAGCCTGCACGCGGCGAGCGCTTCCATCTGCTTGCGGAGGACCGCGTACCCGCCCCGGCGCCCTCCGCTCGTCTGCATACCGAGCATGTTCAGGAACTGCCTCATGCTGTGCCCGATCTCGACGCTGCGCTGCTTGGTGCGGATGGCCTCCGAACTCACATGCACCATCACGAGCCGCGGCGTCGTGCCGTAGGGCAAGGGCTGCTCGATCCACTCTGACCCGTTCCAGAGTTTTCCAGCTTCAAGCAGAATGCTGACGTGCCCGCTCTGCCGCTCGAAGGTCTTGGCCTCGGTGAACTTCCTGGGCAGCCCGACCTGGCACATGACGGTGTGCAGGAAGTCGGCGCGATCCGGCGGTGAGAGCGTGACCTGCGTGTTGGCGGTAAGCAAACGCGTTTGGAGGCGGGTCGGCGGTGGAAAGCTCAGTTCGACCTGCGTTGCGGTGCGATCGGGCGCAGCAACGTGCGATGTTCCGTCGCGCGCATCCGATTCTTCGGTCACGACAGGTAGCCGTTGCTCTTCAACCACGGCTCGATCGCCTGTTCGAGGATGTCTTGCAAGGTGTGCGGCTCGACGCCCTTCAACTGTCGTTCGAGCGAGGCGCGTTTCAAGGCCAGCGCGAAGTCGGAGCGGATGCGGGTGCTGATGGGAGAGCGAGAGGTCACGGTCGATGGGGTCTGCTGGGACTCGTGAGAGTTGCCCGGCTCGCCGTGATCACGGTGATCGCGGTGATCACGCTGCTCTCGGTGGTTTCGGAGAGCGTGCGTTTCTTGTACCCCGTCGGCGATCTTCGCCTCCGCCGGGTTCGCCCCCTTCCCTCCGTAAATAAACTCTCGCGCCACCGCCGGGTCGATCGTCGGTGTTGCTTTCAGTCCATCGGTGAGCGAGCGGCGTTCGGCCATGCGAGTTCCCTACGACGTTGATGTGGAAGTGGTGATCCGCCCCGTGACGGTCCCCACCCCGGGCTCCGTGACGCGCCGTGCGATCGTTTGGCCTCGGCGTGACGTTGACTTGGTTTTCACTCGGACCGCCTCGGGCAGCAATTCTCGGAAGAGCCGGTCCACCTCGTCGGCGGCTTCCTGGCCGCGTGCTCCCATGTTCCACACCACCGCCGCCTGCCCCGGCGCGTCGGCGTAGATCTGCCGCAGGATCATGGCCGTCGAAGCCATCGGCAACGACAACGCCGTGGCCGCGTCCTTCATGTCCTGCGTGAGCCGGTAGTTCTTCCCCACCATGCTCAGCACGATCTTGGCCTTGGGCATCCCCGCGCGGATCTTCTGGGCTTGTCGGAGCACCTTGGTCGCGGCGTCGAGGGCTCTGATTTCTAACATGCTCGCCTTGCACGGCACGATCGCCGAGTCCGCGACGAGCAGTAGTGCCCGGCTGGTCTCGACCAAACTCCCCGGCCCGTCGGCGACAACGTAATCGGTCTCTTGCGCAAGGATCGGCAACTCGTTGATGATCTCGTCGGGGTCGCGGAGGCACAGGGCTTTGACCTGCGGGGCCGCCTCTCGAATCCACTGCGACGAAGACTGCTGCGTGTCGCAGTCGGCCAGCGTAACGCGGTGGCCCTGCTTATCGAGCCACGCGGCCAGATGAACGGCCAGCGTGGACTTGCCGACCCCACCCTTGGAATTTGCGACGGCGATGATCATGGCCAAGAGCTATCACGACATCATGCAAGCTGGCAAGCAGAATTTTCGGATGGCGGGACGGCAGGCCAGAAAGCCAGCCTTACGGTCGTCCGGTCAGCCGTCCGGCCAGACTGAGGGCGGGACATCCTGACGGCTCGCCGTCATTCCTTATGACATGCTTGCCGTCAATCTTTCATGCTGGCCAGCAAGACATCAAGCCAGCGGTCCATATTTCAGGCCCTCTGACCGCCCCGCCCGACACCACGTTGGCTCCCAATCCGTCATGCGTGATGGCAAGCCAGCATGATGTCCGCTCAACTCGCCGATTCCTTTGTCACCGCGCTAATCGCCGCTCGATTGCACGGCTTCAGACTTCCTAAGCACCGCTTAGGGGAGTCGTCTGCTGTCGAATATTAACTTTCCGGCGTTCCGTATTCCATCGCCGGACTCGATCGGCGATGGGCGACTTTCACGATGAAAGTCGCGCCGTCGTGTGTCAATTTGGCATACGACGCTCGCAGAACGCTATGCCGCCCGTCGCTCGGGAGGGCGGGCGGCGCGGTTGGGAAGCGGGGATCAAGCACGGTGTGGGGAGCACGCGACGGGAGTCGTGGACGGCGGCGAGGGAGCTGCTTGGCGTCGCGGCATACGACGCTCGCAGAACGCTATGCCGCCCGTCGCTCGGGAGGGCGGGCGGCGCGGTTGGGAAGCGGGGATCAAGCACGGTGTGGGGAGCACGCGACGGGAGTCGTGGACGGCGGCGAGGGAGCTGCTTGGCGTCGCCTCAATCGGCGGCGCTGGTGACGCGGCGGGTCAGGATGTTCGGGTCGTCGCGCTCGGGCAGGACGCCGACGACTTCGACGCCAACGGGCGTGATGCGATAGACGATCAGGAACGGGAAGTGCCGGAGCAGTGCTCGGCGGTAGCGGTCGTCCACGCGCTGGTAGCTCTCGGGGTGCTCGGCGATGCGGCGGAGGCATTCCTGCACGCGTTGGCGGAAGAGGGAGCCGTAGCCGGGGCGGAGTGATTCGTACTTTCGGGCGGTGGCGCGGACCTCGGCCAGCGCCGCCGCGTTGAGCCGCGCTGACCCGACGCTGTTACGGGCGGCCATCGTCGGCGAGCAGGTCGTGCTTCACCTCATCCCAGGAATACGTCGCCATCGTCCCAGCGTCCACGGCGGCGCAGCGGCGGTCGAGTTCGGCGATCTGTTCTGGCGTGAACGGCGGCACCTCGGCCTCGGCCAGCACGCTTTCGAGGATGTCCTGCACGAGCACGAGCCGGTCGGCGGGCGAGAGGTGTGAGTAGTCGAGGTCGTCGAGAGAAAGAGTCATTCAATTGCTCACGGTTGTTGTGTACCCCCGATTGTGCCCCAAACCGTGGCCTCTGTAAATCGAAAAATGGACGAGCCGGGCGCGGGAACGGTCTCTGATCGGCCTGCCTTCGTCTGTATCGATCTTGTTGCCTCTGTCGTCAACATGCGACGGCGATCGCCAGAGGCGATCGCCGCGCGGCCGTTCTATAGATGATGCGTCGCCCTTACCTGGGCTTCCTAAACACCGTGCAGACATCGTGCAGGCCCGGGATGAACGTGGAGCGGTAGACCTTGCCACCGCTCGATGCACCGTGTCCGAATCGGATGATGTCGGTGCAGGCCTGAACCAAGCCGTGCTCGAAGGCCAGCCGCTTGGTGTGGAAGGTGAGAGGGACGAACCCGCGTTCGCGGTCGGTGTAGTCGCCAATCAGGATCGCAAGGTGTCCGCCGGGCCTGAGTGCCGTAGCACAATTGGTGATCGCCAGCGCGTAGCGTTCCAAGAATGATTCGAGCGTCGGGCAGCGTGACAAATCGCGGGGATCGGTCGCGTACAGCTTCTGCCTCCAGTACGGCGGGTGAATCCACACGAAGTCGAAGCTACCGGGCTTGATCCGCCGATGGTCGCCGGTGAATTGCGTTGGATCGCAACAATCATCGCCCCGGTGGATGTCACCGGAGACGCACGGGATGCGAAGCTCGCGGCAAACATCCTGGCATGTCCCGCTGCCGGACATCGGATCGAACACCGTGAACGGCTTGAAGTACAACAACAGATCGCGGATGAGGTGTCCGCCGCAGTTGCCGGGGTAGCTGCGGCTCCCGTAGTGGCCGCGTTCAGCATGGTGGTACAAACTCGTCAGCCGTGGCACCGGGCTCGCGGTGATGGGTGCTTGCGGCAACTTTGCGTAGGTGGGTTGCGAGAAGCTGCGGAGCCGTTCCACGCTCGCGACGACGATCGCCCGCCGTGGGTCGGGGGTGCGGCCTTGCGTGCCGTTGGCGGTGATGATGTTGGTGGTGAGGTTCATAAGAAGCCCTTTCCGTGGTTGGTTGATGAGTCTGGTCCGTTCCCGCGAACACCCGCGGTGCGGCCTGCTCTCGACGGAGGGGTGTCTTGGATTGCGACGGTCCTGAACAGGCCGGCGCGTAGAATCGCACCGACGAGAGCAGGGCGTGCCTTTGAGGGCAGTTGGCTCGAACGATCCGGTGGCTTGATCGCTCCGGCCTTGTTCGCGTCCCAAAGAAAATCTTCACGAAGCGCGAAAGAACAACGCTCCACCTGTCAATACAGAGAGAGGGTCGAAGCGCTCACGGGCGGTTCGTGCGCGGTGGCCGAGTTGTCGCGTGGGCACGGGCGCGGTCGAACCTCACGAAGCCGGTCCGAGCAAAAACACAAGACTTCAACCAGCGGATGTGGTATCCGAGTGGCCTCCCTTCACGACCGATCCGCCCGCCCTCATGCCGTCCTGCTCGCCCCGCTCGTTGCCTCGCTCTTTGCCTTGTTCACTGCCCCGTTGTTCGTCTCGCCTTCGTCTCATGCTGCGCATCCACACCAACGCCAACGCCGCGATCGCCAAGAGCTACTTCAGCTCGGCGGATTACTACTCGGAGGGTCAGGAACTGCTCGGAACCTGGCACGGCAGTGGAGCGGCCCGGCTGAACCTGCGCGGCGAGGTGAATCAGCGAGATTGGGACCGGCTCTGCGACAATCTCGATCCGGGTTCGGGCAAGCCGCTGACCGTCCGCCGCAAGCTCGATCGGCGGGTCGGCTACGACTTCACCTTCGACGTGCCCAAGAGCGTGTCGCTGCTGTACGGGCTGACCGGCGACGAGCGGGTGCTCGATGCCTTCCGATCTTCGGTCGATGCGACCATGCACGAGATCGAGGCCGAGGCCCAGGCCCGGGTTCGGATCAACGGCATGAACGAGGACCGGACGACTGGCAATCTCGTGTGGGGCCAGTACGTTCACTTCACGTCCCGGCCCGTGGGCGGCGTGCCCGATCCCCAACTGCACGCGCACTGCTTCGTCTTCAACGCGACGTTCGACCCGGACGAATCGCGCTGGAAGGCGGCCCAGATCGGGAGCATCAAACGCGACGCGCCGTACTTCCAAGCGGCGTTCGACGCGCGCCTGGTCCGCAAGCTCAACGACCTCGGCCTTCCGATCGAACGGACCCAGAAAGGCTGGGAGATCCAAGGCCTTGATAAAACCACACTCGACAGGTTCTCGCGCCGCACCGCTCAGATCGAGGCGCTGGCCAAGGCCAAGGGCATTACGAACCCGGTCGAGAAGGCCGCGCTGGGCGCGAAGATCCGCGAGAAGAAGGACAAGTCGCTCTCTATGGACGAGCTCCGCGAACTCTGGAAGTCCCGGCTCACACCCGACGAAACGAGCACGTTCGACACCCAACACCGTTCCATCGGCTCCGATCCGATCGCGGAGCGAGAGGGCGCAGCAAGAGAATCCGTTCAACTCGCCGCCGAGCACTGCTTCGAGCGCAGCTCGGTAATCCCGGAGCGAACATTGCTGACCGAAGCGTTGAAACGCTCCGTCGGCGCGGCCTCGCTCGAATCGGTGCGGGACGCGTACAACCGGGCCGGGTTCATCTGGTCCGAGCGTGACGGGCGCAAGCTCGTCACAACGCGGGAAGTCCTCGCCGAAGAGCAGAAGATGATCGACTTCGCTCGGCAGGGCAGGGGGTCGCAGAAACCCCTGGCCGGTTCAGCCAACCACACCCACGTCTTCACCCGCGACTGGCTGAACCCCGGCCAGCGGCAGGCTGTCCAGCATGTGCTGACTTCCCCCGACCGCGTGATGGTGATCCGCGGTGCGGCGGGCGTCGGTAAGACCTCCATGATGCAGGAGGCGGTGGAAGCGATTGAGCAGTGCGGTGTCGGAGCACGCGGGGAAAATGATGGCAGGAAGGTCTTCGTCTTTGCTCCCTCAACGACCGCCAGCCGCGACGTTCTCCGCGCCAAGGGCTTTGCCGACGCCGATACGGTGACCATGCTCCTTCGTGACGAGCGCAAGCACGAGGGGATGCGGGGGCAGGTGCTCTGGATCGATGAGGCGGGTTTATTAGGAACCAAGACAATGGCCCGGGTCTTCGACCTCGCCGACAAGCTCGACGCGCGGGTGATCCTGTCGGGGGACCGCAAGCAGCACGGATCGGTAGAGCGCGGGGCCGCGCTGCGGCTGCTCGAAGAGGAATCGGGCCTGATTCCCGCCGAAATCAAAGAAATCAAACGTCAGAAGGGCGAGTACAAGGATCTCGTGCAGTCCCTCAGCGAGGGCCGAACCGAGGACGGGTTCAAGGCCCTGGACACGCTGAGCTGGATCAAGGAAGTCCCCGACGAAGAGCGCTACGGCGTCATGGCTCGTGACTATGTGGACGCGCTCCGCGCGGGGAAGACCGCGCTCGTGGTGTCCCCCACGCACGCCGAGGGAGCGAGGGTCACAACCGAGATCCGTTCGGCGTTGCGCAGGGCCGGGCGGCTCAAAGACGAAGAGCGGGCGTTCCAGACCTTATCAACCTCCGACCTGACCACGGCCCAGCGTGCCGACCGCGTGAACTACAGCCCCGACGATGTTCTCGTCTTCCACCAGAACGCCAAGGGGTTTACCAAGGGCCAGAAGGTTGCGGTGAACAATGTTGATCCTTCAACTCTCCCGCTCGATCAGGCCGAGCGTTTCCAGGTCTTCAACTCAAGCTCGCTCGCGTTGTCCCCCGGCGATCTGATCCGCGTCACCAAGAACGGCCAGACCGCCGACCGCGCCCACGCGCTCAACAACGGGGCGGTGTACGCTGTCAAAGGCTTTAGCAAGAGGGGCGACCTGGTTCTCGACAACGGCTGGACCGTCTCGAAGGACTTCGGGCACCTGGCCTACGGCTACGTCGTCACGTCACATGCCTCTCAGGGCAGAGATGTTGAAAGAGTTTTCATCGGACAATCTGCCGAGTCGTTCCCGGCGTCCTCGCGTGAGCAGTTCTATGTGTCGGTCTCGCGCGGCACCGAGAAAGTCACCGTCTACACCAACGACAAGCACGAGCTGCTCGACGCCGTGAAACGCAGCGACGAACGGCTGTCGGCGACCGAACTGGTCGCGGAAACGACAGCTTCGCCGGATCGCTCGGCCTTGCAACGTCCGGTCATCTCCGGCCCTTCGCGCGGTATGAACCGCTCCGGGCCAGCGAACCGGCCGAGGCCGAACCCATCGATTGATCCCATGAACCGACGGCGGCGGATGCTCGCGGCGTGGCGGCACGCGCGAGCAAACGAATACGAGCAGCACGGCCCAGAATATAACCCAGAACGGCACGGGCCTCAACGACGGGTGAGGGGGGAAACGTGGCGAGAAGAGCGGAACGACAAGTGGATCGAGCGTGACCGATAGCCTGCTGCGCAAATTCTCGGCAATCGAAGGCCGCTCCCCGCTCACCGAGCGGGAGCGCTCGCTGCTCGCTGACGACGCGAGTTGTGCCGACGACCTCGGCTGCTTCGGCTGGCTCCGCGGCGTGCGTGAGCGGTCGCTGATGCTCGAACTCCGCCAGAAGAACGGTAACATCCGGGCCGTCGCCTACGCCTGGCTGGAGTCCGTCGAGTTCGACCCGTCGGAGGGGATCACGCTGCACGTCGGTGGCAAGGCGATCCGTATCAGGGGCCGCCACTTGAACACGGAGGTTCGCCCGCTGGTGCGGCTGTTCGAGGGTTTGATCCGGCACCGCGTGCCGTGGGTCCGGGAAGCCAGCGGGCGGGAGCGGTTGGAGTCGCCCGAACAGCCCACGGTGATCGATCGGATCGAGTGGTGAAGGCCGAACCTCACTTTGTTCTTGTCCTGACGACCGAACCGTGCTAGATTTGAATTCGTACCGTAAAAGCACCGATAGGAACTTACCCATGCACCTCCCCGACACCTTCGCCCTCACCGACTTCCGCAGCAAGGCGGCGGCCCACATCAAGCGCCTCTCCAAGCTCGACCGCCCCGCCCTGCTCACGCAGAACGGCAAGGGGGCGGCGATCGTGATGAGCCCCGCCCACTACGAACGCCTGGCCACGGACGCGGAACTGGCTCGTTCGATCGCGGCGATCCAAGAATCGCTCGACGATCCACGCGGGGACATCCCCTGGCACACCGTCGCGGCCAAGCTCAGTAAAAAGCTGGCGTCCAATCTGCCGAACAAGTTGCCGGTCAAGCAAGGCCGCAAGGCCCCGGGTCACTGACCTCCGTGGCCAGGGCACGCCGACAAACCCCCAAACGCTTCACGGTCTGGGTCCGCCCCAAGGCGGCGGAAGATCTCGACGCTATTTGGCTGTACATCGCTCACGATGCTCCGGCCAACGCTGAGCGGTTCCTGGGCAAGCTGACCGACGCGATTGACGGCTTGCAGCACTTCCCAGAGCGGTACGCGGTCGCCCGCGAGAGCGAAGCCTTCGCCTTCACCATCCGCCAGCGGGTCGTGGGCCGCTATCGCATCCTCTTTATGGTCGAAGGGAGCCGGGTCCGAGTCCTGCGCGTGCGGTCCTCGTTCCAGGCGTTCCTGTCACCGACGGACGATCCGCTCGTGGAATAAGCCGGAAGCTCGGCAGGATTCGACTCGGTATCGAGATCACCCGTATCGGATTTTTTCGCGCAAAGATCGGGCTTCGGATCGAGGCAGCGTAGAATTCCTTCAAGCCGAAAAGGACCGGCGAGCCTCTGTGTACAGGTCGGAGGGTAGCGGCGGAAGAAAGATTGACCTACACTCAAAGGCCTGCCGTTTGGAAGAGCAGTTGTGTTGTACTCACGGACTCGGCCAAGAAAGTGACTTGTCAATGAAGACTCGTGGGCTCGTGATCGGTGTTGGCCCGGATAGCCCGGGATACTTGGCGCGTTGCATTCGTTGGTTCGCGGCCAAAGATTTGATATCTAATGGATCGGTGTCTCAGCACAACTGGAGGGCCGGAACAGCCCGCAACGCAGGGGGTATTGGGTTCTCGCTGATGTACTACGAGGCAACCGAGGCGTTTCACGATTTTTTGAAGTATGAACAAAGCGGATTTGCCGAGTTCAGAGCCGCAGAATTGAACCGATGCCCCGACAGATATATATCAATCAAACATGCTGACCCATTGTTGTTTGAACTTATTGATGAATCAAACGACATTCAGCCGATTCGCCATTTTTACTGCTCATTTGAACACAAAGATGATACCGGGTTTCTCGGCAGGCTGTGTCGGCAACTCATTGCACATAGTATCATTGTTGTTCAACACGATGCTATCTTGAAAAAACCAACTTCCACAAAGCGGGATGGTGCGGTCGATCATGCCATGAGGTGCTATGCCCCCGCCCACCTCGGGCACAATGTGGCGTGGTTCAAAGATTTTTTTGAAAAATGCGTGCAAAATACAAGTACATCACAGCAAAAAATCTCGGTCACTATCGAACCACCAGATCCTAATCGTGGCATTGTTATTCACGAACTACCGCCAGCCTATAGACCCGAAAAACGGCAATTGGCGTGTCTCTGGATGCTGTGCGATGTGAGAAATTCAAGAAGACATGAGCGGTCGGTTGCGGATCTCGATAGCACACTTGGTGGCCTTGTTCTTGCTACAAAAATACTCGCAGAGTGTGCAGATGTTGCTGAACGGTGGCGAGATATTGACGGGGCAGACAGAGAAGAAGAGGGGGGCCGTTCTCTCATCAGATTATCAATGCGTATGCTTGGCGGCTGGGCCTTCATTGTTGCCTGCGTACCCGTCAAGCACGAATCAGATGCTACGAGCCTTGGAAGAATTCTTTACCGCAGACTAACCTTGCAACGCATTCTCGATCGCTCGAAGATAAAACAGTGCGAAAGCGGTATGGCCTCGATTGAGCCGTGGGCTACGTCCGTAAATACACGAGTGTGCCTGCCCAAGTTCGAGCACATCGATCGATCTGGATATCTGGCTTCGTACTTCAACCACATCGGCGAGTTGACAGACGAGGTGAGTGTTATTCAGTACGATTCCTTTGCGGAAGCCCTGCGAAAATCACCGAATTTGGCTAAAGCATCTCATCGCTTATGTTTAGCTGCTACAAACCCTGAATGGACAATCGCGGCTCGCAAGCAACGCCTTGAATTATGGAATGCCCGTCACAAGTCATGGATTGAACTAAATGCTTGACGATCTTGCGCGAATTGAACTAACTTAGGATTATGGAGAATGGACTCACTCGATTACACGAGCTTGCAGCTAATACTGATCAGGCTGGCTTGATTGCATTGTTGAAAAGTGGAGCGAATACGAACGCAGTTGATTCCATCGGTAGAACTGCTCTTCACGTTGCGGTAGTCTGCGGAAATGTAGAAGTTGCACGGACGTTGCTACAGTTTGGGTCAGACCCGAAAATAGCAGACGTTGATGGGCAAACTCCTTTGCATGTGGCGGCTCGCGAAGGAAATGTCGAAGAAGTAACCGCTCTGCTTGAATACGGCGCTGATCCATTACAGAGAGATTCCCTTGGCAGAACAGCGATCGATAATGCCGCTGGACGATCCTCGGAAACCATTCTTCGCAAAGCAATCTCACAGAGATCGCCACAGCGCTGCAGGTAGCTGGCCTTAGTAAACTATATTTATGAATTGTTAGATTATTTTAGTCAGTACACCGCGAAGAACGCCGCCGACTTCTCGGGGTTGTGGCCGCGGCGGTCGTAGAGCTTGGTCGTGGACGGGTCGGCGTGGCCCACATCTCTCTGCACGTCTTCCAGACTGGCCCCGTTGTGGAGGGCGGTCGTGATGAAGGTCGCACGCATGGAATGAGCGCTGTAGCCGTGGTCCAAACCGGCGGCCTTGGCGTGCTTCCGCAGGATGCGGTCGATGGCGATCGGGTGCAAGGGTCGGCGTGAATCGGATTTGATTTGGTTCGGACGCAGCGGCCGAAAGAGCGGGCCGTCCAGATCATCCCCGTGCCCTGCCGAGGTCAGATACGCCTCGATCCGCTTGGCGGTCTGATCGTTGACTGCCAGCGACAAGTCCTCGCCGCCCTTGCGGATAAAGTGCAGCGACTTGTACCCGGCGTTGGTGTGAAAGTCCTTGACGAGCAGCGACGCGATCTCGGCCCGCCTGGGCCCGGCCTGAAAGCCGACCGACAGGATCGCCCGATCGCGCAGCCCCATCAACGTCTCGTCCTTGGGTGTGTCCAATATCTTGCGGGCTTCTTTCGCGGAGAAGGCTCTCGTCGTTCCTTGCCGCCGGTTCACGCGCGGTCGCTTGACGTCGCGTACCGGGTTCGCGTCGGCGGCCCGGTGCTCGACCAGATGCACGAACAGAGACGACAAGGCTGAGAGCCGCCTGCGGATGGTGCGTGGCTTCACGCCGCCCTGCTGCATGGTGTTCTGCCACGCGACGACGGCCGCGCGGCCGACCCGCCGCAGCTCGTCGGCCGACCGGATGTTCATCGAACGCACGAAGTGCGCCACGTCCTGCTTGTAAGCCTTCCGCGTGTGCGGCGAGAGCTGGCCGGCGAGCCACACGTCCTCTTCCGGCACGGATTGGAGGAGAGCGACAGAAATCGCTTGGCCGCTCGTGTCACGCACGGAGGGAAGGGGGTGCGGCGCGGATGGTTCGGGAGATGAAGATGACGATGTGGACGATGAGGACATAGTTGTAGTGTCGAGTGCGGGGTCGTTCGATTCGCATGTGAGTGCGCGATCGTCGGGATCGTCTGATTTTGGAGTGTCGTTCGGTTCCTCGGCCATGCGGACCATAAACCGGGTTATCGAACGCATGTCAAGATTTTTTCGCCATGGGTCGTAAGAACGGGCACGGGGCGGTCAAAGAGAGTGTGGGAACTCTCTTCTCGCACACACCACGAACCCGGGAGGTGCATCGTGAACACGACTCCGATCTCGCCAAGCGCGAACACTCCGCCCGACCGCCTCGCGGTGAACCGCCGCGATGCGGCCAAATTGCTCGGCATCAGCGAACGCCTGCTCTGGACCTGGACCAAGCTCAACCGCGTCCCGCACGCGCGGATGGGTGCCCGCGTGCTCTACCCGGTCGAACTCCTCCGTGCCTGGCTCAGAAAACAAGCGATCCAGTGATCCGCCCGGGCATCGTCAGCGTACAACACGGTACTTGAAATAAAGGAGATCCCGCATGGCCTCCATCGGCAAAGACCCCAACGGCCGCAAGCGTATTCTCTTCGTCGCCTCCGACGGCTCACGCAAAACCATCCGCCTCGGCAAGTGCGACATCAAGCAGGCCGACGCTTTCCGCGTGAAGCTCGAATCGCTGCTCGCGTCACGCATCACCGGCAGCGTGGACGCCGAACTCGCCCGTTGGCTCCGAGATATCCCCGACGAAGCGCACAAGCGATTATCCTCGGTGGGCCTCGTGCCGCCGCGCTCCAGCACCAGCACCAGCACCACGCTCGGCGCGCTGCTGGACCTCTTCTTCAAAAGCCTGACGGTCAAGGCCAGGACTCGCACGAACTATGACTACGTGCGTGATGCTCTGGAGAATCACTTCGGGGCCGCGTGCCCGGTTGCCACGATCGGGCCGTTGGAAGCCGAGCGGTTCGCCCAGGTTCTCCGCACCTCGGGCCTCGCCCCGGCGACGGCCTCCAAGCGCATCAAGATCGCCCGGCAGGTCTTCAAGTCCGCCGTCAAGTGGAAGATGGCCGCTGAAAACCCCTTCGCAGACGTGCGGGCCGGGTCGCAGGTGAACCACGCCCGCGCCTGCTTTGTGCTCCGGGAGGACATCCAGAGTGTGCTCGATTGCTGCCCTGATAAGCAGTGGCGTCTCATCGTCGCGCTCTCGCGCTTCGGTGCGCTCCGCTGCCCGAGCGAAACGCTCGCTCTGCGGTGGATCGACATCGATTGGGAAAAGAACCAGATGCTCGTTCGCTCGACCAAGACCGAGCACCACGAGAACGGCCACGAGCGCAGGTGCCCGATCTTCCCCGAGTTGATGCCGTTCCTCCGCGACGCTTTCGAGAAGGCCGAGCCCGGCAGCGAGTTCGTCATTACCGCCCACAGCCATCGCAACCTGCGGACGCAGTTGGAGCGAATCATCGCCAAGGCGAAGGTCAAGCAGTGGCCGCGTCTCTTCCACAACATGCGGGCCTCGCGGCAGACCGAGCTCGCCGCCGCTTTCCCGCTCGCCGACGTGTGCGCATGGCTGGGCAACTCCCCCGCGATCGCGGCCAGCCACTACCTGCAAGCGACCGACGCGAACTTCCAGGCCGCGACCACGCTCAACACCGGCGTCGAAAAACGCCGCGAGCCCAACCCGTCACCGAACCCCGTGCCGGGTCCGTCCCCGCGCCAATCACCGCCCAACCCCGCCGACCAACGCGGCACGGATTCCGGCACACCAAAGGCTCAAACTCCGGCACAGCAGCCGGAAGCACCCGACTGCACTCCCTCGCAAACCGACTCGCAAGTGCTTGACCCGTGCGAGCTTACGCCAGAAACAGCAACATCCTGCGAATCGGTGCATGGATCGGAACTTGTCCCGCTGGGGTGCAAGAGAAGAGCAAGGAAGAGAGTGGAGACAGCGGAACCCAGGGGTGCGAGGTGTTCAATGAAGTGACATCCCTGACACCATTGAAGAAACATCCCCGACACTTTGGGTATCCCGCTGGGATGAAGAAACGCCGCTGCTCGGAGCGGGCCTAAGGATCGGTACGCGTGCCAAACCATGGCGCTCAAGGCAGCGAGCACGCCACGCGCCGAGGCCCCGTTTGCGTATGAATCCCGCGGCAAGTACCCTGTTCCGAGATTGGGAGGAATGATCATGCGATCTGATGTCGGAAGACCGTTGCTGATTCATACAGGGGGCTGGGCTTATTTTTCCCGTTGTGCCAAGTTCGCCGCCGTACTCATGGTTTCGATGTTTGCAAGCGGCTGTGCTTCGGATCAGGCTACTCGAATTTATGCGCCCAACAAATATGCTCCGAGGATCGCAAGCGAAGTCGAGATTCTCTCGCAGCCACCATCCAGTACCTACGAAGTACTTGCGGATTTTCAATCACGCGGCGAGAGCAGGTCAGACATGCAGAGGCGTGCCGCAGAGGTCGGAGCCGATGCGGTCATCGTGGTCTTTGTCGGAGGCCAACGAGCACGAAGCGATGAAAAAGCTGGAGAGGATACTTACGCCGGTACCTATTCACGAGTTGTTGGGACTGCCATCAAGTACACAAAGTAAGGAACAAAATGAAAAAGATCCTGGTCATTGCGAGCGTTGCTCTGGTTTCAGCCCTGGGTGTCGGATGTGCGAACGTTGACATTACCAAGACGGCAAAGGGGGCGTTTACACCGACCGTCCCGGATGAAATCGAGATTCTCACTGCCTTGCCTCGTCGTGGCTACCAAGAGATTGCGACAATCTCGACATCCAAGTGGAACCCTTCTGAGACGGCGAAGATGCACAACGCCCTTCGTGCGAAAGCCGCGCCGCTCGGGGCTCAAGCCGTTGTCCTGAGCAACTCGGGCATTACTCCAAACGGCGATCTTTGGTGTACGGGGACCGCGATTCGATACACCGATGGAGCGAAGTAGGGCGGGGTTGCACGATGATCCCCAATGCACGACCGAGGGCGCGGCCGAGAGCGTCCACGGCGTCTTGTCTTCCAGGCCGTAGGTCTGATCGTAAGTAGCCGGGGCGTGGAGGAGGCTTTGCGACGACACCCCCGGGGAACGTGCCGCCGCATTATTTTGTTTTTGATTTATGGCAGCCTGAAGGGCTGCTCGTGATGAACGCAAGACGTTCTCGCTCGGAGCTGTCTGTGCGATGAGGTCTTGGACGACCTTTTCAGGGTCGGTTTCTTCACGCGGCTTTGTCCGGGGGTGCTTCGCAAAGCCTTCGCGACCCCCGGCTACTGGCGTGCAGCCTTTCAGGCTGGGGGCGAAGAGGGGAGCGAGGCGGGAGGGGATGGAGGAAGAAGGGGAGCCCACGCGGAGCGTGGGGGTACCCATGGCGGGAGATCGAAGGGAGGAAGCGCAAGGCGGGATATGCGGAGCGTTGCGGGGATAGACCTACTTGTGGTGTTCCGCCTCGGCGGGCTTTTCGTTTCGGGTTTCGATTTGGCTTTCGTTTCGTTCTTGCGTCCGCAGCGCCACGCTATGCGGCGGGTTGGATTGGCGGTCCTCGTACGGAACGACTCGCGCGTAGACGGTGATGGGGGTTCGGGTGGGGACGCTGGTGGCCAGGCGTTGGGTGACGGGGGTTTCGGGGTAGGTCACGCCGGTCTGGGGTTGGCGGAGGGTGACGAAGACGCTGCGGCGGCGGAGATCTTCGCGGGTGGCGTCGAGGGTGAAGCGCCAGCCGGGGGTGGGGAGTTGGGCGAGCAGGACATGCTCGGGGCCGGTGGAGTCGGCGGTGATGGGGACGGCGGTGAAGGGGGTTTCGATGGGGTCGGGTAGCGAGGAGTAGGAAGAGCAACCGATAAAGGAAAGGGAGAGGCACGCGATCGCCATCGCGGAACACGCGCGCCGGGATGCTTGCGAACGGGTTCGTAGACGTGAGCGGCTGCTGCTCCGTGTGTCGCGGTGGGCCGGGGCGATCGTCGAGGGGGTCGGGAGCGTGTGGTTCATTCGCGGGTCTTTGGAGTTGGGCGCTGGATGGTCGGCCTTGGTGATCTCGGGCGCGTATCGTACAACAACGCGAGCGCAGGATGCGCCGCGATCCCCCTGCGGGCGTGAGGCTTGCCGGGGTTTGGGCGTCGGGTGGCGCTCGCGGAGGATGGAGTCCTCGATGGCACGTCAAAGAACTTTTCGTTGGAACGGTCGGGCAGCTCGTCGGTTGGGATCAGTCGGCGCTGTGGCTGTGCTAGGCCTGGCCGCGCTGTCGGCGGTGTCGTGCTCGACGTTCAAGGGGATCGGCAAGGACGTGAGCAGCGCGACCGATCTGGTGCGCGGGAGTGACACGGACACGGCCTTGAGCTACCGCGACCAGCCCGAGATCCGCGTGCGGGTTCACAAGGGCTCGGGGGCGGCGAAGTTTGACGGGTCGCCCAAGTTCGTGCTGCGGACGGCCAACGGCGGGAAGACGGAGATCGTGCCCGGGCCGTTGACGGCGAACGCGGGCGCGCAGGGGCTGACGTTCGTCGACGGGTTGCAGAAGGTGCATGTGATCGGCTCGGGGCTGGACGCGGAGGTTTTGGCGTACGACGGCCGGGCGGGCGAGAGCTTGCCGGCGAGTGCGGGCCCGAGCGCGAGCAAGCCGACGCCGACGCTGAAATCAGGGACCGCAACGCGCGGTGATCTCGCGGGCGCGGGGGCGGTGCTGGGGATGCCGACGATGAAGATCGACGGCGTGACGTACCCGGGTTTCGCAACCGTGCGCGGGCATTCGAGCGAGGGGCCGGACAAGTTTGACGTGATCGTGGCGATGGGGGTCGAGGATTACCTTCCCGGCGTGGTGTCGCACGAGATGTTCCCGCGCTGGTCGCAGCGTGCGTACGAGGCGCAGGCGGTGTGCTCGCGGAGCTACGCGCTGCACGAGCGCGACCGCAACCGCCGCGCGGGCAAGACGTTCGATGTCGATTCCAACGAGAGCGACCAGATGTACGGCGGGTCGGCGTTGCAGGGGTCGATCCAGGACGCGGTGAAGAACACGCGCGGGATGGTGCTGACCTCACGGGGCGAAGTCTTGCGGGCGTATTTTTCGAGCACCTGCGGCGGGCGGCCGAACTCGGCGGCGGCGGTGTGGCCGACCGACTCCGGGAGCGAGTTCAACGCGGCGGCGCCGCTGCAAGGGAAGCGTCGGGATATTTATTGCGAGTCCTCGTCGTGGTATCGCTGGCAGGCGACGCGAAGTGATGAGGACTTGAGCCAGCGGATTCGGGCGTGGGGGCGCACGGCCGGGAAGCCGGTGAAGACCATGACACGGGTGCGGTCGATCGAGGTGAAAGAGAAGAACGAGGCGGACCGTCCGACGGTGTACACGTTGATCGATGATCGCGGGACCAAGTACACGCTGTCGGCCGAGGATCTGCGGAACGCGTGCAACGCGCCGGTGGACACGCTGCCGGCCTTGACGCGGGCGACCAAAGTCCACAGCGGGGACATGCAGGTCGAGGTGCGGAGCGGGCTGGTGAACATCCGCGGGCGCGGGCTGGGGCACGGCGTGGGGATGTGCCAGTGGTGCGCCAAGGGGATGGGCGATCGGGGGATGAAGCTGGAGACGATGCTGACGGAGTTTTACCCCGGCGCGAAGATCCAAAGGATGTATTGAAGCAGTCGACCATCGCGATCTTGCTGAAGAGGCAAGAGCGGATGGAGAGGAAGTAGCCCACGCGGAGCGTGGGGGTACCCAGGGAATCGAAGAAAAACCGGCTCAGATCATCAGGTCGACAATCGAGCCGGCGCGGGCGGAAGGCTGGTAGGCCGAGCTTAGTCGGGCGACCTTGTGGGTATCGCGGACTGGCAGGATTTCGCCCAGCCTTGCGGTTGAAAGGGTGGGATCGGTCGGCGTGGCACGGAGCGAATTGACGGCCGGCCCGGGTTCGCACGCGCGAGCGGCGTCGTGGATTCTCGTTCCGGGCGGCGTGTTCAGGGCTGAGGGCTCGAAGGTATCGCGCTCGGCGCGGCGGTACTGCTGGTTGGCCTTCTGGAGTTCCAGATCGAAGGGCAGTGGGCCGTCGGCGCGGGCGGCGCGGTCTTGCTGGTTACTGTTGCGGAGGTGATCGTTGAAGGAAGAGGCGCAGGATTCGCGGATCGTTCGCGGATGGGTGATCGCGTGGGGCGTGGGGATGTGGTGTGAGACGCGCATCTGGGGTTTCGCTGGAGGTCCGTCGCGCGGGCGACGGGGTTCTGGCGGGAACACACAGACGAGCGGCGTGCCGCGCTGCTAGACCTGGCACGGAGCCGATAAGAACGGTCTGCTGGCGGCGGCTGGCGGGCGTTGGCGGAGCATCGCTCGATCGCGGGCCGACGGCAGGTCCGGCGCGTGGCCCCGGGGCAACGTATGTTGTTGCGGTTGGGCAACGGTTTGGAGGTTGGCCGCGACGGTTGGGTGTGGAGCTGCGTGATTGAAGACGAGCGAATTGGATTATGAGCTGCCGGTGAGTCGGGTGGCGCTGACACCGGCCGAACCGCGGGACAGCGCGCGGATGATGGTGGTGAGCCGGAGCGACGCGTCACGGGTGGAGCATCGCCTGGTGCGCGATCTGCCGGGGTTGCTGCGTGCCGGTGACGTGATGGTGTTCAACACGACTCGGGTGGTGCCGGCGCGGCTGGTGGGCGTGCGGAGCGATACGGGCGGGCGGGTCGAGGGTCTGTACTTGTCGCACGAAGTTTCGGGCGGCGGAGGGGCAACGGCGGAGCGCTGGATCGTGCTGTTGCGGGCCAAGCGGTTGCGTGAGAGCGTGGTGGTGGACCTGGAGTCGCCGGGGGCGCCGCCGGCTGGCGCGGGGGTTCGTTTGCGGTTGATTGCGAAGCGTGAAGAGCCGGCTGGCGCGTGGGTGGTGGAGATTGAACGAGGCGGCAAGGGTGGCGGCCTGCTTGATTGCGTGGGCCGGACTCCGCTGCCGCCGTACATCTTGAAGGCTCGGCGTGATTCCGGGGTTGAGGTCGGGGAGGCGGTTGATCGGGGTAGGTATCAGACGGTGTACGCCGCGGAAGGATCGTCGGTGGCGGCCCCGACCGCTGGGCTTCACTTCACGCCGGAGTTGCTGGCGGCGCTCGCGGCCCGTGGTGTTGGACGGGCGGACGTGCGGCTGGATGTGGGGACGGGGACGTTCCGTCCGATCGAAGTGGAGCGTGTTGAAGATCATCCGATGCACGCTGAGTGGTGCTCTGTTGATCGGCCGGTGGCAACGGCGATCGGCGCAGCGCGGCGCTTGGGCGGGCGGGTGATCGCGGTGGGGACCACGTCGGCCCGCACGCTGGAGGGGTTCGCGGGCGCGATCGTGGGCGAGGTGGAGGGCTTTGGGCGAGATCGAACGGGCGGTGGCTGGCCGGTGGAGGGGGAGACTCGGATCTTGATATCGCCCGGGTATCGGTGGCGGTGCGTGGAGGGGCTGCTGACGAACTTTCACCTGCCGCGATCGACGTTGCTCGCGATGGTGGGCGCGCTGTTTCCCGGGGGCGTGGAGCGTGTGAAGGCGTTGTACGGCGTGGCGATCCGTGAGGGGTACCGGTTTTACAGTTACGGGGACGCGATGCTGGTCTTGCCGTGAGGGGCGGGCGTGGGCGCGGGGCGTCCGTGCTCCTACGCTTGGGCCATGTTCACACTCCGGGGTGTGCCCCCTCCAAGCGTGCCAAGCGTGAAACGGGCGATCCCGTACCAGCAGTTCGAGCACTACCCGAAGCTGAGCCATATTTCCAAACACCCGACGCGGTGGGTGTTCCCGTCGTACATGGACAACCCGGGCTGCGCCTGGCTGCAATCGCTCAAAGAGATGTACTCGATGCCGATCGTGTTCCCGGCGTCGCTCTCGCCCGAGGCCGGATGGTTGCTGCACGGTCTGATCCGAAACCTTCGGCCTCGCGTGGTGATGGAGGTCGGGACGTTCCTCTCGGTGAGCACGCACTGGATCGCGTCGGCGCTGAAAGAGAACGGCGACGGCGGGGTGATCCACTGCTTTGACGACTTCGGGCCGATCCACAAGGGGCCGTGGCGCGACGCGGAGATGCTGTCTGGGCGTCAGACGTGGGTGACGGACCGGTTGACGCGAGCGGGTCTGATCGATGTCGTGCGGTTCCACCCGGGCAACAGCACCAGGACGATCGTTCGGGCGCAGGACGAGCTTCGCGCCGCGGGGGGCGTGCAGTTCGCGTTCATCGACGGGGACCACACCTACGGAGGGGCCAGCCAGGATCTGTGGGCGACGGAGCCGGTGCTGAACACCGGCGGGTATGTGCTGCTTCACGACGTGTTCCCCGACCAGTGCGGGTGCGACGGGCCACGGCAAGTGCTCGACAACATCAACACGATCGCGGTCGGGCTGTACGAGAAGATCGATCTGTATCTGTCGCCGCTGAATTACGGTCTGGGGTTGATGAGGCGGATCGGCTAGTTCGATCGAGCGCTCGAACGTCAATTGAGGGTGAGACTTAGGGAGACGGAGTTGTGATGGCGCGCGCGAAGAGAACAGAATCGGACGGGGCCGGGCATAAAGCGGCCGCGGAAGGGTCCGACGCACTTTCGGGCGAGCTCGTGCCGTACTACAGCGCCCAGGACGGCGGAGCGCGGTTCTACGTGGGCGATTGCCGCAAGATCCTTCCGGGGCTGGCCGAGGTGAAGCGGTCGACCGTGGACCTGGTGTTCGCCGACCCGCCGTTCAACTGGAACCGCGCGTACGACAAGTGGGACGACGCGATGCCGCGCGAGGATTATCTGAAGTTCACCGCGGACTGGCTGGACCTGTGCATCAAGGCGTTGAAGCCGACCGGGTCGATGTGGGTGAACATCCCCGACGACACGGCCGCGGAGATCGTGATGCACCTGAAGAACCGCGGGATGAGCATGGTGAATTGGTGCGTGTGGCACTACCGGTTCGGGCAGAACTGCACGGAGAAGTTCATCAACAGCAAGGTTCACGCGTTGTATTTTTCCAAGGACCCGTTCAAGCGGACGTGGAACCCGATGGCGGTTTTGGAGCAGTCGGACCGGGCCGCGATTTATGGGGATCCGCGCACGCAGAGCAAGCGCGACGGGATGCCACCGGGGATGCGGCTTCCGATGGATGTGTGGTACGGCAAGTACTGGGGGCGGATCCAGGGCAACAACTTCGAGCGGCGCGAGAACCACGACAACCAGTTGCCCGAGGTTTATCTTGAGCGCGTGATTTTGTCGTCGAGCAACGAGGGGGACCTGGTGCTCGATCCGTTCTTGGGGTCGGGAACGACGGCAGTGGTGGCGCGGGCGTTAAAACGCCGCTTCATCGGCACCGAGTTCAGCGTTGACAACGCCAAGAGTTGCGTGGAGCGGATGCAGATTGGTGCCAAGCGTGTCGGGCTTTCGCAGGGGCAGAGCACGGCGATCTTCGAGGCGCGGCCGTCGTTGAAACGGAAAAGGAAGGGTGCGACGGCCGGATCGGATCCAGCGGCGGATGCGATGGTTGGCATGGCCGCGAGCGCCGCGACTGTCAACGGTGACGAGTGATCGAGCGTGCCGCGGACGGTTCGGTGCGGATCGCGCTGAAGGTCGTGCCCGGCGCGAAGCGCGACGAGATCGCGGGGCCGCTGGGCGATCGGCTCAAGGTGCGGGTCGCCGCGCCGCCGGAAGATGGCAAGGCAAACAGGGCGGTGTGCGCCGTGATCGCGGCGGCGCTGGGGCTCAAGCCCAAAGCCGTGAGCGTGGTGGTCGGGCTGTCGTCGCCGGAGAAGATCGTGCGGGTGGAGGGCGTTGAGGAAGCGGAAGTCCGCCGGCGGCTTGGCATCGAGCGCGAGTGACACACCTTCGAATCTGAGCAGAGAATTCGGAACGAGCCTCAGGCGCCAGCGTGGGAACGATCGAATACCCCACGCTTGCGATTGGGGCTCGTTTGTGATCGGCTCTCTCGTTACACCTTGGACATCCACAGGCTGCAGCCGAGCGCCGATTGCACTCCGGCGTAGAGCTGTTCGACCTCGGCGCGGTGGTGCTTCCACAGGTACCGATTCGCGATCTCGATCTGGTAGCGCGGATTGTTCATCAGGAACGCGCGGAGGACGTACTGCTCGTTCCAGGATCTGCCGTCTTTGAAGATCCATTCCGACGGATAGTCGAACGGCAGAAAGATATCGTGCAGGTGGATGAGCACGCCGGGTTTGAGTCGGGGCAGGATCTCGAAGAAGAACCAGTTCACGTCGCTGCCGGCCTTGCTGCAGTGCGAGCCGTCGTAGAAGAGGACGTCGCCGGGTTCGATCGTCGTGAAGAGATCGAGCGGGGCTCGTTGGAGGACGCACTCGTGGAGCTTCCAGTGCGCGGGGAGGGTCGCCAGCAGTTCGCGGCGCGGGTAGGGCTCGATCTGAGTGACCTGCGCGATCGCGGCGTCGGGCTCGGATTCGTTTTGGGCGAGGGCTCGCGCCAGCAGGAGGCTGGACCATCCGCAGCCGACTTCGATCACGCGGCGCGGTTTGCGGGCGCGGACGAGGCCGTACTGCACGATCGCGTCGGCGTTGTTCCAGAAGAGGTTTTTCCAGCAATACTGGCCGATGCGGTCGGCGGTGACGGGAACGTCGCGGAGTTCTTCGACGTGCCGGGCGACCTGGCGCGCGGTGGCGAGCTGACGCTCTGGCGACCAGTCGATCTCGAGCGGGTCGTCGGACTTGTCCCAAAGATCCTTGTTGGCCTCAAGGAACGCGAGATCGTTGCACGGGCTGTAGTAGTCGTTGGGCTGGAAGTGGTAGCCCAGCGATTGCACGCGCCGATGCCCGGCCCGCTTGAGCGTGGCGATGGCGGACAGGACTTCAAGTTCGGTCGGTGGGGCAGCGTCGGGTGGGATCATCGTCCATCGTTGGCGCGATCATCCAAGCCTGCGCCGGACCCATTCGCGGGTCTCTTGGTCGGCGGCCAGGCAATCGGCGAGCGTATGGAGCGGGCGTGCGGGGATCATGGCGATGGCCTCGGCGGCGAGGTCGGTGATCCGGCCGAACTTGATTGGTGCCGCGGTCCCCGGCGTCGAGTCGCCGCGCCCGGCAAGGAAGGCCTGCACCGCGACCTCGTTGGCGGCGTTGAGGACCGCGCCAGCGGTGCCCCCGGTCGTGATGGTGTTCAAAGCCAGCGAGAGCGCGGGGAACCTATTGGTGTCGGGCTCGTGGAACTCGAGCTTGGCGAGCGACGCAAGGTCGAGCCGCGCCACGCGGCCGGGCGGGCGGCGTGGGAAACTCAGCGCGTACTGGATCGGCGCCCTCATATCCGGGGTGCCCAACTGCGCGAGCATCGAGCCGTCGGCGGTTTCCACGATCGCGTGGACGATCGACTGCGGGTGGACGAGGGCCGCGAGCCTGCGGGGTTCGAGCCCGAAGAGCCAATGGGCCTCGATAAGTTCAAACCCCTTGTTCATGAGCGACGCGGAATCAATCGTGACCTTCGCGCCCATCGACCACGTAGGGTGCCTGAGCGCTTGTTCGGGCGTGGCGTTCACGATCTGGTCTTTGGTCCACGTTCGGAACGGTCCGCCGCTGGCGGTGAGGATCGCGCGCGTCACCGCGCGGGGCGCGTTCATCGGCGGAACGTGCGGCGTGCCGTCTGAACCGGTCGGGAACGATTGCAGGCACTGCCACAACGCCGAGTGCTCGCTATCCACCGGGAGCAGGCGCGAGCCCGAGCGCTGCGCGAAGGGGAGGACCAGAGCGCCGGCGGCGACGAGTGTTTCTTTGTTGGCCAGCGCGATGTTTCGCCCGAGTTCGACCGCCGCGAGGGTCGCCGGTAAGCCCGCCGAACCGACCATCGCCGCCATCACGACGTCGCAGGGCACGGCACGGACAAGTTCTTCGGCCGAGTTCTTCCCGCGCAGAGTGATCCGCGCCGAGCGTGCCTGGTCCCCCTCGGAGATCGCCGCGTGCGGGACGGCGAACCGTTCGGCCTGTTCGGCCAGGAGCGTCGCGTTCTTTCCCGCGGCCAGCCCGACGACTCGGGTGAACGTCGGCCACTCGTCCCGCGCGTGCAGCGCGTTGAGGTGCGCGACCACATCGAGCGTTTGTCGCCCGATCGAACCGGTGGAGCCGAGCACGATCAGACGAGTTTCGGGCGGCGCGGCGTCCGTCGATGCAGGAAGCGTCCGTGGTGGGGCGGTCGTTTCCAAGCCGGGTCACTCCGGCTTGGGACGCTTGTTGAGTTCGCTGGGCAGGAGCTTGCGGCGCGTCGAGTACAGCAGCTTGGGCTTGGCGGCCGCGGGTGCCGGAGCCGGCGGCGGAACCAACTCGCGCCGCGGCATAGAAGACGGCGAGCCCGATCTCCCTCCCTGGTCGCTCGGGCGATCGCCGCGTGCAGGATTGCTCGAACCGTTGGATTGTGCGTTGGAAGCTCCTCCGCCCTGCCCACCGGCTTGCCCACCACCGCTGCGCCCGCGCCCGCCGCGTCGGCGGCGTCGGCGCCCGCCGCGCTGTTCCGGGGCGTCGATGTTGTCCGATCCCGGGGCGTTGTTGTCGATCGAGTCGCCGGGTTGATCTTCGCTGGCACCGCTGTCATCGCGAGGGCCCGTCGGGTTTGCGGGCGCGTTCTCGCGTCGGGTGTTGCGGTACCCGCTCGGCCGCGCGCCGCGGTCCTGGCGCTGTTCGTTGCGGCGATCCTGGGCCGGGAACATGGAGCTGTCGGGCCCGCCGTCGCCTGGTTGACCGAAGGCCTGCGGCGTCATCATGCTCTGGGTCCCGCTCTCGCTCGGTCCGTCGGCCGCGTCCGAAGCCGGACCACCCGGGCTTATCCCGCTCGGGCCACTTCCGCCGCCGCGCCCGCCGCGCCGGCGCCGGCGACGCCGACGGCGGGGTTGCCCGTCGGGTCCGAGTTCAGAGGGCCCGTCGGGACCAGAATCCCGAGTTGCCCCGAGGCCGCCGCCCTGTTCGCCGCCGGAGGTTTCGCCCGCGTCCGCGTGGTCAGAACCTTCTCCCGGCGCGAGTCCCAGATCGCTTTCGGCCCGCTGTTCCTGGGGCGAGCGTTGGGGTTGACGCGGACCTTCACCACCGATCGGACCTTCGCCACCCCGGTTGCGCCCGCGCCCGCCGCGCCTACGGCGGCGACGCTTGCCGCCGCCCGCCTGGTCATTGCCCTGATCTCCTGCCCGATCCCCAACCCGGCTTCCCTGCGTGTCGCTCTCTTCCGGCAGCGGCCCCTCATCGACCTCGATCGGGTGCGGCTCGGCGAGGTCGTCGGTCGGGTCTTCGATCTCGGGCTCGGGTGGCGGGGCCGCGTCGGTGTCGGCCCACTGGTCCGCGCCCTCGGGCGACGGCTCGGGCTGCCACTCGACCAGATCCTTCACCTTCCGCGACAACGGCAGGTTGGCGACGTCGAGGTCGGCGTTGCCCTGGTCGTAGGCGTAGAACGAGACGCGATCGACCGGGATCGCTTCGCTGACGCGCACGTCGACGTGCTTGCCGCTGGCCCGCTCGATGCGGCCCAGCAACTGGCGCTTGCTGCTGAGCAGCTCGCCGGCCACGCGCGGGGCGACGACCAGCTCGACGCGAGCGACGCGCTCGGCGTCAAGGATCGCCGCGAGTTCGCGGAGGGCGTCGGCGGCGACCGAATCGGGGCGCTGCACGAGCCCGCGGCCGTGGCAGGTGGGGCAGTCAACGAAGTGGACGCTCTCGTGGCTGCCGCGCATCCGCTGGCGGGTCATTTCGAGGATGCCAAAGAGGCTGATGGGCGCGGTGGTGGTGCGGGCCTTGTCGCGCTTGAGGCGTTCTTTGAAGCGGGTCTCAACGTCCTTGCGGTGGTGGGCGTGCCGCATGTCGATCAGGTCGTTGACGATGATGCCGCCCATGTCGCGCAGGCGGAGCTGGCGGCAGATCTCGTCCACCGCTTCAAGGTTGGTGCGGTAGGCGTTGGTCTCGGCGTCCTTGGAGTCGCGCATCTTGCCGCTGTTGACGTCGATGGCGACGAGGGCCTCGGTCTGGTCGATGACCAGTCGGCCGCCGCCGGGGAGCGAGACCTCGCGGGCGTGGATGGTGGCGATCTGCTGCTCGATGCCGAAGGCGTGGAAGATGGGCGTCTTGCCGGGGTAGTGCAGCAGCTTGGTCTGCGAGCGCGGGGCCACGATCTTCATGAACCGGCTGGCCCGCTGGAGCGCGACCTCGTTGTCGATCACGACCTCGTTGACGTCCGCGGTCAGTTGGTCGCGCAGGCTGCGGACCAAGAGGTCGCTCTCGGAGCACAAGAGACGCGGCTTGCCGGAGCCGATCTCGAGCCGGCGTTCCATGTCTTTCCACAGGCGCTGCAGGTACGCGAGGTCGCGCTTGAGCTCGGCCTTGGTGCGGTCGAGACCGGCCGTGCGGAGGATGAACCCGAACCCGTCGGGCAGGTCGAGCTGGTCGAGGATCTCGCGCATCTTGGCGCGCTGTTCCTCGTCTTCCACCTTGCGGGACACGCCGACCTTGTCCATCTGCGGCATCATCACCAGGAACCGGCCCGGGATGCTGAGATAGCTGGTGAGCGTCGGACCTTTGGTGCCCACGCCTTCCTTCAAAACTTGAACGGTGATCTCTTGGCCGCGGCGCAGGCACTGCTGGATCGGCGGCCTCTCGCGGCGCGGGGTCTTGTGACCGACGCGTTCGGTGGTTTCTTCCACGTCCTCGCCGGGGAAATAGCGCGGGTGGAGATCGGAGTAGTGCAGGAAGCCGTTCTCTTCGACACCGAAATCGATGAACGCGGCCTGGATCGACGGCTCGACGTTCATCACGCGGCCGACGTAGATATTCCCGACGCGGCTGGCGGCGGAGAATCGTTCGGAGTTGAGTTCTTCGAGCTTTCCGTCCTCGACGATGGCGACGCGGCACTCATCGCCGGGGACGTAGTTGATGATCATCTGACTGTGGGACATTGGACCTCGCTGAGCAGGGGGTGGTGTGCTCCGCGCGGCTTGGCTCATTGTGGGTGCGGCAGTCCGGATCGCTGGCGACGGACCGATCGCGCGACCGTGGCCGGTGCGCGGTGCGCAGCGGACGGGTGGTCGTGATCGGAACGAGGAGCGAGGGAGTGGTGATCCACGAGTGAGAGAAGCTCGCGCGGTGGCGCGGGCCGGGTTCGCGGGGGCCAAACAAGCCGGGGAGGTCGCACGCTCTCGACGAGTGAACGTCGGGCACGCGGGAACAGATCCCGGGCTGCTCGGTCCGTCGCGGGCGCCTCGTGCCCTCGTGTGGTTTTTCACACGCGGCTCGGGGCCCGGCGTCGCACCGGAGAATTTTTCCCAAGGCCTAATCGGCGGAACGTCCGTCGAAGGCCTCGGGGACGATTTTGCGTGCCCGGTCACGGAGGAAAGCCGTGACCTGCACGTCCGAATCGAGCGTCATCGCGGTATGGGCGATGCGTTCGCACTGGCCGACGCTCACGCTGCGGATCATGCGTTTGATCCGCGGGATGGAGCCAGCGTTCACCGAGAGAGTACGCAGACCGAGCCCGATCAGCAACAGCACGTAGTCCAGCTCCGCGGCCGCCTCGCCGCAGCAGGAGACGGGGATGTTGTGCCGCCGCCCCGCCCGCGCCACGTCGCGCACGAGCTGGATGACCGCAGGGTGGGCCGGGTTGTAGAGGCTGGCGATGCGCTCGTTGGTGCGGTCGACCGCGAGCGTGTACTGCACCAGGTCGTTGGTGCCGATGGAGAAGAAATCGACCTCGCGGGCGAAGATGTTGGCCATGATCGCCGCGGCCGGGACCTCGACCATCATCCCGATCTTCATGTTTCGGTCGAACTCGATGCCGTCCTCAGCCAAATCTTCCATCACGTCGTTAATGAGGTACTTGCTCTGGCGCAGTTCGCTGGTCGTGGTGATGAGCGGGAACATGATCTTCATCGGCCCGAAGGCCGAGGCCCGGACCAGGGCCCGCAACTGCCGCTTGAACATGGGCAAAGCTCGCAGGCAGTAACGGATGCTGCGGTTGCCCAGGAACGGGTTGCGCTCGGGGACCTCAGATCGCGACTGGGTCATCTTGTCCGCGCCCAGGTCCATGGTGCGGATGGTGACGGGTCGGCCGCCGGCAAGTTCGAGGCAGCGCTTGTAGGCCTCGAACTGAGTTTTCTCGCTCGGTTCGTGGGTGCTGGTGAGGTAGAGGAACTCGGTGCGGAAGAGCCCGACGCCCTCGCCGCCGTGTTCGAGGACGCTGTTGACCTCGTCGGCGAACTCGATATTGCCAAGGAGCTCGATGGGCGTCCCGTCGCTGGTGGCCGAGGGCAGGTCGCGCAGCTCGCCCAAGGAGAGCTTGAAGACCCGGGCCTGCTCGATATAACCCAGGTATTCCTGAATCTGCTCGTAAGTCGGGTTGACGATGACGATGCCGCGATCGCCGTCGAGGATCGCCATCGACCCTTCCTGGGCCGAGTCGGTGAGGTCCTGGCAGCCGACCACGGCCGGGATGCCGAGCGCCCGGGCGACGATGGCCGTGTGCCCGGTTTTTCCGCCGAGGTCCGTCGCGAAGCCGAGGATTTTGTTGCGGTCGATCCCGGCCGTCTGCGAGGGCGTGAGGTCGCGGGCGAAGAGGATGGTGCCCGAGTCGATTTTTCGCTGCTTGGATCGTTGACCGACCAGGTTGTGCAGGACGCGGGTCGAAAGGTCGTCCACGTCGTTGGCCTTGGTCGTGAAGGCCGAGTCTTTGTTGGCCCGGAAACGGTCGGCCAATTCGCCGAGCTTGGAACTGACCGCGAACTCGGCCGAGACCAGCTCTTCCTCGATCAGCTTACGCATCGGGCCGATCAGTGACTTGTCGGCCAGCATGATGGCGTGGAAGCGAAAGATCCCCGCGGTCTCCTTGCCCATCTGTTTTTCGGCCTGCTTGTAGACATGATCGAGCTCGTCGATCGAGGCCTTGATGGCTTGGTCAAAGCGGGCGATCTCGGGCCTGACCTGCTCGGGCTTGATCGAGCGGCGCGGGGCTCGGCCGTGCTCGGTCTCCAGGACCATGACCTTGCCGATGACAATGCCGGCGGAAACACCCAGCCCGCGATGGCTTTTCATCGAGCCCGAGGCGTCGTCTGAGGAGGGCGGCGTTGGAAGTCGGGGCTTGATGGGCACTGGGGCAGCATTGTACAGGGTTCGGTCGAGAGTTCTCGGGCACGACGATGACCAGAACGAGAACCAGATGCGAGACGGGGCGTGCCGCCCCAAAGGTTCCACATCATTCCCAACCACGGAACCGCCCGTTCAAGCCCCGGGGTGTCAGACTTGCACGCCGGGCAGAGATATGGTCTACTATCTCCTGTCGACCGGTCCGGCCGCCCCCGCAAACAAGTGTTCGCAGGGAATCTGAGCCGGGACCGCACGACAAGTGCCGCGACGGGACAGGCTGTCCTCAGCGAAATTCGTCCAACATTCGATGGAGTCCGCCCCGGTCGCAATCGACCCCGGGAGGGAGCTTCCCAAAGTTCGTGAATAGAAGTGTTCCGCTGGGCCGATGATGGCTGGCGGGAGTGTTGGGTCCCCGAGGCGTGCAGCGCCCCCGACACCCGATCGTGAAGTTGAAAGATCCCCGAGTGTCCCGGCCCTGAGCCGCGCCCCTGTTTGGATTGGGGTCAGCGTCCGGCCGAGCACGCGGGAATTGCCCGAGATTTTCTGCGAGTTCGCCGCGGTCCTTTCGGGGCGTGCGAGCGTCGCCGCGGGGTTTGGTCCTGATTTCTTGTCCGTTCTTGAGGTTTGGTTCGTGCGGCGCCGTCTTTCTCTCGGGGCGTGCCGGCCGCTGCTCGGAGCGCGACCCGCCTCGGCACGACACATCCGGGCCGCGGCCCAACGAGAGTTCAGACGCGTCGCGGATCGCTTGAGAAGCGTTCACGCGACCTTCGTTCGAGTGTGAGCAGAAGAGTTTTCAGAGTTCGGTAGGCCTCGGCAATTCTGAAGCCGGGTCGGAGGGTTTCACGTGGGAGTTGGTCATAGCAGGCCTCAACGTCGTCGGCGCGGTCGCGGGGGAAGAGGCGGTCCGGGTGGTGGGCAGGGTGGCGGTCAGTCGGGCGGTCCCGGCCAGGGCCAGGGCGGCGGCCAGGGCCAGGCACGCGGGCCGGGCCAGTCGGGACACGGTTCCAACCAAGGTTCCAACCACGGCTCCTTGCACGCGAATAACGGCGGGCACTCCAACGGACACGGCGGCGGCTACGGCGGCCGACCGCCCAATAACTCCTCCGTCGTCGTCGGGCTCGAAGGCTTCGACCCGCTCCCGGGCTCGTTCATCAAGCCCTTCGAAGAACTCACGACCATCGACCCCCAGCCACGCCTCACGCTCGAATACCCCGGCTGCCCCGCCTCCAACCGCCTCATCGACCTCTTCTGCCCCATCGGCCGCGGGCAGCGCGGGCTGATTGTCTCGCCCCCCAAGGCCGGCAAGACCACGCTTCTCAAAGACATCGCCACCGGCATCCTTCGCAACTACAAAGACGTTGACGTCGTGGTTATGCTCGTGGACGAACGCCCCGAGGAAGTCACCGACTTCAAGCGCACCTTCGCCGACGGCGGGCTGGCCGGGGGCGGCAAGCTCTGGGACGCCGCACGCTGCCGCGTCGTCGCCTCCAGCAACGACCACGGCGTCGAGAAGCACATCCAGGTTTCGATCCAAACCATCGACCGCTGCAAGCGCATGGTCGAGTGCGGCCGGCACGTTGTTGTTGTTCTTGATTCGCTCACGCGCCTGGGCCGGGCGTTCAACAACAGCCGCCGCCACGCCAACAGCGGGCGCACTCTGTCCGGCGGGCTCGATAGCCGGGCCCTCGAAGTCCCCAAACAGCTCTTCGGCAGCGCCCGCAACACCGAAGACGGCGGCAGCCTGACGATCATCGCCAGTTGCCTCGTCGATACCGGCAGCCAGGGCGATCAGGTTATCTTCGAGGAGTTCAAGGGCAC
>JBGAOD010000029.1:0-33053 GCA_044221955.1 Phycisphaerales bacterium | reverse complement strand
GATGTTGGCGGCTCGGTCATTGAACTCTCCGAGAACGAGTACATGGTCCGCAGTCGGGCGTACATTCAGGGGCTGGACGACCTCGCCAAGGTGCCCGTAGGCCTAGGAGACAAGGGCACGCCAATCATGCTCGGCGACATCGCCACGCTGCAGATCGGTGGCGAGATGCGCCGCGGCGTGGGAGAGCTCGACGGCAAGGGCGAAGCGGTGGGGGGGGTGGTCGTAGCGCGTTTCGGAGCGAACGCGCACAAGGTCATCGCTGATGTCAAGGCCAAGCTGGCTTCGCTCGAAGACGGGCTGCCGCCGGGCGTCTTCGTGAAACCGACCTACGACCGTTCGGGTCTTATCGATCGATCCATCTCCACGCTGCGCGACACGCTGTTGGAAGAGATCATCGTCGTCGGTCTGGTCTGCATTCTGTTCCTGCTGCACTTGCGGAGCGAACTGGTCGCCGTGTTCGTGGTGCCTTCCAGTGTGGTGGCGGCATTGCTCGTGATGCACCTGCTTGGGATCAACGCCAACATCATGTCGCTGGGTGGCATCGCCATCTCCATCGGCGTGGTCGTCGACTCGGCCGTGATCATGGTGGAGAACGGGCACAAGCACCTGGACCGCGAGGAGGATCGCGTGCATGCCGGTCATCCGCCGACGCCGCGTGTTGACATCACGATGGCGGCCGCCAAAGAGGTTGGCCCGCAGCTCTTCTTTTCTCTGCTCATCATCACCGTCTCGTTCCTGCCGGTGTTTGTGCTGGGCGGCGAAGCGGGGCGGCTCTTCAAGCCTTTGGCGTTCACCAAGACGTTCGCGATGACGGCGGCCGCGATCCTCTCCATCACCACCATCCCTGTGCTGATGTACTACTTCATTACGGGACGCGTGCTGCCAAAGCGATGGGGCATGTGGCGTAATACGGCCATCACGCTGGGCGCGATGTTTGTTCCTGCCGCGGCGTTCTTCGTGATCGCGTCGGGCATGCCGCACCTGGCGGCCTTCCGCTGGTGGATCGCGGGCGGCTGGGCGGTGGTCATGGCCATGCTTCTCCTGCCGCAGAAGATCATCCATGAACAGCACAGTCCGATCAGCCGCGTGCTCCAGTGGATTTATGAGCCCGCGTTCCGTCTGGCGATGGCTCACCCGTGGCGGGTGCTGCTGCTGGCCGCCATTGCGCTCGGCTCGACGTCCTACCCACTGACTCGCATGGGCACAGAGTTCATGCCGCCGCTGGACGAGGGCGACCTGCTGTATATGCCCACGACCGACCCGTCGATCAGCATTACCAAGAGCAAAGAGCTGCTGCAGCAGACCGACAAGCTCATCAAGACGTTCCCGGAAGTGCAGAGCGTCCACGGCAAGATAGGTCGGGCCGAGACCGCCACCGACCCGGCCCCGCTCTCGATGCTCGAGACCGTGGCGCAACTCAACCCGGACCGCTCGCAGTGGCGGACCCGCCGACCGACGTACTTTTTCAGTTCATGGCCCGAGTGGCTGCAAAGGCCATTCAGGGCAACGTTCTGGCCCTCGGAGCGGCCGATCACAACCGAGGAACTGAAGTTCGGTTGGCAGGACGATGGTGGCGAGATGCACGCCGGGCTGAACTCGGTGGTCTCGTTCCCAGGGGTGGCCAACGCATGGCCATTCCCCATCGAGAACCGCACGAACATGCTCGCCACGGGCATCAAGACGCCGGTGGGGATCAAGGTCATGGGCCCGGACTTAGAGGTGCTCGGCGGTCTCGCGGAGGAGTCTGCCGCTGCCGTCCGCACCATCCCGGGCACTTTGTCGGCCTACGCCGAACGGACGCTTGGCGGCAAGTACCTCGACATCGACATCGACCGAAGTGCCGCGGCTCGATATGGCCTGACAACCACCGACATTCAGGACGTTGTTCAGTCCGCCATCGGTGGCATGAACATCACGACAACGGTGGAGGGTGTGGAGCGCTACCCGCTCAACCTCCGGTATCACCGCGATTACCGGGACGACATCCCGGCCCTCAAACAGGTCCTTGTCACCGCACCCATGCCCGGCCCCAAAGGTGAGCGCGTCCAGGTCCCGCTGGGTCAGCTTGCCAACATTCATCTCGCGCCGGGAGCGCCGATGATCCGCTCTGAGAACGCCCAGCGGACGGCTTGGATCTTCGTCGACATCGCGGGGCACGATCTTGGCGGATACATCGCCGAGGCGCGCAAGACGATCGCGGCGCACGTGCAACTCCCGCCCGGTTACACGCTCGTCTTCTCGGGGCAGTTTGAGTACTGGGAGAGGGCGGTCCCGCGGCTCATCGCGGCCAGCGTTCTGGCGCTGGTCGCGATCGTCTTCCTGCTCTATGTCAGCAGTCGCTCGTGGTTCCGAGTGGCCGTGGTGCTGATGGCGGTGCCGTTCAGTCTCGTCGGGGCATTCTGGTTCATGCATGTGCTGGACTTCAACCTGTCGCTGGCGGTGGTGATCGGCATCATCGCACTTGCGGGCTTGGACGCCGAGACGGGCATGGTGATGCTGCTCTACCTTGACAACAGCTTCGACCGTTTCAAGGAACAGGGCCGAATGAACTCGGCCGGGGACCTCTACGCGGCCGTGCGTGACGGCGCGGTCAAGCGCATCCGCCCCAAGGCCATGACCGTTGCTGCGGCGTTTGTGGGACTGGTGCCGCTGCTGTGGGCCCACGGCACCGGCGCGGACACCATGCGCCGCATCGCCGCCCCGATGATCGGCGGATTGCTGGTCAGCTTTGTCATGGAGCTCGTCGTCTATCCGGTGGTCTACTTTCTCGCCAAGCGTTGGCAGTTGCGCGAGGAGTGGGTTTCGTCCTGACATTTGCCTGTAGGCGTTTTGGGGCAGGGCTCGCCGCGTCCTGAGAGCAAGTCTTTGCGGGATAGGTGCCCGCGATTGCGTTTCCAGAGGGACTCAATGCGAAGACAATTGCTCGGTGCCTTGGGATGCGACCTGTGATCTTGGAGGTATTGCCCCGGTTTGGTGGGGTGCGCCCCGAGGTGTGTCGGGCGGAGCGCGAGCTCCGGTTCGGAGCACGCTCGGGCCATGCCGTGGGTCCGTCCGATCAGGCCGCGATCCCGCACGTCACGAGCACGATGCAGCCGTTGACCGTGCGCGGCGTCCCGTGCTGCCCGCCCTTGGGGATGCGCATGTAGTCGAAGCGGTGCATGATCTTCCCGCCGAGTTCGAGGTCGCCCTCGAGCACGAGGCATTCTTCGACGTCGGGGTGGTTGTGGTCTGGGAAGGCCGTGCCGGGTTCGAGCTTGATCAGCAGCGTCGCGCGGCCCCGGTCCTTGTCGACGAAGAGGTTTCGCACCTTGGCTCCGGGCGCGGGTAGATCCTGCCACTCGATCTCGCCGGCGCGGAGTAGGACCATGCTGAGCGGGTCGTCGGCGATGGGGTCGGGGATTCGGCCTCCTGCGGCGGGCGCTTGTGAGAACGGAGCGACGGGCTTGGTCAGTCCCAGCGCGTTGATGAGATTGCTGCGTGCGATCAGTGCGGGCTCGATCGGGCTTGCGCTGCGCAGGAGCAGGTCGGCGGCTGGGCGGACGTTGCGGAACTCGGCGATGGCGGCCCGGTCACCCGCTCTCAGGCGGTCCTCAAACTGATCGGCCTCGTGGGCCGTGAGCAAGCCGGCGGCGTAGAGCACGGCGAGTTCGGCCAACTGGTCTCGATTGAGCGTGCTCATAACCCCACCTCCGCCGGTGACAAGCGTTCGCGGAGCCGTCCCATCGCCCGGCGGATCCGCGTCTTGATCGTCCCCACCGGGACACTCGTGTGCTCCGCGATCTCCTCGCTCGTGAGCCCTTGAAAGTAGGCCAGGACCGCAACCGTGCGTTCGTCGTCGGGGAGCGCATCAAGAGCGTCCGCGAGCGTCTCACGCTCGAGGTCCGGCAGCTCGTTCGAGATGGACTCGGCGAGGCGTTCGGGAGTCAGTTCACCGAGCGACACGGCTCGGGATCTTCCCGACGACCGCGCGTGATCGATCGCGCGCGACTTGGCGAGTCGCAACATCCAGGAATCGACCGCACCCAGCACCGGCTGAAAGCGGGTGGCGTGACGCTGCCAGACTTCGAGCATGACTTTCTGGAGCACGTCGTCGGCGGCGGCCCGATCGCGCACGACCGTCAGGATCAGCCCGAGCATCCGGGGCGCGAAGCGATCGTAGAGCGCGAGGAACGCGTCGCGGTCGCCGCCGGCCACAAGCCGGATGAGATCCTCGTCCCTGAGCGTCGCTGGGTGAACCGTTAGCAGCATCTTCCTTCGCCTCCAAGGTCTCCACGGTCTCGCGCCGATTTCTTTGGATGCCGTGGGCCCGACGCGGTTTCATCGATATTCAGTTTGTCCGACATTGGGCTCGATACATTGCCAGCAACCCTTGGCTCGGTTGGTGGTTTGTTCGGAACCACGGGCAGTCTAGGGATGCGCGGGCGAGCAACGGCCCGGAGAAGAGCGTCCCCGACAACCTGTAGTCGCTCGAACTCCCGGACTGCGGTGGGGCCCCCCGCGAGCAGGCGTGCCTCGAATTCTTCGGCCTCGGCCGATGAGAGCAACCCTGCGGAATAGAGCGCCGCGAGGTCACGGATATGGGGATCTTCTGGATTCACGGGCATCGGGGTGGTTCGGCAGCGGGCTCGGACGGGGCGAAGACGATCGAACCGTGTTGGTAAAACGGGCGCGGAGCCCGAGACTGTTTGGAGTTCGCGAACCGTGCCCCGAAGGATTTTCAGTTGCGAAGATTTTCCGACAAATGACCGAGATTCGTCCACGGTGGGCCCCGATGGTGGGACCGGGAATGAGATTTTTTCGACAATGCAAAATCCCCGCCCGCCCGCGGGCTCGTATTCCACCGCGGTTGACGGCCGGGCCAGCACACCGAACCGCCGTATTCCCCTGAGATCGGTGAAATGAAGCAAGACGGCGTGATCGCCGTCGCGGGGTGGCTGCGCGCCGTCGAGAGTGTTTGATCACAAGGAGTTTTCAGATGAAGAGTTTCAATGTTCGAGTTCCCCTTCTGATGGCGTTGTCGCTGACCGCGGGCACATGCCTGGCAATCGCGCCTTCCATGGTGCCCTCGTCGCACCGCGAGGCCCCGGGGGTGTGCGAGACCCCCAAGGTGGACGCCACCGACTTCTACATGTTCCGGAGCTACGAACCGGGCCGCGAGGGGTTCGTCACCATCGTCGCCAACTACATCCCGTTCCAGACGCCCTACGGCGGCCCGAACTTCTTCTCGATGGACCCTGATGCGCTCTACCAGATCCACATCGATAACAACGGCGACGCCAAGCCCGATCTCACCTTCACGTTCTCGTTCCAGACCCAGAACCGAGACATCTCCGTCAACGTCGGCGGCAAGCGGATGTCGATCCCGCTCTACAACATCGGCGGAATCGGGCCTAACCCCGGCGACAACGCCAACCTGAACATCATCGAGAACTACACCGTCGGCGTCTTCCAGCGTGACCAGCGCCCCGACAAGCAGAACGCGGCCATCACCAATGCTGCGAACGGTTCCTGGAGCTTTCTCAAGCCCTCGGACTCGGTCGGCATGAAGTCCCAGGGCGTGTACGAGGACTACGCCCGCAAGCACATCTACGACATCAACCTCCCGGGCTCGACCCTCAAGGGCCGCATGTTCGTCGGGCAGCGTAAGGATCCGTTCGTGGCGAACCTCGGCGAGATCTTCGACCTGGTCAACACCAACCCGCTCGGTCCTGTGAACGCCGAAGCGAACTTGCTCGACGATGACAACGTGACGTCCATCGTTCTCGAGCTGCCGATCAGCTACCTGGCCCGAAACGGGGAACCCGTCATCGGCGGCTGGACCACCGCGAGCCTGCGTCAGACCAAGGTCCTCAAGCAGAACCCGACCTTCAACAACACCGACGACGATTTCGGTCCCTACATCCAGGTCTCGCGCCTCGGGCACCCGCTCGTCAACGAGGTTGTGATCGGCCTGCGCGACAAGGACCGCTTCAACAACTCCCGCCCGCGTGACGACGCCCAGTTCGCGGCCTACGTCACCAACCCGACGATGCCCGTGATCATCCAGACCCTCTTTGGGCTCACGCCGCCTTGCTTGCCGCGCAACGACCTCGTGCAGATCTTCCTCACCGGCATCCCCGGGCTCAACAGCCCCAAGAACGTGAAGGCCTCGGAGATGCTGCGGCTGAACACCAGCATCGCCGTCACCCCTCAGGGTTCGCAGAAGAACCTCGGCGTGCTCGCGAATGACCTTGCCGGGTACCCCAACGGCCGCCGCCCCGGCGACGACGTGGTCGACATCGAACTTCGTGCCCTCATCGGCGCGGTGATTTCGGACACCGCCTGCGCCCCCGACGGTCAGCGTCCGCTCACCGACGGCGCGGTTGTGGATGACTCAATGTTCGACGGCGTATTCCCTTACTTGAAGACCCCGGTCATCAGCAGCCCGAACACCCCCAAGTGATGCTCGGACTTTGGTTCGTCTCGATCACTTGAGGTTTGAATCACCTCCTATTTCTCGGTCGCGGCCGGTGAGAATCGGCCGCGACCTTTGGCGGATCGGTATCTCCTTTCAACGATTCACGAGGGAGTTCCCATGGCACGTTCACGTTTCTGGCTCGGCACGGTTGCGGCGATAGCGACAACGATGACCATCTCGAGCACGGCGCTCGCGCACGTCTTCTGGTTGCAGCCCAGCTCGTTCCGGCCCAAAGCCAACTCCGTCCTCAAGCTCCAACTCCGCGTCGGCGACGTCTTTCCCGGTGACGCGATCCCTCGGAACGAATCCAAGATCATCACGTTTGTCTCCATCGGCCCCGACGGTGAGCGGAAAGTCGGCGGCATCGACGGCTCGGACGTCGCGGGCTTCGAACGCCTCACCGCGCCGGGGATCTCGGTCATCGGATACACCGCCCAGCCGAGCGAGGTAGCGCTCGAAGCCGAAAAGTTCGAGACATACCTGCGTGAGAAGGGGCTCGAAAAGATCAGCACCGCGCGGGCCGCGGCTGGCGAATCGTCGAGCGCCGTTCACGAGATCTACACCCGCTGCGCCAAGACGGTCGTGCGCGTCGGCGAGCAGGCCGGGGGCTTTGATCGTGTGGTGGGGCTGCGGCTCGAGATCATCCCCGAGAACGATCCGACCTCCCTCCGCCCCGGGGACGATCTCCGAGCCCGCGTCCTGTTCGACGGCAAGCCGCTTGCCGGAGCCATGGTCGAAGCACGCAGCCCCACGTCCGGGACCGAAAAAGTTTCAGCCCGAACGGACAATGATGGGCGCGTCGCGATCAAGCTTTCGGCGGCCGGGATGTGGGTCGTCGACACCGTCGAGATGATCCGAGTCGAGCCGGATTCGGCCCAGAGTCCCGCGACGGAAGGGGGTTCCGCGAAGGACGGGGCACCTGTTCAACCCGACTGGCACAGCTTCTGGGCGTCCCTGTGCCTGAGCGTCTCCGATGATGCCACCCAAGCCGGAGCGACCGATGCCGCTCCGAAGAGCACCAACGCCGCCGGCAAGTGACCGTCCCTGAAGTCCCTCGCGGCGTGCCTGATGCGGTACGAACGTCCAACAGAGAACGATCCATGCTCAACGGTTCCATCCATGCTCGAATCTTCGCGGCCCTCGCGGCGATCTTTGTGTCGCTCGTCACGCCCGTCGTCGCTTCGGCCCACGATGTCGGGGTGATGACGGTCACCGCGATCGTTTCACCAGATCGCACGGTGCGGGTTGAGTTCGTGTTCGACGCCGAGCATCTCCCCGCAGCGTTGCAGGTCCCCGGCCGATCCGGAACCCCCGTCGCGAGCGACCCGCTCGTTCTCGACCATCTGCAACGCCTCGCCCTCGCGGGCTGCGAGCTTTCAACAGAGCCCGGCCAGGACGGCGCTGTCATTGCACTCCACATCACGCAGGACCTTAACGCGATCGACGGATCTTCAGATCAAGCGTCGCGGTCAGAGCAGGCCGCCGGAATCACGAGCGCCAAGATTCGATTCTCTCTCACTGGCAAAGTCGCCGAGACCGCAACGGAAATCTCGTGGTGTTCCTCGCTGCCCGTCGGACAGTACCTTTACCGTGTGCGTCACGCCAGCGACGAAGAGAGCGTGAACCAGTGGCTCGATCCGGGCGTGCGGAGCGCGAACTTCCGGCTCTCGTCGCGTGAGCTTCGCCAGACTCAGGAAGCGAACGACGCTACCGCGGCCGAATCCAAGGTCAACCTCGCCGGCAAAGCCAACCTCACCGGCGTTGTCGCCGACTATCTCAAGCTCGGCTACACGCACATCCTTCCGCTGGGGCTGGACCACATCATGTTCGTGCTTGGGTTGTTCTTCCTCGGCCGCGGCGTGCGCCCGCTCCTTACCCAAGTCACGGCCTTCACCGCCGCGCACTCCATCACGCTGGGGCTGGCCGCGTGCAACGTGGTGCGCTTGCCAGCCAGCGTGGTCGAGCCGCTCATCGCGGCATCGATCGCGTTCGTCGCGATCGAGAACGTCTTCGCCGGGCGCTGCACCCCGTGGCGGACGGCCGTGGTGTTCTGCTTCGGTCTGCTGCACGGGCTTGGGTTCGCTGGTGTGCTGCAGGAGCTGGGCCTACCTCAGGGCCAGTTCTTTCCGGCGTTGATTTCGTTCAACATCGGCGTGGAGTTCGGGCAACTGACCGTGATCGCCACGGCGTACCTCGCGGTCGGTCTCTGGCACGGCTCGAAGCCCTGGTACCGCGCCAGAATCGCCAACCCTGCTTCGATGCTCATCGCGCTCATGGGGCTGTACTGGACGGCCGAACGAATGATTCTCAACTAATGTTCCTCTGAGAATCAAGAGCGCCGAATCACGGGGGCGTTGAACCCGCCTCCTGCCCGCCCTGCAGTCACGATCAGCTTGTGCCTGCGCGTCTGTGGTTGCGGCGGCACTTGGGCGGCCGAGTGCGATCGAGTATGCTCAAGCCCGCATGCTTCGTGCCGCCACCGTCTTCTCGCTCTTGCATTTGCTGGTCGGATGCGATCAGAGGGACCACGCCGCGACCGCAGCGACGGTTTCGCTTCTTGTCCCCGGGCAGGACGCACTCCAATCACCCCCCGATTTCAACCGCGAGGTGCGGCCGATTCTTTCGGACCACTGCTACCGCTGTCACGGCCCAGACGCGAGCACGCGGAAGCGGGGCCTTCGGCTCGATTCACTTGAGGGCGCAGTTCTAGAGCTCCGAAGCGGCAAGCGGGCCATCGTTCCTGGTGACATCGAGTCGAGCGAAGCAGCGGCCAGGATCATGTCGGACGATCCGGGCGAAGTCATGCCACCTCCAGAGATGAAGCACGCCCTCACGCCCGCTCAGCGAACCGTGATCTTGGATTGGATCCGCGCGGGAGCGGAGTATCAACCGCACTGGGCGTTCGCGATGCCCGCAGCCAGCCCGTTGCCCGCCATCGCAGACGTATCTTGGTGCCGCGACCCGATCGACGCGTTCGTTCTCGCGAAAATTGAACATGAGAAGTTGAGCCCCTCCCCAGAAGCCGATCGGGCGGCCCTGCTCCGTCGCGTGTCGCTCGCGCTCACGGGCCTGCCCCCCACGCCCGACGAGACGGACGCGTTCCTCGCGGATCAATCCCCGCACGCCTACGAGGCCCAGATCGATCGACTGCTCTCCTCTTCCAAGTACGGCGAGCGCATGGCCTCGGACTGGCTCGACGTTGCTCGCTTCGCCGACACGTTCGGTTATCAGTCCGACTGGGACTGCCGTGTCTGGCCGTGGCGTGACTGGCTGATCAACGCCCTCAACTCGAACCTTCCGTACGACAGGTTTGTGCGTGACCAGATCGCGGGAGATCTTCAACCCGGCGCGACGCGCGAGCAACGGATCGCCACGGCGTTCAACCGGCTCCACCGCCAGACCAACGAGGGCGGATCGATCGATGAGGAGTTCCGTCAGGAATACGTCTCGGACCGCACGCAGACATTCGGGACCGCTTTCCTCGGGCTCACGGTCGAGTGCGCGCGGTGCCACGACCACAAGTACGACCCAATCTCGCAGACCGAGTACTACAGCCTCGGGGCGTTCTTCGGTTCGATCGACGAAGCCGGAACGTACTCATACTCGACGCCATCGGTCCCGTCGCCGACGGTTCGCCTGAGCACACCCGAGCAGGATGCCGAGCTCGCGCGCCTCGCCGACGCGGCCCGCAAGGCGGAAGCGGACCTGCTGGCCGCAACGGAAGCAAGCAAGCGAGAATGCGCACCGTGGCTGGAGCGCGCCCGGAACATCGTCGTCCCCTCGCCGGTTCGTCGCTTCCCACTGGAGGGAACCGAGTCATCCCCGTCAGGCACGGCCACGCTCTTGGACGGAGATTCCGGTCCATCATTCACCGACGTGCCACCATTCCGCAGGTGCGATGCTTTGAGCCTTGTTTTCTGGATGAAATCTCCCGATCGCAAGACGCGAGCCACGATCATCCACACGAGCCGCTTCACTATCGAGTCCGATCAGCAGGGTTACCAGGTCATGCTCAAGGATGGCCACCTGTGCTGGGAGATCATCCACTCCTGGCCCGGGTCCGCCGCGGCCATTCAATCCGCCGAAGATTTTCCCGTCGCCCGGTGGGTTCATGTGGCGGTCACCTACGACGGTTCCTCGCGCGCTGACGGCATGCACATCTGGCTGGACGGAAAGCCCGCAACATCCCAGATCGTTCGCGACCATCTCGACGGTCCCACCACCGCACGGACTTTCGAGGTCGGGCATCGAGACCGGGACCAGGGCTTCAAGGGAGGCGCTCTCGCCGACGTTCAGGTCTTCGATCGAGACCTCTCACGACTTGAGGTTCTTGAGCTTCTCAAGCCGGGCTCGATCGAGTCAGTCCGCGGGCAACCGATCAAACCCGAAAATGCGCGGGGCGTTCAGGAGCTCTACGCAAGGACCGTAGACGAAAGATCTCAACTCGCTGCAAAGCAACTGCGCGAGGCGAGAGCCGCCTACCAGGACCTGCTGGAATCGATCCCCGAGCTCATGGTCATGGAAGAATCAAAGTACCCCCGTGAGAGCTTCGTGCTGAGCCGTGGCCAGTACGACCAGCCCGACCGCACTCGGCCCGTGCGAGCGGACCGGGCGATCGACGGGGTACTTCAGTTCGAGCCCACTTGGCCGCGGGACCGATCCGGCCTCGCCCTGTGGACAACCGACCCTCGCAACCCGCTCACTGCTCGCGTCGCGGTCAACCGCCTGTGGTCGATCTGCTTCGGTCGTGGCATCGTCCCGACGCTCGAAAACTTCGGCCTGCAGGGCGAGGCCCCGACTCACCCTGAACTTCTTGACACGCTCGCCGCGGACTTCGTGCGCAGCGGCTGGGATGTCAAGGCGATGCTCCGAAGGATCGTTCTCTCCGCGACGTTCCGACAGTCGTCGAACGCCGATCCGGCGAAGCTCGCGAAGGACCCCGAAAACAAGCTGCTCGCGCGAGGGCCTGTGATCCGGCTGTCTGCGGAATCGCTCCGAGATCAAGCGCTGGCCGCGAGCGGTCTCTTAGTTCAGAAGATCGGTGGGCCGAGCGTCAAGCCGTGGCAACCGCCCGGGCTATGGGGCGACGCGGGCGCGAGTTCACAGGGTGACTACGCCCCCGACACCGGCGAAAACGCCCACCGCCGCAGCCTGTACACCTACCGAAAGCGCACCGCCCCACCACCCAACATGCTGGCGTTTGACGCGGGAAGTCGCGAGAAGTGTCTGGCACGTCGGCAATCGACCAACACGCCGTTACAGCCGCTGGTGCTTCTGAACGACCCGGTGTTCTTCGAGTGCGCACGCGCCCTGGCGGACCGTGCGCAACGAGAATCCGGGGATGACCCGAGGAAGCAGATCGTGCGAGCGTTCAGGCTGCTGGTGTCCCGCCCGCCCCGCGACACCGAGCTGCAAGCCCTCGTCACTCTGTACGACCAGCAAGTCACGGAGATGACCGCGGATGAAAGCGCGGTCAAGAGCGTGCTCGCTTCAGATCGGCCCGACCCACGCAGGGCCGCCATGGTGTTGGTGTGCTCAACGTTGCTGGCAACCGACGCCGCGGTGACGAGTCGATGAACGGAGAACCGCCCTTGTGTACCGGCTATGACCACCTGATGGCACTGACCCGCCGACACTTTCTGGGGGCTTCCGCTCTCGGGCTCGGCGGGCTCGCGCTCGGCTCGATCTTCGGAACCGGTACCGCGAACAGCTCGGTGGAAACACAGGCCCCGCCCGGTCTCGGCACGCTCGGAAGCCCGCACTTCCCGCCCAGGGCCAAGCGCGTGGTCTACCTCTTCCAGGCGGGCGGGCCCTCACAGTTCGAGACACTCGACCCCAAGCCGCTCTTGCGTGAACGGCTCGGGCAGGAACTCCCTGACTCTGTCCGTCAAGGCCAAAGACTTACTGGCATGAGCGGGAATCAAGCCACTCTCCTGCTCGCCGGCTCTTTCGCCGGGTTCAAGAACGGCGCAAAGGTGAGCGATCTTCTGCCGCACACCGCCGCGATCGCCGACGACCTCTGCATCGTGCGCACCATGTTCACCGAAGCGATCAACCACGACCCCGCAATAACTTTCTTCTGCTCGGGCAGCCAGCAAGCGGGACGTCCCTCGATGGGCTCGTGGCTGTCCTACGGCCTGGGGAGCATGAACGCCAACCTCCCTGCCTTCATTGTGCTCGTCTCGAAGGACGCTGCACGAGACCAGCCGCTCTACTCAAGGCTCTGGGGACCAGGCTTCCTCCCGAGCGAGCACCAAGGCGTCCAGTTCCGTGCCGGAAAGGAACCGGTGCTGTACCTCACGAACCCTGAGGGTGTTTCGCCGCACGCCCGTCGGTCCATGCTGGACGCCCTCGCCCGTCTGAACTCCGACCAGTTCGCAGCCACACACGACCCGGAGGTCACGGCCCGGATCGCCCAGGCCGAGATGGCGTACCGGATGCAGACCAGCGTCCCCGACGCCACCGACCTTTCGGACGAGCCCGGCGAAGTCTTCGAGCTCTACGGCCCGTCGTCACGAACGCCCGGGACATACGCGGCCAACTGCTTGCTCGCGCGCCGCTTGATCGAACGCGGCGTGCGTTTCATACAACTCTTTCATCAAGGCTGGGATCAGCACGGCGATCTCCCTGCATCCATCAGCCGTCAGTGCCTGCAAACCGACCAACCCTCCGCGGCTCTGGTCAGAGACCTGAAGCGGCGCGGGCTGCTCGACGACACACTGGTCGTCTGGGGCGGTGAGTTCGGCCGAACGGCATACTGCCAGGGAAAGATGACCCCCAACAACTATGGACGCGACCATCACCCGCGCTGCTTCTCCATCTGGATGGCCGGCGGCGGGATCAAACCCGGCACCGCGTGGGGCACGACGGATGATTTCGGGTATAACGTCGCCGAGAACGGCGTGCATGTTCACGACCTTCACGCGACGATCCTGCACCTTCTCGGTGTAGACCACGAACGGCTCACCTACAGATACCAGGGAAGAGATTTCCGCCTCACAGACGTGTTCGGGAAAGTGGTCGATGGGCTGCTGATGTAGGTTCCCCGACCCCGAGTCTGCCGCTCTGGCTACTGCCTACGTGGGGAGTTTGACGAGCGTTCGCTTGCCGCTCACCAGGATGTAAATCTCACCACCGCGGCTCGCGCATCAAGTTCACGATCGCGCGGTACGCGCGCCTCGCCTCGTCCCGGGGAAGAAGCGTCGCGGCCGGCTCCCCCCAACAAGCACACCAACAATCACGGCCGTTGCCACGGAACGCCGCACGAGCGCTCGCCATGCGGTTGTTCGTTCGCCCCTTCAGCGGTTCCACGCCATGCGCCCTTCATTCGAAGCACTCAGCCCAAAGCTCTCGATACGACCGGAAGGATTCTTGAACATGGTGGCGCTCCGTGAAGAGCGATCGCGAGACAACCGCCGCGAACGCTCGACCGTACTCAGACGCACAGTGATACGGCGCGGTTCTGCGCCGGTCGGTAACAGTTCTGCAACGCTGTGCCTCCGGCAGCGCGAACCAACGGCGAACGTTCAGGAGAAGGCGTCGGCCTTGACACGCCCGAGCCGCGACGAATAATAGACGGACGCGTCAGTCCCCTAAATAAACCCTATGAACACTCGCGCACTCAGAGTCAGACCCGTCCCGAAGCCCGGCCCCGGGCGCCCCCGCGACCCCGAATTGCCCGGGCGGCGGCGCGAGGCGATCCTCAAAGAAGCCGCGCGGCTCTTCGCACGCGACGGGTATCCGGGGACCGACCTCCAGAACATCGCCGACGCCCTGAAGATCGGCAAAGGAACGCTGTACCGCTACTTTCCCTCCAAGCGCGAACTCTTCCAGGCCGCGGTCGACAACGCCATGATCGGGATGCGGAGCGCGATCGACGACGCGATCCAGGGGGTCGAGGACCCGCTCGACCGGATCGCCCTGGCCGTGCGCCACTACCTGAAGTTCTTTCACGATCATCCCGAGAACGTCGAACTGCTGATCCAGGAGCGGGCCGAGTTCCGAGATAGGAAGAAGCCAACGTACTTCGCCTTCCGCGAGGCCAACGTCGAGCGCTGGCGGGAGGTGTACCGCGACCTCATCAGGAAAGGACGAATCCGCGACCTCCCCGTCGATCGAATCTCCGACGTGCTCGGAGACCTCGTCTATGGCACCATGTTCACCAACTACATTGCGGCCCGCACCAAGAGCCTCGTGAGCCAGGCCGACGGGATCATCGACCTGATCTTTCACGGGCTTCTCACTCCTGCGGAGCGAGCGAGATCCCGTTCACACCGTTCGGAGAAGCTCAGATGACCAGCAAGCTGTCTCTTCCAGCCGCGTGCTCAACCGTCGCACTCGGCTTGGTTCTGGGTTGTCAACGATCAGACTCCACGCCCGCCGTGGTTGCGACCTTGGCAGTCCCCGTCACAGTCGCGACCGCCACTCAAGCCGACGCCCCGGTCTTGATCCGCACGATTGGTTCCGCGCAGGCCAAGGCGTCGGTCGTGCTCAAGCCCCAGGTCTCGGGCCGCGTCGCCGAGATCCTGGCGGCCGAAGGATCGGAGGTTCAAGCGGGGCAGTTGCTTCTGAAGCTCGACGAGTTGTGGTACAAGGCCGCGGTCCAGCAGAGAGAGGCCGATCTCGCCCAGAGCCGCGCCATGTCGTTGGATGCGCACAACCTTGAGGAACGCAACCGCGCCGCGGTTGCCTCCTCGGCCCTCTCACAACGCGAGCTCGAGCAGGCCCAGGCCCGTTCCGCGGCGGCGGACGCCGAGGCCGCGTCCAAGCTGGCCGATGTGGAGACCGCGCGGTTGAGCCTCGCGTATTGCAGTGTGTCCGCGCCGTTTGCTGGTCGGCTCGGGCAGTTCCTGGTGAAGCCCGGCGCGATCGTGAAGGAGAACGACACGGAGTTGGTCGAAATCAACCAGGTGGACCCGATCGAAGTCGCGTTCTCGATCCCCGAGCAGCGGCTCCCCGCGATCCGAGAGGCGATGGCGCGGGAGTCGGCCGCGTTGCGCGTCGAGGTCATCCCCAGCGGGGACACCGCCGGTCCTATCTCGGGCGAGATGAGCTTCGTTGACTCGGGCGTTGACGCGAACACCGGGACCATCAAACTCAAGGCGGTGTTTCAGAACGCCGACCACCGCCTCTGGCCCGGTCGATTCGTGAACGTCACGCTCGTACTGGGCATCGAGAGAGCGAGCGTGCAGATACCCGACAGCGCGATCCAGGCCACACAGGACGGCCCGGCGGTGTTCGTCGTGAACGCGAATCAGACCGTCGAATTGAGGCCCGTTGCTGTGCGTCGTGCGTTCGACGGCAAGAGCATCATCGACAAGGGCATCAACGCCGGTGACGTGGTGGTTATCGAGGGCCAGCTGCGCCTCGGGCCCGGCGCGGCGGTGCAGATCAAGGATCCTTCTGCAGCGAAGGGCTGAAGCCATGAACCTCTCCGCGCCCTTCATCCGTCGCCCCGTCATGACCGTGCTCGTGATGCTCGCGTTCTGCGTGTTCGGGTGGTTCGCGTACCGCCAGTTGCCGGTGAGCGACCTCCCCAACGTTGATTTTCCCACCATCCAGGTGACCGCGTCGCTGCCCGGTTCGAGCCCCGAGACGATGGCCTCGTCGGTGGCGACACCGCTGGAGCGTGAGTTCTCAACGATCGCCGGCGTGGACACCATGAGTTCGGTGAGCCTGCAGGGCAACACGCAGGTCACGCTGCAGTTCACGCTGGACCGCAACATCGACGCCGCCGCGCAGGACGTGCAGGCGGCGATTGCGCGGACCGCCAACCGCCTGCCGCCCGAGATGCCCAGCCCGCCGTCGTACAAGAAAGTGAACCCGGCCGATCAACCGGTGCTCTTCCTGGCCGTGACCTCTCCCACGCTGCCGCTCTATGCGCTCGACGAGTACGCCGAGACGCTGATGAGCCAGCGACTGAGCCAGTTGTCTGGCGTGGCGCAGGTGGTGGTCTACGGCTCGCAGAAGTACGCGGTGCGCGTGCAGGTGGACCCCGAGCGTCTGGCGGCCATGGACATCGGGATCGACGAGGCGGCCAGAGCGATTCAGGATCGGAACGTCAACCTGCCCGTGGGCGTGATCAACGGGCCGCGCCAGCAGATCACGATCCAATCGACGGGCCAGCTGCTTTCGGCGAGCAAGTACGAGGACGCGATCGTCGCGTATCGGCACGGCAACCCGGTCCGCCTCAACCAGCTCGGGCGAGTGACCGACAGCGTGGAGAACAACCTGACTGCGGCGTGGTTCCGCGTGAACGGGCACCCCGCCGAGCGTTCCATCATCCTCGCGATCCAGCGTCAGCCCGGGACGAACACGATGGAGGTCGTGGAAGCGATCCACAAGCTGATCCCGACGTTCCGCGAGCAGCTCCCGCCGTCGATCACGATCCAGACGCTCTACGACCGCTCGGTCTCGATCCGTTCGTCGGTCGAAGACGTGAAGTTCACGCTGGTGCTTACGCTGGGCTTGGTCGTGATGGTGATTTTCGTGTTCTTGCGCAATGTTCGGGCGACGATCATCCCGAGCCTCGCGATGCCGCTCTCGATCGTGGGCACGTTCGCGTTCATGAAGGTGTTCGGGTTCTCGCTCGACAATCTCTCCCTCATGGCGCTCACGCTCTCGGTCGGGTTCGTGGTGGACGACGCGATCGTGGTGCTGGAAAACATCATCCGTCACATGGAGATGGGAAAACCGGCGCGCCAGGCTGCCTTCGATGGGTCGGCCGAAATCGGGTTCACAATTCTGTCGATGACGCTCTCGCTTGTCGCCGTCTTTATCCCCGTGCTGTTCATGGGTGGGCTCATCGGCCGGCTGCTCAACGAGTTCGCGATCACAATCGCGGTCTCGATTTTGGTCTCGGGCGTGGTGTCGCTCACGCTCACCCCGATGCTCTGCAGCCGCTTCCTCAAGAGTCCGCTCGCCGAGCACGGGCGGCTCTACAACTTCTCCGAGCGGATCTTCAACGGGATCGTCGCGGTGTACGCGTGGATGCTGCGTGGTGTGCTGCGGACCAAGCCGCTCACGCTGCTGGCCTCCGCAGGAATCATGGCCGCCACTGTGTGGATGTTCCAGACCATCCCCAAGGGCTTCATGCCAACCGACGACCAGGGCCGCATCATCGCGTCCACAGAAGCCCCCGAGGGGACTTCATTCACACAGATGGTGCGCTACCAGCAGGCCCTCGCCGATATCGCCGCGACGCACCCCGATGTCGAAGCGTTCATGTCCAGCATCGGCTCGCGGGGCGGGCAGGCCACGGGTTCTAACAACGGCACGCTCTTCCTCAAGCTCCGGGACAAGAACAAGGTCGGCGGCCGCACGAAGACTGTTGACGAGATCATTCAAGAACTGCGCCCGCGGCTGGCTCAGGTCGCCGGAGTTCGCGCGTTCCTTCAGAACCCTCCGACCATACGCGTCGGCGGGCAGATCACCAAGAGCCAGTACCAGTTCACGCTGCAGGGCCCCGAGACCGACGTGATGTACCGCACGGCCCCGCTGCTGGCGGCGAAGATGAAATCGATCCCGGGCGTGCAGGACATCACGACCGATCTGCTTCTCAGCAACCCGCAGCTGCTCGTGGACATCGACCGCGACAAGGCGGCCGCGCTCGGCGTCACGCCCTCGCAGATCGAGACCGCGCTGTCGAGTGCGTTCGGCACACGCCAGGTCTCCACGATCTACGCGCCGACGAACTCGTACCAGGTGATCCTCGAGCTACTCCCGAAGTTCCAGGCCGATCCCTCGTCGCTCGAATCGCTGTACGTGCGGTCCTCAAACGGCAAGCTCATCCAGCTTACGTCGGTTGCCACGCTGACACGGAGCGCCGGCCCGCTCTCGGTAAATCACACCGGGCAGTTGCCCTCGGTCACGATCTCCTTCAACCTCGCGCCCGGGGCCTCGCTCGGACCGGCTGTCACGGAAACCCAACAGCTCGCCCGCGAGACGCTCCCCTCGAACATCTCGACGAGCTTTCAGGGTACGGCCCAAGCCTTCCAATCCTCTCTCGGTGGGCTCGGGCTCCTGCTCGTCATGGCTTTGGTCGTGATGTACCTCATCCTGGGCATCCTCTACGAGTCGTTCCTCCACCCAATCACGATCCTGTCGGCTCTCCCCTTCGCCGGGTTTGGTGCCCTCGCAACGCTGATGCTCTTCCACGTTGAGCTCTCCATCTACGCCTTTGTGGGCATCATCATGCTGATCGGGCTTGTGAAGAAGAACGGCATCATGATGGTGGACTTTGCGATTGAGCAGCGGAGAACCAGGGACATCTCGGCTCAACAGGCGATCTACGACGCCTGCCTCGTCCGCTTCCGCCCGATCATGATGACCACGATGGCCGCGCTCATGGGGACGCTTCCCATCGCGCTCGGTGGTGGTGCGGGCGCGGAGTCGCGCCGCCCGCTGGGGCTGGCCGTGGTTGGTGGTCTGCTGGTCTCGCAGCTCATCACGCTCTTCGCGACCCCGGTGTTCTATGTGTACCTCGACCGTGTCCAGCAGTGGTTGTCGCGGCGCAGGGCGATCCCGGTCGCGACGCGCGCGGGCCTCGACCCGGGTCACGTCACCGCGAACGGCTCCACAACCGGCCACGCGGCGGTTGCCCCGCCCGACCGCGCCGTCCAGAACGTTCGCTGACCTTCCTCCGTCGCTCGCCCGTTTTCAACCGTGTCCCCCGCCGGACGAGAACGGCGCTCGGGATCCGAACGAGCGGCCGGGGCTCACGTTGCGATCCGCTTCTTGACCGTCAGCACCGCGTCGATCGCGCTCTGGATTGCATCCGCGAGCTTCTTTCCGTCTGGGGTCGTTGTGTCCACGTGTTCGCTGAACTTGTTGAACTCGTTTACCACCACCAACGCTGCGTCGGAGAGCGCACGCGCACGTTCCAGCCGCAGCGTTGCGGCCTCGGAGTTGTTGACCGCGGACTGCGACGAGAACTTTTTCACGAGGCGGGAGACCTCGCCGCTGCGCGAGCCGATGTCGCTCACGAGCGAGGACCCCAGGAGCGCGAGCACCAGGTCCCGGCGGGCGCTCGCCGCCACGTTGTCCAATTCAATCACCCCCGGCACGAGGTCGTTGGATCCCTCGACGAAATCGCGCAGCCCGTCGCGGGCCTTCGTCATCTTCGGTTCGGACCCGGCCGCCACCGCTGCCTCGGCCGCGCTCAGGAGGGCCTGCAAGTCGCTGGAATAGTCGTCGAACGTTTTCGTCGGCATGGTTGGAGTTCCTCGGTGCCCTTGCGGGCTCGTTCAATGCGCGGCGGATCTCCGCCGCCGGTCCACCTACTGATGCTTCCGCCCGCGGATTTCCCGCACGAGGTCTCGGATCTGCACGGCGGTCTCCACGAGCTCGTCCACCCGCGGTGCTTTGCGTTCCAGAGCCGCGTCCGCGAGCCGCGCGTGCGTTGAACTCCAATCCGCCAGCCCTCCGCGGACGGTTTGGACAAGCCGGACCTCGGTGTCGATGCGAGCCTGAGCCTCCACGATCCCGGCGTTCACCGGCGCGAGCCGCTCGGCCGACGCCGCAATGGACGATTCCGACGCCGCAACCTGCCCCTGCAAATACGCCTCCCGCTCCAGCGCGGACGATACATCGTCCGACGCTGCCGCGGACGCGATCTTTTCCTGCACGCCGGCGAGCTGGGTCCGCAGTGCGCCGAGCCGCGCCGACTGCTGCTTCAGATTGTTCCGTTCCGCGCTGGCATCGAACCCCGCCACGGCGGCGGCGGTGTGGTCGTAGGGGGCGTCCCGCGCCTCGACCCGCAGGACCAGCAGCGCCCGCTCCAAGCTCTCTAAGTCCTTGTCGAGGAGCGCCGCCACGTCGTCGAGGGCCGGCTGCATCTCGCGCATCCCGTTGCCGAGCGTCCGGGCCGCCTGGTCCTTGGCGAAGAGCCCGTACACCTTGGCCGCGGACGATGCGACGACGTCCCCGGCGATCGCCGGCGGCAGCACCGCTCCCACCGCGTCGCAGAGCTTGCCGAAGGACTTGGCCAGGGCCAGCGCGCTCGCCTCTCCCTGCTCGCCCGCCGCGACGATCTTCGCCAGCGAGGTCGAGTAGTCGCTCAGCGCGTCGGCCAGCCGCCCGCGCTGCACCCAGTGCTCCAGGAATGTTGTGCGAATCTTTGCGGCTTGGACCCTGCCGTCCTCGGGCCACGGCGCCGTGACGAGAGTAATCTCGTCCCCCACCGCGCGCCCCGCGGTCTTGACCGACGACGAGAGCTGGGCCGTCGCGTCGGAGAAGGGTTTCATGTCCGGGGCCGAGAGGCACCCGCCGAGCGCCACGGCCAGCACCGCCCCCGCGACGAGAGTGAAGGCCGCCCTCGCATTCTTCAACATCGCCGACCCACGGGGCACCAGTTCCGATCCCCGATCCCTGCACAGCGCATGATCCATGCGTGAGTTCTCCAGCGGGCAGTTCGCCCGGGCGGCCCGGATGGTACCAACAAAGTCTGGTGCGCACAACACGCGTCCGATCCATCGGCGGTCCGCCCGGAGTTCTGCGCGATGCTCAACCGACGGTGCGCGAGCCCCAAGCGCCCGGCGCTTTGCACCGGTCGCTGCGAATTATTAGAATGCGCTCTAGGCCGGAGCGATCATTGAGTTCGCGGTTTCGCGCGCCGGACCGTACCGCTTGTGACTTCCTTCTCTCCACCAGACCCGCACTTCATCCCCGCTCATGGACGCCGCAACGCTGAACACCGTTCGCCTCGAGTCCACCAGTCTGGAGATGCGCGCACTCCGAGCGTCGATCGAGGGCTGGTTTGTGGAGTGCGCCGCGTCCGATGTTGATGCGAACGGGGACTACCGCGGAAAGTACAGGAGCCAGCTCGCCGCGCTGCGCGGCATGATGCTCGGCGCGGCCGACGCTCTGGACAAGTCGATCAACGATCTTCGCAAGAGCGTGAACGAGCCCTCCGGGGAGTTCTACCGAGCCTGCCGCGAGCACGACGGTGCAATCGTCTGGCTGACGCGGCTCTGGGCTTCCTTCCGAGACAAGTACGCCCAACGCTCCATCGGAGCTGACACACGCCTCCTCCTCATCGCCGCCGACGAGGTCCTGTGGAGCTGCTACGCCCAACCCATGCGACAAGCGAACAAGGGAAAGCGCCCTCGCTCCCCTCTGGCGTTCGTGGAAGCCGAGTACAGCCCCGCGGCGATCATGGAAGGACGCACCATGCCCGCCCAGCTCCGGCTCGAAACGGACGCAGGCGGAGCCAGCCAGTTCGCCCGCTCACTCCCCGTCTCTATGCTCCGACTCCCCACCATGTGCATCCGGTCCGCGTGGTGGCTCATCTTCGTCGCGCACGAGGTGGGGCACTACCTCCAGAACGACCTGGGACCGATTCTTCAAGAGAACCTGGACCTTCTTGTGCACACTCGCGACGGGATCAAGGCCGCGGTGGCGGCCCAGGGGCTGAACGAGTCCGACGCGGATCGCTGGGCGCGCTGGGGTGAGGAGATCTTCGCCGACTTCATCTCTGTACTTCTGGTCGGTCCGTGGGCTCTCTGGGCGCTGAGCGAGGTCGATCGCGGCACACCCAAGGAGATGTGCGCGCGCCGAACGACCTACCCCGCCCCTATCGTCAGGCTCGCCCTGATGAAGCACGCGCTCGAGCGGCTCGGACGTGCCGATCCAAAATCGCCGTGGTCCATGCGAGGTATCGATCCCGAAGCCGTCGCGGCGGATTCCCCCGAGGCGAAGGACGACCTGCGACTCGTGCCGAGTGTCATCGATTTTCTCTCCGAACCTCTCCCGGGCGGGAAGACCCTGATGGGTCTCTGCGGGATCGGCTCTGCACCCGCCTCGTCTTGGCCGCGGGCCAAGATCGCGGGGTGGCGTGACCACATGCTCGGTCGCTGCAACCTTCCGCCCGAGCAAACCGCCGAAGCCGCACGCCTGGTTGTGTGCGGCGCCGCCGCCGCCTGGGCCGAAGTCCTGTCCACGAGCGGCATCGACCAACCCGCGCGGGACGCGCTCCGCGAAAGCGTGACCCAACGAGCGCTCGGCGCACTCGCCGCGTCTTCCGAACCCGGGCTCCGCGCCGGCGACGATACGGACCTGGAGGAGTCTGCCGCCCGGCACCGCGGCACGACGCTCGCGTCAGACGTGCTGGCGCAACTCCGCGCACACGCTGTTCCCACGCCTACCAGCCCGGGGAGTCAGTAACGTGCGAGTGGTCGTCAACATCACGTCGAACCCAGAGGGATGGGCCGTCACACTCGCGCAGCTTCCTCCGATCGCGGGCGATCCGTTCGCACACGTGGTCCGCCAGCTCCGTCGCGTGACCGCGATCATCCGCGACACCGATGTGACTTTCCCGCTGCCCCCGAAGGCCGAGGCCGACGCCCTCCTTGATCCCATGGATCGCGAGCTCTGCGATGGTGTTGACCTGACCAAGCTCGCAGCCCTCCATGACGCCTTTGTCGATCGCCGCCCCGACGATCGCGGGGTGGCCAGGCTGGGGCGGTACCTCTTGCTCACGCTCTTGGGCCACGACCTATGGGCCGAGGTTCGCGGGGCGGCGGCGGGGGGCGAGCTCGAACTCCGTCTCGCCGCCGATTCCGACGACAAAGCCATCCTCCGCTTGCCCTGGGAAGCGATGTGGGGCAGCCTCGGCGAAAAGCGATCGGGGTTTCTTGCCGCGGAAAAGGGGCTCGCCATCACGCGAACGGTCATCAAGGGCACACGGGCCTTCACGCCGATCTCCGGGCCACCCGGCGTGCTCTTTGTCGTCGGTTGTGATCTCAACGACAGCGCCATCAGGCCCGCCGCCGAATATATCGGCCTTATCCGCTCGCTCAAGAGCACCAGCAGCGGCCTGCGCACCTGCCTTCTTTCGAGCGCCACTCTGACCGACATCGAAGAAAAACTGAGATCGTTCCGCCCCCAGATCCTCCACTTCATCGGGCACGGCGAAGCGGGGAACGGCGAGCCCTACCTGCTTTTGTCGGCGGACAAGTCCAACGCCGCTCCCGGTGAGACGTCCGGCAAGAGGATCTTCCTGCACACCCTTCGGCAGATCACGCAGGCCGCGGGCGTGGAGCTCGAGCTGATCGTCCTCAACGCCTGCAGTAGCGCGCAAGTGACCTCTGGTGCCGGACCGGCTCTTGTGCCCTCCGCCGTCCTCGCGCCCGATTCCTGCGCTCTTCCGATGCACCGAGCGATGCCCCTGGCGATGGGACTTGTGGCCGAAGGGGTTGCGCCCGCGGTCGTCGGCATGGCCGGGCGAATCTCCGACCTCGCCTGCCGCCTCTTCACACGCCGACTCTACGAAGCACTCATCAACGGCAGCGACGTCACGCAGGCCTGCGCGGAAGGCCGCCGCGCGGGGATCATCGGCAGCACGGATTCGCTGCCGGAGTCCAGCGTCGACTGGGCGCTCCCCACGCTCTTCCTTGCCAATGCGATCGTCGAGCCAAGGCTTCTTATTACCAGGGACAAGAACGACCTCGAGTGGGGGCGGCTCTCCGACGAGTACGCGCCCCCGCCGCGCTACCCGTTCTGCGGACGCCTCACACTCCTCAATGAGTTCGATCAGATGATGATCTCGAACCGGGCACCGAACCAGGGCAACCCGGGAACCTCGACGGACACGCACGCGCTGGTCGTCCGTTCCCTGGCACCCAAACGCGCGGGCGATCGTTATGGGAAGACTTCACTGCTCATCGAACTCGCGCGCAAGGCCTTGAGCGACGGGCACCTCCCGATTCTCTTCTCACCCGGGAAGCACGGGCTGAGCGGGAACGAGTTCCGCAAGCGCGACCCCGGGCTCTGGATCGAAAAACGCGATGATCTCGCCGCGATGTTCCGAGCGGCGCTCATCTGGCCGGTCCGACGATTCGACCTCCCCATCAAGCCCGCGGTTCAACTCAAGCTGGTTCAAGAGCCCTCCCTGGCTCCCGATGCCCACGCCGATGTTCGGGCGGCCTGGGAGCTGGATGAGGAGGGCCCGGACAAAGCCTGTCACCAGGGGGCTCGGGCCGCCGCGCTCCGAGTGGACCTCCTTACGTTGCTCGACGCCGTCAACGCGAAGTTCCCCGACAATCCCGCCAACCCGCGGCGTCTCGTCCTGCTCTTTGACGACGTGCACGGCATCGGTGCCGACGCCTGCAAGCTCCTGTTGAACTCCTATCTCGGTCCCGACGGTGTTCGCAAGGCGAGGAATCGGATCCGCGTCGTCGTCGCGTTCGACGAACTGGTCAGGCCCGAACACCGCGACCTCCAGCAGTCCGTACAAGAGTTCCAGAGCGTCAATGGCGCTCGTTCCATCGACCTCAACCGATTCGACGATCGCCTCGAAGTCCGCCTGGCGTACCAGCAGTACCTTCTCCACTGGCGGCCCGACAACGACTTCAGCAAGCCGGACCCCACGCCGCTCGCCTTCCACGCACGCCTCACCGAGAAACTCTTCCGCGAGTTCTTTGAGGATGCTTTCGGGCAGTTCCGCCATGCACCGTCGCAGTTCGAGCGGCAAGACGAGTTTGGTTATTTCATCGAAACACGCCGCAAGGCACGAGGCGGCATCGACTACCCGGCCCTCATCGACGCCAAGGACGACGATTTCCTGCGCATCGCGCAGAAGCAGTGATCAGCCATGCCGTCACAGCCACCCCCGAGCCCAACCGCGACCACGGAAGCAGACTCGCGCGCCGCGATGCAAGCGGACTTCCAACGCTTCGTGGACGCCAAGGTCGAGGAACGCCTCTCGGGGATCCGGCCCGCGACCCGCCTGCTGCTCGCGATGGCACCCGCGTGGAACCCCGAGACCTTGGAACGCGCGGGCCTCATCCCGCGGTCCAGCGCCGGTTTGCTGAGCGAGCTTGTTCGCCGGGGTGTTCTCGAGCGCACGGACCAGGACTCTGCCGCGGAACCGAGCAAATCCACGCTCTATTCCATGAGAGTGCAGACTCGCGCCGACATCCTCGAGCGCCTCGGCACCCCATCAACCGTTCAGAAATTGCTCGCGGAGATCGCGAACTCCCTCCGGTCCGCAACCTTGAAAGACGCGCCGAACGCGTTCGACGACCCCGCCCGCGCCCCATTCGATCGGTTCGTGGAACTGATGGCGCGCTACTCGTCAGATTCGGCCCGAAGACCGATGATCCAGTACTTTGATGCTCGCGTGGCCGCGGCCCTGAACCCGAGTCAGCCCGGGCCGCCGCTCGAATCGCGCATCAACGAGGTCCGTCGCTGGATCGCCGCCGCGCGACCGATCGCCGACCTCCTCCCCCGCGCCAACGACACGTCGCTCGAGCTCGCGATCGAGCGTGCGGTGTGCAAGGTCGAGGTCTCGCGCCGTGACGAACGCGACCGGGAACACCTTGGACCTCGGCTGGAAAGGTTCGTTCGCCGCGTCCCGTCCGAGGACGCGTTCCGCGCGCTGATGGGCCGCGACGATTCTGGCTGGGCCTTGCACTACATCGGTGGCGGCGGCGTGGGCAAGACCACGCTCATCCGCTACATCTGCGTCCACCTCGCGAGGCAGTTTGGGTGTGCCGTCGCGCGGATCGACTTTGACTACCTCAACCCCGACTACCCGCGCTTCGCTCCCGGGCTCCTTCTCCAGGTCTTCGCTGAGGAGCTCACCGCCCACGACGACGCCGGGCGGGCCAGCGGACGCTTCGCCGAAGCATCGCTGTTCTTCGACCAGCTCCACGAGCTGCTCAGCCAGCACCAACCGGCTACCAGCGAACGCCCCACCGACCACCCGCTGTTCCGCTCAGGGCTCAGTTGCTACGCCGACGCGCTCCGAGACATTGGGAAGCCCGTCCTCTTGATCGTGGACACCTGCGAAGAGCTCGGAAAACTGCGACCCGACGGCCGAGCGCCCGAGAGCGTGCGCGAGACTTTCGCTATTCTCGAGGCCCTCCAAGGAGAGGTACCATCGCTCCGCGTGATCTTCTCCGGGCGTCGCCCTCTCGCCAGCGGCGGCTTTGGGGGCTGGTCAACCACGCAGACTGAACTCGGAACCCGCCCCTATCTCCGGGTCCACGAGATCCGCGGGTTCACCCCAGATGAATCTGCGGAGTTTCTCTCCCAACGGATGGGACTCGCCCCCAATGTTTCGGACGCCATCCGCCAGCGGACGCAAGAAATCAATTCCGACGCCGACATCATCCCGACGGCGTCCAACCCGCGCCACGCGCACGAGCCGCGCTGCAACCCCTACGAACTCCGGCTCTTCGCCGAGTGGGCCCGCGAGACGCCCGCCCCCACGCCCGCCGAAATTCTCGCCTGCGACGACGATCGGTACGTCGAGGTTCGGATCATCGGCCGAATCGCCAACGAACGCATCCGATCACTGCTCTCCCTGCTCGCCCTCATGGGGCAGGCCGAAAGGAACACGCTCAGAGCGGCGCTTGCCTCGGATGTCACGGACGACGAGTTCGACGCGGTCTTCCGAGAACTCTGTCGGCAGGAGTGGAACAGCGAAATAGTCTCCCCCATCCCCGGCGGTGATGGCTCGTGGCATTTCGTGCAGGTCCGCGGTTCTATCCGGCGGCGGCTGAGCTCCTGGTGCGCCAAGCATGAGAACCACCAGCTCACTGATCGCGCTGTCGCCGAACTTCAGCGCCAAACCCTCTTCGCTCCTCTCGAACAACTCGACTGGACCATCTACGACGCCCTGCTCAGACTCCTGATGCCAAGCCCCGCGAGGGCGATCGAGTTGTGGCTCCAAGCGAGCACTCGAGCCCTCAACAGCCATCGCGGCCCCACCTGGATGCTGGAGATCACCCGACGCCTGCTCGGCTCTGACGGAGTCTTCGGCACCGAGGCCGCCGCGAACAGCAGCCCCACATCCAGCGCCGTACGCGCCGAAGTCCTTGCGACGCACGCATCCGGGCTCCTTCACGGGGACGGCACCATCACCGAACTCCACGACTGCTGGATGGAAGTCTTTGCGCTCACGACCAAGCACACCACGGCATTTCCAAGCCCCTCCCGCGCCGCCGCGCTCCGTTTCCGTGCTGCGGCCGCCCTCACCGGGCTGGCGGAAAAGTTCGGGGAGCCGATCACTGATCGCGCGGACGAGTTTGTCCGTGCCCTTCAGGGTGTCCTTGAATCCCAAAGTGATCGCCTGACCGCCGACCAGATCGCATCGGCCGTCGTCGCCCTCGACGCTATTGTCGAGCGCGCCGAGGCGAACGATCCACCGCAGGCAAGTCCGAGTTCGGGGACTCTCATCCGCTCACTCTGCCGAGCCGCCGATCACGCCGCGGCCAACGCTCACGCCGACCCCGTCGGGGAACTCTTCGAGCGAATCGAACTCTCTCTTGCTCGCGAGATGGAGGGCGCCGGCCCTCTCGACGAGCGACATACGCTCCGCGCCACTTTCCTCTCGCTCTTCGCTCGAGCACGTTTTCTTGAGCGGGACTACTCCCGAACGCCTTACCCAAGCGACGCCGCTCTGCCCCCCGGCGCGGAGCGTGGACGGTGGAGTGACTGGATCACGCCGGACGATCCGCACTGGCGGCTCGTGCTCACCAACGCTCTTGCGAGTTACCCGCGCGTGCAAGGGCATGACGTGTGGCGCCAATGGCGTGAGCTGGGGGACGGACCGTCCAACTCCATCGACGAGGACCGCTGCCGATCCTTCCGTCTGCGGATGCTGTCCGCCGCCGGGCCGCTCGATCAGCGAACTCGCGAAGCGCTCTGCGCCGCCGCCGACTCCGGCGTGTTCATTTCCGATTCCTACGTGCGCTATACGACCAATGAGCGCTGCCATGCCCACTATGCCGCTCTACCGCACTGTCTCGAAGCCGCACGCACCCTCGCTGGCGAAGGAGAGCCAGACCGCGCCCAGACGCTCCTCCAAAGTCTCCTCTCGGGAAGTTCTTTCGGCGCTTCCGTCCGAGCGATTCAAGCGCTCGAAGAAATCGCTCGCCGCTTCCGACTCCGCGATGCCAACCTCGGCATCCGGCGGAGCTCACGCTCCCGCGAGTCGATTTCCATCGAAACACTCGCTGCGCTCGACGGATTCGACGGCCCGCGCCGCAGATCACACTTGAGAAACGTCGTTGGTGCCGATGACCCGCGTTCCGTATGGCGCGAGTTCCATGCCGTCTGGCGCGGGATCTACGCTGGCGAGGATCGACACATTGATCCGAACCGGGCCAGCGATCGCCTTGTTGAGATCCTCGACTGGTTCGAGGAAAACTACCCGAAACTTGCCGCGGCATTGTCGAACAACACCTCGGACTTCGATCCCGCCGGGACGGACTTCGACGCCATGATGGTCAGGCTGGATCTGGAGGAAGCCACGCTCCTCGGACCCAGACTCTCCAGGACCCGCGCGGAGTTCCCGCTTCGTGAGTTCGTTCCGCTCGATGTCGATCCCGTGGCGTGGTTGATTCAGAATCGCGACATGCCCGAGCAGGCGATCCGCCTTGCAGTTCGTCTGATGGCGCTCCGACCCACTTCCTCGGCCGGTCAGCAGCTCAACGCAGAACTCCTGGCCGTCGCCGTCACCCTCGGCCTGCGCCGCGCCGCGGAAATCGCGCTCGACGAAGGCGAACTCCTCGCGTTGCGCCTTCCCGAGCGTGCCACGCCCATCCTTCAGCTCGCCGCCCAATGGTTCCAGGACGTTCACGATCATACCGGCAGCACCATGGCCCGCACGCTGGCGATCTTGCCAAACCCGGCAGACCGGTCGGCCTGCCATGCAGATCGCGTCGCTCTCTTAGAGAATCTCAGGAACACGCCTCTCTTCGGCCTCCTTGCCAGCGAATCGAACCCCCACCCCTTCGCCCTCACTTCCACATGGGCCGAGGCCTCGACCATACCTCCCCCTTCGTTCTTCACTTCCGATTCGCTCGCGAGGCTCGGCCGCCACCAGACATCCGGTTGGTACCCCTGGCTCGCGCGAGTTCTCATGGCGCTCTGCCCGCACTCTCAGCCCGAAGTGCGCGCCCTGCACGCCTGGCTCGAAGAGTCCTTCGGGCTGCGATCCAGCGACGGGCGAGTGCTCCTTTCCGCCGAGATGACCATGTGGGGCGATCGAGCGCGATGGCTGCTCGACCAAGGCTCAAAGAAAGACACCGAGGGGATGTCGGGATCAGGGCCTGTCGCGACATCGGCCCCGCCCTCGGCGCCATCGCAGGCCCGTGCAAACTCCGAAGCGCCCGCGACGCCAAGGTCACGCTTTCGAGGCGTGTTTGCTTCGGTTGGGCGGTTCGCTCCCAAATGGATCGGCATCGCGCTCGGACTTGGCATCGTCATCGGCATCCCGCTCGCGGTCATTCGAATCTTCTGGAGTTCCGCCGCGAACCTTGCGCACGGCAAGTCCCCAACCATCGAGTCTTACCCGTCGTTCCCGATGCTCGGGCTCATCTTCATGACTCTGCTGTTCTGGAGTGAGCTCCGCAGATCCCGCCGCGTCGGGCCTTGGATCGTCGTGTTCACGCTGGTCTTGGCGGTCCAAGGCGTTTCCCCGATACCTTTTCTCCGGCCCTTCAACTGGCTGGCTTGGTTCGCCTGGTCCGCAGGGACGGCTCTCGGAATTGTCGCGATCTATAGGGCCTACCGCCTCCTCAAGGCGGGCTCCATCTCGCGACTGGGCGTGCGACTGAAGATCACCACCGAGCGCCCCCTCGAAGAGATCGGAGCCCAGATCAGGCCTCAGTTTGTGCGTGCCAACCTGTCTTGGGTCGGTAGCCCGTGGCTGAGTTCGGTCGAACCCAAAGTGCGACTCGACATGCCGGAAGACACCGAGTGTCTCGCCCCAACAACCTCGGACTACGCGAAGCTCGCAGCCCGCCTTGATCCGCGCGTCTCTACAGCGCTCCAAAGGTATTCCGCCGTGATCAACCCCCTTGCGACGGACACGCAGATCGTCTGCGACGAAGGCGGCGACGGACCCTGCTGGGAAGCGATCTTCCAACCCGCGCGGGAACCGGACGCACCCGACGCGAGCGATACCTGGCTCGCGACCTCACCTTTCCTGTTCCGGCGCGAACCTCTCTATTTCAGCTCACGCCGGACCGAGATACTCAACCTGCGTAACCACCGCGCGATCTGCTGGAGCGACGAGCACGACGCTTCGGCCCAGGGGATCTTCTCCGCGTGGCAACCCGAATGGAAGAAGGGCACGGGCTCGGCCGCCGTCTTTGTGCTGGACGACACGCCCCAACGCGCTGCCAGCGTGGTCAAGAGTCTGGAATCGGCCCAGCAGAACCAGGAAGTCCGGCTGCTGCACCTTCTCGGGGACACCGAGATCACCAGCACGGGCCTCGTGTGGCGCATCGGCGGACCCGTTCCCGACCGTTTCTCGAGCAGATCCGGCTCGAACCGCTCGGAGTCCCCAAGCGTCGCTGGACACGCGCGTCCCGAAGAGATCCTCCGTCAATTCCAGGCCCTCCAGGTCTGCGTTCTACAGAGCGTTGACCGCACCGGCCTAGCCCCGCGACGGGAGACCGATCGCGCCAAGGCCTTCCAAGCACGCGAGTTCGCGAGCGAACTCGCCAACGGCGGCGTGCCCCTGGTCCTTGTCCTCCCTCCTCTCGAAGCATCGCTCGCCGCCGAGTGCATGCGGCACTTCGTTTCCGAACTCCTGAAAAACCCGCGAGGCGGAAGAGAGTTCGCGCAAATCGCACACCAGCTCCGCCTGCTGGTGCTCGGGCGTGCCCCGATCCCAGCCCAGGGTTCGATCAGCCCCGAGATCGCTCGGACCACTGCGCACGAACTCGCTCTCGATCTCTGCCTCTATTGCGCGAGCGATCTCAACTCGAACATGAAGACTTCAAAGACGCGGTTGACCACAAGCGATCAGAATGCCGTTCCTGCCAACGCACGCGGCGAAGAACAGTGAATCCGACTCCTCACCGTCGCAACCGATCTCACGGCGCCCGATGGGGTACCGAGCATGCCACTCCGGGATTTCATCAAGGGGTTCTTCAGACGGCTCTCCGCGCCAATTCGCGCGGCAAGAATCAATGCGTCCGACTCTCGCGACGTCTCGACCGAGATCCGCACACCTTACGGAGCGTCAGATATGCCACTCTGGGATTTCATCAAGGACCTGTTCAGCAGCCCGACAATCGCTCAAATTGCCGCGCCCATCCCGTACTCCCGATCGACCAAGCCGGACCCGGGCCGAACGCTCACCGCCGGTCGGTCCTACTTCCGCCTCCGACTCGCGGACATGGCCCTAGCGCAGAGCGAGTGGGCGCTCAAGAAGTGGTACCCCGCCGTGCAGACGGTCGTCCGCGCACGATTCGGCGACACCCCGCAGATCGAGATCCCCGGGATCGTCGACTCAAGCCGACTCTTCCAAAACCAGGGCGGCAAGTCCGATGTCATCGTCCACAACGCGCTCCTTGCGCCCACCATCCCCTTCAATGGCGGCGATCTCTCCGTTTCTGCGGGGCTGATGAGCGTCGAGGGTGCCGACTATCTCGGAGATATGCTCGGAGCGCTCGGTGGTCTCGCCAGCATCCTCGCCGTCCCCCAACTCTCCGCCGCGATGAATATCGCACAGCCGCTTGGCACCGCAATCCAGGCCGTCTTCAAGGGGGGGCGAGGCAAGTTCCATCTCTCCACGCTCAACGCGTTCGGTGCCACGCAGATGAAGGGTGGGTACCTCGCGCTTGTCCGCGCCTCCGAGTCCACCATCGACCCCACGAAGCTGGTGGTCGTCGACGCGCAGCTCCGCCTCGGCACCGCGCCCACCACCGCCGCGAGCTCGCCTCTTCAGGGGTTTGACTACATCCTTCTCGAGTGCGAGGTGTTCGAGGAACGCGACGACTGGGATTCGTTCAAAGCGATCAACGAACCCTTCCAACTCGCTCTCGATGCCCTCGCCGAGCCGTCTGCCAACGCCGAAGCCGAAAAGGCCAAGATCAAGCTCGCTGAGGACCGCCTCCTCCCAGCGCTTCGCGCGGTTCAGAAGACCCCGGAACTGACCCAGGCCGACCGGCGACGCGTGATCGATGTCCTCAAAGATCGCTTCGCCCAGGGCAAGCAGGACCTCAACGTCAAAGGCCTATACGCGAACTCCCAGCTCACGCTGGCTCAGTTGATCAAGCAGTCGCCCATCGACATCGCCGAGGCGGTCCGTCGTGGCCCAATCACCTCCCAGGACATCCAAGCCCCGGACTAATCTGTTTGGCGACAACAGTGCGAGCGTGATGCCGTCACAGCCGAACGCAGATCGGAAGCAGTCGGGAGTGAGTTGCTGAGATACCGCAGCCTCGGCGTCGATGAGAGAACCTGCAAAAAGCCGGCCTGAAACCGCCCCGACGAGTCTTCGAGGTTTTTGGGACCGCAATGAAAAGAGCCTGCAAGTGCAGGCTCAAATCGAAGTGCCCCCCGAAGGACTCGAACCTTCGACCCGCTGATTAAGAGGGAGCGGCAATTCGCGCCCTCTCGCTTACAAGCGACTGAAAACACTGCACTTATGGAGCACAACTGCCATCGTGCCGATCTCGGGGCCGGTGTAGGGGCTCGGATCCTTTCCAAATCCCTTCCGGCCCACTCGTGGGCCGCATCAGAGCCAACAGCAGGTTCAACTAGTTCTTGCCAGCCAACCGGGCGTAGCTCTGTGTCGATGCGATGCACCCGTTGATCGTGACGGACTTGCCTCACGATGAGGATTGAGTTGGTT
>JBGAOD010000198.1:0-3974 GCA_044221955.1 Phycisphaerales bacterium | reverse complement strand
GGTCGGCGCGGGTTCACGATTCTGGAAGTCGTGATGGCGTCGGTGTTGGGGTTGCTCGTCGCCTCGGGTTGCTTCGCGATCTTCACCGCGCTCAATAAGACCGACCGCACGCTGGACCGGCGGTATCACGAGACGGTTGAGCTGGAACGCCTGCACTCGGTGATGCAGAAATCGTTCATGGCTCTGGTCGTGACCGACCAGCCCAAGCCCATCACGACCGGCAAGCCGGGCGAGGACGGGACGGGCGCGAACGATGGGACGGCCGCGGGGAAGGCGGGGGGTTCGTCCAAGACCGATTCCTCGCATTCCACCGGCGAAAAGCTGGGTTCGGATCGGATTCCCATCCCCGGCTCGCGTCAGTCGCGCTTGCGCTCCGACGCGGGCGCGGACCGGAGTGGTGATCCGAAGTCTGGCGATCCCAGCGCCACGGATGACAACAAACCGGGAGTCAAGCCGGGGGCGACGAAGGCGCTCCCTGCGCCGCGGATGCTGCTCACGGCGGACCCGGCGGTCGAAGGGCTCGCGATGGATCACCGGTTGGCGCATATGCAGGTCGCGGCTCCGACGCAACGGTTCGAGCTCGTGCTGAGCGAGGTTCCCCGAGGTTCGAGCAGCACGGTCCGGCGCGTGGCGTTTGCTGAGACCGACGAGGATCAAAGGAAAAACGCGCCCGATGTCTCCGACAGCGGCAGCGCGGTGCGCGGTCGGTTCTTCCTGAGGCCCGACGCGCCGGCGGCCCCGGGGCACGCGCAGCCCTGGACGATCTACTGGCAGCCGCTGCGCGCGCCCGACAGTGCGACGGTGCCGGATTCGCGTGTCGTTGACTTGGTTCCCGCCGGACCGGAGGTTCAGATCGCGACTGGGCTGGCGTACTGCCGGTGGCAGGTTTTTTCCGGTCGGGCGCGGCGGGTCGAGTTCCAGGCGACGTGGGAGAAGGATCTCCCTGCGTATGTCGAGATGGAGGTCGAGACCGTCGGCGGGCTGTGGGCGAGTTGGATGTTCGAGATCGGCTGGGCCAAGGGGCAGGAGTCGATGGCCGGCGAAGGGACGGGTTCGGGCGTGCCGGATTCTGGTGAATCGACCAGCGGCACGAGCAAGAAGGCGGCGCCGGCCGCCGGTGGACCAGCGAGTCGCGCACCGCTGAAACCGAAGGGTTCCACGCCCTCTCTGTTGGGAGGGCCGTCGTGAAGGATCGAAACTCTGCACACCTTCGCGCGCGGGTTCGATCGCGCGGCTTCGCGCTGCCGCTGGTGATCATGCTGGCGTTGGTCGCGTCGGTGCTGATCTCGGCGATGCTCGACCGGCAGTCGGGGCAGCGCCTCACGATCGCACGGCAGGTTCGGAGCTACCAGGAAGTTCACTTTGGGCTGGGAGTGCGCGAGGTTCTCGATCAGTGGCTCCGTCCGATGGCCAACCGATCCATCCGCGAGACGCTGGGGGCGGACTCTAAGGCGATGGACATCGAGTTGGGCGACGGGACGACGATCGCGGTGTACATGTACGACGCGCAGGCGTCGCTGCTGGTCAATCCGAGCGGGCTGGGCGGCGATGACGCGGCCGATCTGGGCGGGGCCTTGGAGATCTTGAAAGAGAGCGCGAACGCGGGCGACGTTGCACGATTCACTCGTCGGATCGGTCCGCCTGGGATCAGCGTGCTCTCGGCGCCCATCGAAGTGCTGACGGCGCTGTCGCATCAGATCGCGGGGAGTTCGGGGGCGGACGAGTGCCTGCGTGAACTGCTGGCGCTGCGAGAGAAGCCCAACCCAGCGCCCAAGGACATCGCCGACTTGGCCGCGAGCCTGACGCTCGAGGAGCGGCAGCGTCAGACGCTGCTCCGGCTGTGCGTGGTGGAACCGACGTTTTACAGGATGATCCTGGAAGCCCGGGCGAGCGGTGCGTCGCCGGACGCCAGGCCGATCGCCCGCTACGAGGCGTACATGAACATCCAGCCGCCAACCGCCCGGGCCAAACTCGCGGCCGGGGCGCTCAGCAAACGGACGAACTTCATCTCGTGGAAGAAACTCGAACTCCCCTAGAGTGATGGACCGGTCGTTCCGGCGGAGTCCCCAAGGTTCACCCATGATCCCATCCGTCCTTCATCACACGCAGGCTTCGAGCGCCGTCCGGGCGGCGCAGATGACCGCCGTCGGGCTGAGCGTGGTCGCGGCGGCGCTGGTCGTGCTTGGCCCCAGCGGCGGGGAGCGAGCCGTCCCGGAGCTCAGGATGCCCGAAGCCCGGGTCAAGCCGGTGCTCACGCAGCCCGAAAAGCCGGCGACACTCGTGGACACGCGGGCCCTGGCAGATCGGTTCGCTCAGCTGGGCAACAGCCCCAAACCCAAGCCCGTCGAGCCCGAACCCGCGCCCGAGTCCGGCCCGGCACCCGTGGTGGCCGAGGACAGCGTGCGGTACCTCGGGTCACTCACCGAGCCGGGTCGGCGGCTGGCGCTGCTCAAGGTCAGCGAGCGGCAGCGGTTGGTGGCGGCGGGCGAGACGATCGAATCCCTGCGGGTAGTCGAGGTCGGCCCGGACTTTGCCATCGTCGAGGACGGGGCCGGACAGCGCCGCTTGACCAAGGGCGAGCGGCAGGGACCGGCGATCACCTATCTCTCTGGGGGAGTGCCGTCGGCCGTTCCCAGCTCGTTCAACCCGGGCGTGGCCACCGGGGCGGTTGCGGCGGCTCGCGCGGCCGGCCGCGCGCGTTCGATGGGCACGCCGGGCCACCCCCCACCCGGTCAGATCACAACGACAACGAATGTTCCTCGGAGCCCGAGCGAGACGACCGGAGACCAGAATCCTTGAGCGGACGCGTGGCTTATCTCGAACGCTCCGAGCGCGGTTCGGCGGTGCTGGGCGTGCGTGTGGTCGGGGAGCGTGACGACCGGTCGATCGGAGCGGTGTCGCGCCCCGGCGCTGATGGTCGGGCCGATTTCGCGGCCCTGGCGGCGGCGATGCGCGCGGTCCTGCCCAAGTCCGAGGGCGGGAGACCGACTCTCGATCTGCTTTGTTTGGCTTCGGCGGGGGCGATCTGCACCTGGCTGACAAGCCCGAGCGCGGACGCGGCGATGGTCGCGGCTCTGGTGCGGCAAGGCGGAGCGGACGGCTGGGGCGAAGAAGAATCGCGCGGCACGGTGCTCAGCGTCTACGCCGGGATGCCCCAGGAGGCGGGCGTGCAGTCGCTCGCCGTCGCGAGCCCCGCGTGCGAGGCTCGTCCCCGATGGTCGCTGGGGAAGCGGGCGGAGCCGTCGGCCGCTCCGGCTCGGCAGCGGCTCGGCGTGCTGGCGACCCCGGACGCGGGTGCGCGGCTTCTTCTTGATGCGCTCGATGCGATCGGGGTGCGTGTCTCTTCGGTGTGCTCGCTGTGGCACGCGATCGCGGCGGCCTGGGATCCGACGGGGCTGGTGTATGCGGGGGCGACAGGGCGTGTTGGTTCGAGCGCGGGGGCGGGGAAGGGCGTCGGTCCGGATGTCGTGGCGGAGAGTTCCTCGATCCATGCCGCCGTCCTGGTTGACCCGGCAGGTCGGCTGCACTGGTCGTGGGCAGACCACGGGCGTCTGGTCGCGGGTGGTTCGATGAGGTTGCGGACGCGGGCGGATCAGGCCCGAGACGCGAGTCGCGCGTTGGTGACGAGGCACGACGTTTCGCGCTTGGCGGCGGAGTGGCTGGCGTGGTCGGTGCAGCTCGGGCACTCGCCCTCACGGATCTCGTGCGTGGTCCCGGATGATCTCGGCGAAGCAAACGACCAGACCGATCAACTCGACGTGCGGGGATTGGGCGCCGCGCTGACGAGCGCCTGGCCTCAGAGCGGCGTCGATCTTGCGGCGGTGGCGGACCCGATCGGAGCGACGTTAGCACGGCTCGCGGCGGCGGCCACCGCGGCGCAAGACGCCGGCTCGATCCGCGAAACCTTCGCACCCGCCGATCCGCGTCAGAGCCTGGTGCAACTGTCGCACCGTCCGGGCAAGGCCCATTTCCGG
>JBGAOD010000197.1:2466-4041 GCA_044221955.1 Phycisphaerales bacterium | reverse complement strand
GGCTCAACTTCGCCGCGTGTCGTTCCCGGCCTGGGAATCGACTGGCTCGGTGGTGCTTTCGGTTCCAATTGTCGTCGTCCGCCGCCGCACACGCGACCTAACGGACCACAGGGCAGGGATGCTAAGACCCCCTCCGATCAAAGGCAAGCACGGACGCCCAGCCATCCTGCCAGCCTGCTCGAATGCCATGAAGCCCACCCCTACGGGTTGGTTCTCGACTTTGCCCCCGCCCGAGTCGGCGGCGTCGACGCCGGCACCGAGCCCCCCGACGCCGCCTCGGGCTTCATCGCCCGGCTCAACAGCCCCGCAACGTCCGAATTGAGCCCGGCCTTCTGCGCGCGCTCGATCATCGCCACCGCCGGATCAACCAAACCCCGCCCATGCAGCAGCACCGCCGCTGAAACCAACCCATCGACCGTCGGTTTGCGGTTGGCCGCCCCCACGAGACGCCCGCACAACTCCCGCAGATCTGTCTCTGTCAGCCCCAACGCCACGCCAGTGAACGGCACGTCCGCGAGCGAAGGGTCGGCCGTGTACGCACGCGCCAACGACGACGCCCCGTCATTCACCTTCCCACTCATCAACTCCGCAACCCCCAAATCACGAAGCAACGAACGGTCGCCCGGCTCCTTCTTGACGCCCTGCTTGAGGGCCGCTGCGGCCGAACTGAAATCACGCGACTCGAACGCCGCGACGGCACGCTCACGCGCCGACGGAACGTGCGCGGCCGACACCTTCTCCTGATTGACCGCCTGCGGGTCGTACCGCGCCGAAAGCGCCGCGTCCGAGTACGTCTGCCCCGGCGAACTGATCACCCGTCTTCCGTAGCTCTCGTCAAACGGACCCCACACGCCGTTCACCGCCTGATACGGAAGAATCGCGGAACCGCCCGAACCGAACTGAAAGGAATACGTGTACGTGATCGGCACGCCGTTCACCAGCACCTGCTGCGTCGAACTCGACGGGTTCGACGGGTACCGCGCCTCCGACGCGAACGGCCCTCGATCCCCCATCGCCTGAGGATTCAACGGATCGTGCAGCATCACCGCGCCCGAGAACGAGCCCTTCCCATTCCCCGCGCCCGCAAACTCGCTCAACTCGGGCCTGGTCGAGCGCCGCCCCGCGTTGAAATCTCGCCACTCCCGGAAAATCGCCGCCGGGTCCGACGGGCGGCCGATCGGAATGATGTTCTCCGCGCTTGCCGCCGGCTGCACTGTCGGCTGAATCACCGGACGATCCAGAGTCGCCTTCTTGCCCATCGGCTCGGGCCTCCCACCCAGCCCGCCGCTCCGCCCCGGCATCCCGATACGAATCGAAGGCAACGCCGCGCGAACCCCGAGAGATTGCGACACCGGTGCCGACGCCGGAGGCGGCGGAAGCGGGACCTTCCCCTTCCCATTCGGGTCCGAAGTCTGCGCAACGCTCACCACGCACCCCGCCGACGCCATCACCAACCACGCCCGCGAAACGCCACGCCAACCCCTCAAACCAGCCTTCCGTTCGTGCTGTTGCTGTCGCATCGGAGTCCTCCGTTGCATCCGCCAATCTTCGTCAGAACCAGTCCCGGGTCGGGCT
>JBGAOD010000197.1:0-2423 GCA_044221955.1 Phycisphaerales bacterium | reverse complement strand
GGTCGGGCTCAGGCCGGCGTGCCCGCTCGATTCGCTCGGCCTCAACCAACATCCTCTTCGCCCAACCCCGCCCGCGAGTTTCCTCGTCTCAGGCATCATTCATCATAGCATCGGCCCTTTCCCACCCACAGCCCGCCGCTTCCGGCACGCATCTCCCGATCCGCTTATTGTTCAGGCGTGCCAAACACCGCCAACCACCGCGTTCTCGAATCCTTCGCCCTGCTCTCGCTCCTCGTCAGCACGATGTTCGGGTGCGGCACCGCCGGGACCGCAAACCTCCGCTCCGTCTCCTCCGCTTCCAACCTCAATGCGACGCTTACCACCCTCGCCTACGTCAGCACCGACCCCAACACCGCCGACGTCTACATGACCGACCTTCCCGTCCCCGCGCTCGGGCCAGACGCCGACCTCGCCGGCATCTCCGGCGTTCTCGTCCACCTCCACATGTTCATCACGCCCCTCGCCGGCGAAACCCCCATCGCCAATTCCGCCTGCAGCGCAACCCTCCGCTCACTGGTCATCGCGGACGGGCACGTCGGCGTTTACGGCGGCGGCGGATTCCTCGCCCCCAGCGAAGCGCCCGGCGGCCCAACCTTCGGAGGCACAATGCGCGATGCCTCCTGCCGCCTCACCACCCAATCCCCAGGATTCGCCGACCGTCTCGGCTCCAGCGTCTTCTCGTCCAACTTCCGTGTTCCCAAGGATCCCAGGACCGCCAAGCTCATCGAACACCGACTCAGCACCATCCTCGCCCAACTCCCGCCCCCCAAACCCATCGACAAACCCATCGACAAACCCAGGCCGTAATCTCTCGCCGCCGGCCCTCGCTACTTCGGGGACTCTTCTTTTTTCGCTTTCGGGTCAACCTCGATCGGTTTGATCTGCGGTTTGGCACCGCGCTCGTCCCCCGTCGGCTTCGCCTTCGGCTGCGGCTTGTCGAACACCACCAACTCCTCGGTGTCCTTGCTCGTCTCAGGACGCTCCTTCACTTGATCCGCCAACGCCGCGCTCAGCAGATCCGCCAACAACCGATCACGCTCCGTCGCGAACGCCGCGCTGCTCGCACCCTCCTTGTGCATCGCGTACAAAACGCCCACCACCTCCGAATACGACATATCTAGCCCCGGCCTCGGATCCTCCGGCGTCGTCTTCCGCGCCAGAATCTCAATAATCCCCTTCAGATCCTCCGGCATCTCCATCGTCACCGCGCGCGGGCCCTGCGGCGCTCGGTACTGCAACCGCAACGCGTCCGTCTCCGCCCCCGCCACCAACGTAAACCGCCCCGACCACGCGCTCACCAGCAGCGGCTTCTCAACCCGCGGCCTATCCCCAAACAAAACAATCCTCGGCCGTCCCTGCTGCGTGATATACACCAGCGGCTCGCCGATCGGCACCAGATCCAGCGTGAACTTGTCGCGGAAATCAATCCGCGTCACACCCTGGATCGACCCCGCCGGCAGCGACACCGACGCAAGGTCCTCCAGCGTGGTGGGCGACACCGCACGATCGCGATACTGCTGATCGTTCAACTGCGATTCAAGCAACCGAGCAAACTGCGCACGCTCGGCCCGCCGCGCCAACGCCTCGTACGCCGCGACACGCACCGTCAACTGCCCCTCCTTGAGCAACTCCTGCAGCGCAACCTCGATCGTCGGCCCGGCCTTGGCCGTGCCCAGCAGCTTCAACGCCGCGCTCCGCACCCCGTCGGGCCCCTTCCCCGCCATCGTCTTCAAAAAACTCGCCGCCCGCGCATCACCCAGTCCAACGCCCGCACGCAACGCCGCCAACTGCGGCACCGCCTCCGCGTTGTCGTACATCTCGCGCGCAAACGGGATCGCCTTCGGGCCCAGCGCCTCGAGGCAATACGACAGCTCGTCCGCCAGCGCCGGCTCGGCCTGCATCCCCGCCACGTACTGCCGCGCGTACTCCTCCGGGAACGACTGATCGATCTGCACCCCTCGCAGCAACCCCAAAAACGTCGCCGGATCGTTCCGATACGCCGAAGGCACGCGAACCGCGATCCGCCCGCCCGTCCCCAGGCTCGTGTTCCCCCCGCTCATCCCCCGCGCCGTCGGCCCGCGGTCCCCACGCCCCTCCGGGAACCGGCTGTTGATCGCGCTCACGATCGCCCGCGCACGCTGGTGCGACGCCTGGTCCATCACCAGCTCCAACAACAACGGCTCCGTCACCACCCCGCCGTTCAACACCCGCCCGACCTGCTCGTTCACACCCGAGTCTTCCTTGCCCGGTTCCGAAAACGGGTTCACAAAGATCGGCCCGCGCGCCGAACCAATCAACCGCGCCGTCACCGAACCAAACGTCGCCGCCGGCCCGATCCGCAAATCCGTCGAAAACAACCGCCCGCCGTCCAGGCTCGACGCGTTCAACGCCTTCACGTACACGTCAAACCGCGCACCCTCCGG
>JBGAOD010000028.1:7603-35672 GCA_044221955.1 Phycisphaerales bacterium | reverse complement strand
AATGAAACGTTACCCGAATCGATCCACTCGAACCGTCCTTATGCACTACCAGCTTTGTCTGAAGGCCCGCAGTTGAACTTCCCCCGGCACCCCCAGACGGGCTGTTGTCGTAGCTTCCCGTCGCGCGAACTCGGAGCTGGGGCGCGAAAGGATACAGGCACGCCGCGGCCGAGGAAGCGGTACCGCTGTCGGCGGTTTGCTGGCACGAGGATGATGCAACTCCGGGCGATCCACCCGAGGCACAATGAAAGCATCTCTGAGAAAAATCAAGAGGACTCACAAACGCACTCGCGCTTGTCCAAAACTGTGTGGCAGACCCTGGCCTGCATAAGAGCGAGTCGCTGCAGGTGTCGCGCGCGATTGCCGACACTCCGCCGACACCGATCGCAAAGGCGAGCCCGACGCGCCAGCGACCAGCGATAAAATTGTTCATCCGTTGTCTCTCCTGTGGTTCGGGTGTGCGGCTCTCTCGTCTGCTGATTGTGACGAAAAACACACGTCGCGTCAAACCGCTCGGGGTTCATCGCGGGGCAGCGTGATTGGTTTTCTCATTGAATCGAGCGCCTTTGGGTACCCCCACGCTCCGCGTGGCCTAACTCATCTCTCTCTTCTACTCATCTCTCCGCGAGGGTTTTGAGCGCGACTCGTGCGAGCGGGGTAGAGAAGCGGTAGCAGATCGAGAAAGACATGGAGCCCCACTCGGAGCGTGGGGGTACGCAAAGGCGTAGGGAGGAACGAGAATTCGGAGGATGCGGTGGTACGGAAGAGAACAGAAAGACGGCGGGAAAGGAGAAGTCGGCTCGGCGAGCCGACCTACCAGAACCGACCTACCTGATTCAGGTTCACTCTTCGTTGGCGGGCTTTTCGCCCGGCTTGTCCACCATCCCTCTCAGCTCGCGAGCCCGATCAAGAATCGCGCCTTCCTTCTCCGGCGTCGGAGTCGCCGGCTGCAGCACGAAGTGCCACTTCACCGTGTTCTCGATATCGAACGGCAACGCCGTAGCCACAAGATCAAACGGCGGGTACTCGTACACAGGGGCGCTGGCGGTCTTCTTTTCGCGGATCGTGTCGTAGCCATCGAGACGGACGCGCACCTCGTAGTCGCCGTAGAACGTGAAGTCGGTCTCGGCCGGCGTGCGCCCAATCTCAACATCGTTGACCTCAACGAGCGCACCCGGCGGCTCGGAGGTGACGAGAATCTTGCGTTCAAGGCAGCCGGGGAGCGTCGCCGCGGCGAGGGCCAAGGCGAGCAGGGTGGAGGTTGTGCGGTGGGTCGCCATGATGATCAGGATATCAGCGAGGTTGGGGAGGATGTCTACGGCGCGACGCGCGCCGCCGGTTTCTCGCGCGGACCGATCCGCCGAAGCGGCTGGTCAAACTCGTCCCCGCGAAAAAGCGACCCGAGGTAGACACGCCGGACCATCTCGTCGTTGATCAGCTCACGCGGCGAGCCCTCGGCGAACTTCTTGCCGCTGTCGATGATGTACGCCCGATCGCATACACGCAAAGTCTGCTGCACGTTGTGGTCGGTGATGAGGAACGCGATGCCGCGGTCGGCGAGCGTGCGGACCTCTTGCTGAAGATCCTCAACCGCGATCGGATCAACGCCGCTGAAAGGCTCGTCGAGCAGAATCAACTGAGGGTCGGTGACCAGCGCGCGGGCGATCTCAAGCTTCCGGCGCTCCCCGCCCGAACAAGTTCGCGCCAGGTGCTTGGCCTTGTGAGTCAGCCCGAACTGTTCCAGAAGTTCCGCGGCCCTCCGCTTGCGGTCGGGGCGGCTCAGCGAGCGAGTTTCCAGGATCGCCAGCAGGTTCTGCTCGACCGACATGCGGTTGAAGACGCTCGGCTCCTGGCTGAGATAGCCCATCCCAAGACGGGCCCGGCGGTACATGGGGAGTTCCGAGACGTCCTTGCCGCCCAAGAGCACGCGCCCCCCGTCCTCGCCCGGGTCGCGGTCGATCATGCCGATCGCCATGCGGAAGCTGGTCGTCTTGCCGGCCCCATTCCGCCCCAGCAACCCAACGATCTCCGACTTCTCGACGTGGAACGACACGCCGTCCACGACGAGCCGACCGTTGTAGGTTTTTCGGAGGTTGTGGGCTTCGAGAAGGGGCACGCGGGGGAGTGTAGGGCGGGGGCTCCGGGGCGGCCTTCGCCGGGGATTTCCCGGCTAGTGCAGCACGCGCAGACAGGCCGGGTAGCGGTAGTACTCGCCGCGGTTGGCCGCCCGGGCGGCGACGACCGTAAAGATCATCGCGTAGGCAAGCAAAGGGAGAAAAATGACCACGCCGACGCCGCAGGTCGCCAGGGCGGCCAGCCCGATGGCAAGCGAGTAAACCACCATCGTGATCTGAAAGTTGATCGCCTCTTTTCCGTGATCATCAATGAACGGCGATTTCTTCCGCTTGAACAACCACATTACCAGCGGAACGCTCACAATCAGCCCGCCGCTCGTGAGCACCGCCGCGAACAGCGCCAGGTGCATGAACGTCGCGTAGGTCCGCTCGTCCGCGTCGGCGTGAGCGTCGGCCACCCGGGGGGTGTCGAACTGGTCGGTGCGGAGGGTTGAGTATGCGGACTTGATGGACATGGACGCTCCCGGGCAGTCGTTGGGGAAACGAGAGAGCGGGTTTCAGGGGCTCGGGGGCAGGGGCCGGCCTCAGATGGCAGGGGGTTCAGGCTTGTCCGTTGAATCCGTTTTCGTGTCCGACCAGCGTGTGGTGAGCGGGAGGCCGCACTCGGGGCATTTTTCGCTGGTGATCTTTGCGAGGGAGTAGCCGCAGGCGGGGCATTCGTTCTTGGGGAGTGGGGCGAGCCAGGCGACGAGACGCCGCTCAAGGACCAGAAGGACCACGGCAAAGACGAGCACCGGAGTGAGTTCAAAGGTCATCGTAAACGGGAAGTTCACAAGGGCACCGCCGGAGACAAAGACGCCCCGGTCACGAAATCCTGTGAGAACGTCGCTCAGCACGCCGACAACGAGGATCGAAACCGAAAACAACAGAAGAAGCCGCACACACATCCGCGCGAGCTGCCGACTCCGTGCGATGTCGTACGAGTTCCGCATCATGCTCAATGCCCAAACAAGTTCTTCTCCGCGAAATACCCCTGCTTCTCAAAGTACTCCATCGCCTCGGCCGTGCTCTTGAAGATCTTGGTCGCCGTCTCAGTGATGAACGGGCTCGGAGCCTTCTTCGGCTTCCACACCACATACACCTCCTTGGTGTGCTCGAACGCGTGGTGCAACTCACGCTCGACACCGCTCGACAGCCCCGGGATCCCCCCGCCCTTGCCGTCGGGGATCTCAGGGATGTAGCTCACGATCATGTCGGCCTGATCGACGAGCTTGAAATCCCTCATGTAAATCTGCCCGTCCACGTCGCCGGCGATATCAAGAATCTCGCGAATGCGGACCTTGATCGGCTCGTTCCCGGCCTGCTTGCTGCCGCCGAAGGTGTGGGCGGTGACGTCGAGGAACTCCTTGCCCTCCCGCGCCGCCGCAATCCCACGGTCCAGCAGCAACTTCTCGTCCACGTCGCCCGGATCAAACGTAATAAAGTGCTCGGCCAACTGAGCCCGGAAATGATCAATCTCCGCCAGCACGTCGGGCATGTCCATCACATGACTCATCGGGAAGCTCGGGTACACCTTCCGCATCTGCGGGCGGCACACCAAGCGAAAAAGCTGCTTGGTCGTCAGGGCGTGCCGGCCACGGCTCAGGATGTAAAACTTGCTGCCCGGGATCGCACGGCTCATCAGCTCCGTCGCAAGAATCTCCTCCTCGCGCCACACCATGCAGTCCTTGAGCGTTGCGTCGATCTCGTGCTCGGCGTGCAGGCGGTGGTTCACCACCTCGATGTTGTCCACAAGACAGATAAACAGATCCGGCTGGAGCTTGGTGATCTGGTCGTAATCAAACGCCGCAAAGAGCCCGTGCCGCCACCGAAAAGTGGCGTGCGTGTTGACCACGATGTTCTTCTCGTCACGGCTCTCAGAAATAATGTCCTTGAACGCCGCCCGCCGCAGGCTGTTCAGCCGCGACAGCGGCAAATCAAGAATCTTCCCCGGCCGCACGTCCGAGCCCTCACGGTACATCATGTCCCCAACGTTGTAGATGTGGATCGGCTCCCCCTGCTGGGCCGCGAAGGCGCTCGTCTGGTCGAGGTAGGGACGCTTGTCCATGCCGACTTGGCCGGTGATGATCGCTCGCATGAAAGGCTCCGGGTACGGTCGGCAGGAATCCCGACCCAAGGGGGACAACTTTAGCGGAGCCGGGGCGCACGAGGTATCCCGCAGCGATCGGGGACGTGAATTTGGGGGTTCTCTGTGTGTTCGGTGCTCGCCCCAACGTGCCGGCGACGCGGCTTATGATGACCGCACCGGGCAAGATCGGCCTCTGAACGAGTGGAATCGCTTGTGCTGGATGCTCCTAATCGCTACAAATTGGTTGGGCGCGGAGCGATCCCGGGCGGTAATGCACCGGCCGGGACGCGGCCGATCCGAGGGGTACAACCATGGCGGCAACAACGATGCGACGGTCCAGGTTGGGCGGCCGATCCGACGCGACTCGCACCCAAGCACGCTCTCGGGCCTTGCGCTTGCTCCACCTCGTCGCGTGGTGCGGTGGAGTCGCACAAGCCTCGGCCCAGACCGCACGGTTCTACGCGCTCGGCGATCTCCCCGGCGGGCTCCCCTGGAGTTCCGCCCGGGCGGTCTCCGCGGACGGACGCGTCGTCGCGGGCGTAAGCAAATCGGACGCGGGTGACGAAGCCTTCCGCTGGACCGCCGACACCGGCATGGTCGGCCTCGGAGACCTCGCCGGCGGCTCGTCCCGCAGCATCACACGGGGAATGAGCGGCGACGGATCCGTCATCATCGGGCAGGGGCAGGTAGACACAGGCAACGCCGCCTTCCGGTGGGCACTGCCGCTGGGAATGGAACCCCTGAGTTCTCTCGCGGGCGTCGATGAATCGGTCGCAAACGGGTGCTCGCTCGACGGGAACGTCATCATCGGCACGGCCCGGGTCGGCACATCATCACTGGCCTTCCGCTGGACCTCAAACTCCACATTCGCAGACGTGCTGGCACCCAGCGAGAACGGCACCCTCGGCAACACCGAAGCCCACGGTATTTCGCCCAGCGGCCAGTGGATCGCCGGCTCCATCGCGCCCGACGGGCCCGAAGTCGCCTCAATCTGGAGCACCAGCACCGGCTGGGTCGTCATCGGCGACATCCCCGGCGGCGGCGAGGACAGCTCCGCCGTCGCGGTCAACGACAACGGCGACATCGCCGCGTGCAACGGATCATCACTCTCAAGTGGCACATCCTTCGAGGCCTACCGATGGGCCAACGGAGTCATCGAACCCCTCGGCGACCTGCCCGGCGGAACCTTCCAAAGCTTCGCCACCGGAATGTCCGCCGATGGTTCGGTCATCATCGGCTACAGCGACGGCACGCCCCCCCCCGACTTCCGCTACTACGACGCCTTCATCTGGGACTCCGCCCACGGCATGCGCAAGCTCCAAGACATGCTCTTCACCGACTACGGGCTCAAGCTCCCCGGCTGGAAGCTCGTCATCCCCTTCGCCATCTCCGGCGACGGCCAGAACATCGTCGGCGTCGGAGTCAACCCCGCAGGCAACAGCGAGGGCTGGCTCGTCCGCCTCGGCGAGACCTGCCCGGCAGACTTCAACCACGACGGCTACGTCACCGGCGAAGACTTCGACGCCTTCATCGCCGCGTTCACCTCCGGCGACGACTCGGCCGACCTCGACGGCGACGGGTTCATCAGCGGCACGGACTTCGACCTCTACGTGATGCGCTTCGCGAGCGGGTGCTGACCATCACCCCGATCGCCCCCGCGCTTCCAGCAACTTCTTCCGCGACGCCGTGAAGTTCCACCACGGCTTGGCGTAACCCGTCTTCGCGTGATGAACCACGGCCATGAACACATCAATCACGCACGGGTCGTGCCGCACCCCGTCCAGACGCGAGATCGCGTCGTACATCTCCAGCGGGTCCCGCCCCTTGAGATCTTCGAGCTTACGCACCCCCAGGCGTAACAAATCCTCCGCCGTCGCAGGCCCCACGTTGGGAATCTCCTGAAGCTCCGCAAAGGCCCGTTCGAGCCCCTTGGGCGGCGTGATGGTTCGCTTGGACGACATGGACTATCTCCGATGTTCACCATGATATTCCCGAAATCGCTCCTCGAAGAAGTCGGGACCCCGTGCTCTCTCGCTCATTTGTGCTTCCGAGATTCCTTGCGAATAGAAAAACCTGAGCCACACTCAGTAGGCGGAGATCGCCTTCCACCCGATGCCGCGTCCCTTCCGCGCAACATGATCCAGGAGTGTGCCGATGCGTCACCCATTCAGGCTTGCAGCGCTGGCCGTCGCGGTAGCGGCGCTCTCTCCGGGCGCGTTCGCTGGGTTCGGCCATCTCGACGACGGGCGGCATGTTCTCGCCACCGTGGGAGTGCTCGACTACACCACCGGAATCGAGTACGGCGGGAACGACCAGCGCTCGCCCTTGGACATGGGCCCCTGGGACGCGTCGGCTCACTTCGACGTGACCACCCCGATCGGCAGCGGGCACGCAGACGCGCATCTCATTTCCGAGGGCATGTCCTCCACGCGACTGGCGGGCTCGGCTACCCTCAACGGCCTAGTCTCCGCGCTCAACTCAAAGATGTATGTTTCCGTGGGCGGCGAGGCACGGATGGTCGTCGCGTTCGATCTCGACTCCCCTACCAAGATCGACATCACGGCATCGCTCACCGGCACCGGCGCCCAGGTGGCCATCCGAGATTACGGTATCGCGTTCTACCCCTACGCTCGGTACGGCCAGAATGACACGACCATCAACATCTCCGATTCCATCACCCTCGACGCCGGACGCTACATCCTCTACGCCGGCACGGGCGGTATTCACTTTCTTGACGGACAGGTCGGTGTCGTCGGAGTGAACAATTCGGCCACCTGGGCCGTCACGACCGCCCCCGCACCAGGATCGGTCGGCGTAGCCTGCATCGCCGCGGGAATGCTCCGGCGACGCCAGCGTTCCGAAACGAATAATTCCCGTTGATCAAACCGACCGGTCCATGGAAGGCGCGGGAGATACGGCCGCTCGCTTCGGCCCACGCCGATCCCGCCCACCGCGCTGGCAACCGCCCTCTCAACATCAATGTACACTCCCAGCGCCATGGAACAACGCTGGCGGGCCCGAAGATGGCGTGCCGCCGCGATCGCCCTCGCGGCCACGTTCGCGGCAACCCTCGCGCTCGCGGCCTGGAGCCGGCACCGCTACGCATCCACGGGTGTCAAGCTCGGACGCCCCATCACGCTCTGCATCGGCTCGGGCCTCCTCGCCCTGGACAATTTCGATCATTACAAAGCCTGGGAGCTCGCGCCCGACCCCAACACCCCACTCCTCCTGTGGCCCCCCATGCTCTCCAGCGGCAACCGCTGGGCGATCTGGGAACGCGACACCCGCGCCGACGGCACGCCCTACACACACTGGTACGCCCGAGTGCCCATCTGGATGCCCTCCTTGGCCGTGCTCGTCGCGGCCCTGGTCTGCGAACGCCGCGCCCGCCGCCTCTACGCCTGGTCCCCTACCCGCTGCACCGCCTGCGGCTACGACCTCGCAGGCCTCAAACCCGGCCCCTGCCCCGAATGCGGCTCGGCCCCTTCGCCAAAGTAATACGGAACTCCCGCAATCCTGGGGCCCGTGGGCGGGTGCGTGGCATCGAAGCCCCTTCCCGTGCCATCGAAGTCTGCTCGAGACTCGGATGCTCTTCGTCTTCGACGAAGACATCAAAGTCTGAAGAAGATTTCGACGGCACATTCCATTCAAGGAGTTCAATGCCTCTGCAGCTCTGCCTCCCGCCCTCCCTAGCGCGGACCGCCTGATCGTGCCGACAACAACACGATCAACCCACCCTCATCCGGGTAGATCAACAACAACCTCCAGTGCACAAACCCCGCCCATGTCTCCGACGTGGAACACCCCCTCACACCATCGCCGCACTCCCGTTCCGCCCTCTACACTCCCCCCCTATGGCCATCCTGATCGACCACACCACGCGCGTCATCTGTCAGGGCATCACCGGAACCTCCGGGGCTGTCCACACCAAGGGGTGCTTCGAGTACGGCACCAAAATGGTCGGCGGCGTCACGCCCGGCAAGGGCGGCACCAAAGACCCCAACGGGCTGCCGATCTTCGACACCGTCGACGCGGCCGTGAAAGCGACGGGGGCGACGGCGACCATGATCTTCGTCCCGCCGGCGTTCTCGGCCGACGCGATCCTCGAAGCGGCGGCGGCCGGGCTCAGCGTCATCTGCTGCATCACCGAGGGCGTGCCGGTGCAGGACATGATCAAGACGCGGGCGGTGCTTGATGAGATGAACCGCGAGTGGGCCGCGGCGAATGGCGAGTGGCGGGGAGCGGACGGGAAGGGGCCTCGGGTCCTGTCGCGGTACACGCTGGTCGGGCCGAACTGCCCGGGCGTCATCACTCCCGGCCCCAAGACTGGAGATGGCAAGCCCGGGTCGTTCTTCACGAACGCCGGCTGCAAGATCGGGATCATGCCCGGGTACATCCACACGCACGTGAGCCAGAGCAAGCTGGGCAAGGCGGTGGGCATCGTGAGTCGGTCGGGGACGCTGACTTACGAGGCGGTGTGGCAGACGAGCAACATGGGGCTGGGTCAGAGCACCTGCGTGGGCATCGGCGGCGACCCGGTGCGTGGGCTGAATCATATTGACTGCATCAAGCTGTTTGAGTCGGACCCCGAGACGCACGGCATCATGATGATCGGCGAGATCGGCGGGACCGACGAGATCGAAGCGGCTGCGTATATCAAGGCCAATGTTAGAAAGCCCGTCGCGGCGTTCATCGCGGGGCGCACCGCGCCGCCGGGGCGACGGATGGGTCACGCGGGCGCGATCATCGGCGGGGCCGACGACACCGCCGACGCGAAGATCAAGGCGTTGCAGGCCGCGGGCGTTGAGGTGGCGATGAGCCCGGCGGAGATGGGGCAGGCGATGGGCAGGGCGATGAAGATCGGGTGAGCTTCCCGGTCGTGCTCAACGACCTTGAACGATCAGCTCCCGGGCCTTGTCGGCGACGAGCGACGCCGCGCCGTCGTAATTCGACAGGATGGCCACGGTGTGTCCGCTGTCGAGGTACATGCTGAGTTGCGCGCTGATGCCGGCGAAGTCTCCGCCGTGCCCGACCACCCGCCCGGCGGGTGTCTGCTCGACGAAGAAACCCAGGCCGTAGTTGAACGAGTGCTGGGCCTGAACGGGGGTCCACGCCGCGACAAGCGAATCTTGCTTGAGGAGCTTGCCGGCGCGGAGTGCTTGATCGAAGCGGAGGAGGTCGGTGACGGTGGAGTAACCGCCGCCGGCGGGGCCGCCGCGGAAGACGTGGGCGAAGATGTTGTTGAAATACTCGGTGCCGCCTGGTCCGATGACGCGCTCGTAGCCGACGGCGAGGTTTTCGTTGACCCGATCGAGCTGGTAGCAGTCGGTGCCGGTCATGCCGGCGGGGCCGGTGACGTGAGCGCGGACGTACTCGAAGTAATCGCTGCCGCAGGCTTTTTCAACAACGGCTCCGGCGAGGAGCATGCCGGTGTTGCTGTAGCGTTGCTCGGTTCCCGGCTCGAAGGCGAGGGTTTCGCCGACGACCAGAGGCTTGTAATCGTCCACAACACGGAAGTGAGAGCGGCTGGTGCGCCCGAAGATTTCGTTGAAGTACGACCCGAGGCCCGCGGTGTGGCTGAGGACGTGGCGGATCTTGACTCGGTCGAGGATGTCCTGGGCGAGCCATGACTTGTCGAGGTGCTTGGCGAGGGTGTCGTCGAGGGAGAGTTTGCCCTGCTCGGCGAGCTGGAGGACGGCGACGGCCGTGAACATCTTGTTCATCGAGCCCAAGTTGAACTTGGTGTCGATCGTGTTGGGTGCCTTGAAGTCGCGGTTGGCAAGGCCGACGGCGAGGGTGAGCAAGGGCTTTCCATCCTTGGCAATGAGGACGGCTCCGCTGAAGGCGTCCCGTTTGGCGAGGCGTTGGACGTACGCGCTGAGTTCCAGGGCGATTTGGTCGTCGGTGAGTTGTTTGCCGGCGGGCACGTCGCTGGGGGCGCGGGCGCGGTTGAAGCTGAGGTTCGTGACTCTGTGCGGGGCGTTGTCCTCGACATCGAGGATGATGCCGAGCCACTGCTCGGAGAGTTCGGTGCGGACGATGAGGGCCGCGTGCGTGTCCGCGAGCGCGGGGGTGTACGAGCGTGCGCCGTGGAGCGTGAGCGTGCCCGCGCGTGAGACGACGTCGTTGTACGCGGCGGCGTGCGATCCGTTCGGGATTGCGTCACGGAGCTGCGGTGCGAACGACTCCTGGACATAGCGGAGGTATGCCGCGGCGTCGGCCTTGTTGACCAGCTCCATCACCTCGCGGGCGCGGGCGTAGGCGGGCGTGTTGGGAACTTGAGGCGAGTCCGTGTACGGGCTGGGCTGGACGGGGGGCTGGGCCATGCTCGGGAGACACCCAAGAAGCGACCAAGCAAACGCGACGAGGCAAGCGAGCGGTCGAGGGGCGCGAGGATGGGGCATGAAGCCTCCTGTGCGGGACGGTGTGGCGGGTCGGGTCACATCATAAGGATGTGATTGAGGCCCTCATCCGTCGGACGAGTTCCGTTCGGCCGGTGCGGACCGAGGAGAGGAACGCCGGCACGACCTTCCCCTTCCTCGGCGGAGCCTTCGAAATGAAAACCGGCGGGCGATTCTTGGTGAGAATCGCACGCCGGTTGTTTTTCGGATCCCCCGCTCGCGGGCCCGTAGTGAGCCCGGATGGGTTCTTAGCACCCGAGCTCGAAGGCGGCCACGAAGGCGTCGAAGTCTTCGCCGGTGACGAATCCGTTGCCGTCGAAGTCGGCCGAGATGCTGCCGGCCTCGAAGGCCGCGACGTAGGCGTCGAAGTCCTCGCCGGTGGCGAAGCCGTCGCAGTTGAAGTCAACGAGGCAGAGGGTGAGGGCGGCCGAGGTGGTGGTTGCGCTGCCGGTGGCGCAGCCGTTGGTGATGACGCAGTTGTAGGAGGCGGCGTCGGCGGCGTTGGCGCTGCTGATGGTGAGGGTGGGGGTGGTTGCGCCGCTGATGTGACCGCCGTTGACGAGGTTGGTCACGCCCTTGCGCCACTGGTAGGTGAGGGAGGTGCCCGTCCCGGCGGCGGTGAAGACGGCCGACCCGCCGAGGCAGGTGGACTTGGGCAGCGGGTTGGTGGTGACCACGGGCGTGAGGCAGAAGGGATCGGACGCGACGCCGTTGGCGGTGACGACGTAGGAGTAGTTGCCGGCGCCCAGGGAGTGGGTGTATTCGGTGGTGAGGGGCGTAGCGCCGGTGGCGATGGCGGTGCTGCTCCAGTTGAAGGTGCGGGCGTAGGTGACGACGCCGCTGGTGAGGTTGGTGATGCGGACGAGGGGGCGATTGGTGTTCATCTGCCAGTCGTCGCCGTAGGTTGCGCCTTCGTTGATTCCGTTGAGGAGCGTGCCGGTGAGGTGGAAGGTGCCGTCGACGTTCTTGGTGACGCTGGAGACGGTGGGCTTGGCCGCGGCGAGGGGTGCGCCGGCGGGGGTGTAGACGTAGCAGTCGGTGCCCATGTGCGAGTACATGATCTGCCCGTTGGGGAGGCAGAGCATCATGGCCTGGTAGCACGAGAGGCTGGCCTCGGATGCGCTGGGTGTTGGCACGGTGGTGAAGGCGTTGGTGGTGTAGTCGTACTCGTAGAAGGTGGTGGGCGCGGGGAAGTGGTTGGCGGAGGTGGGGATGGGGCTGACGGCGCAGAGGAGTTTGCCGTCGACTTCCATGGCCGAGGGCGCGTCGGGCGTTCCGTGCGCGCCGGGGATGACTGGGCCGGCGACCCAGGTGCCCGGCGCGTTGGTGCCGGTCGGGGTGTAGAGGGCGGTGTTTCCGGTGGAGCCCAGGAAGATCACCTTGCCATTGGGGAGGTAGGTCGCGCCGCCGAGCTCAAAGCCGAAGGGGTCGTAGAGGGAGACCGGGACCACTCCGTCGTTGATCCAGGTGTTGGTGGAGGGGATGTAGCGTTCCGAGAGCGTGCCGAAGGGGTCGATGGTGAGGATGCTGTTGTCGGGGAGCTTGACCCAGCTTGCCTCATCCTGGTAGGTGCCGCGGAAGAGTTTTCCGGCGTTGGTCCAGACGTTGGTGGTGGGGTTGTAGCGCAGTCCGATGCCCGCGGTCTTGGGGAAGACGGGCATGATGAGCACGCTGCCGTCGGTGAGGATTTCGCTGTTTCCGTCGTAGAAATCGTTACTTCCGATGGCGGGTGTCCAGAGCCCGGCGGGGATGGGGTTGTGGGCCCAGGTGTTGGTCTGCGGGTTGTAGATTTCGGAGTTGGGGCCGCCGGTGCCGTATTCGCCGCCGGAGACGTAGACGCGCCCGTCGTTGAGGACCTGCGTTTGGAAGTACAGGCGGGTATCGAAGGCCGGGGCCAGCGTGGACCATGTGCCCGCGACGTAGCTCCCGGTGGAGCTGGGAGTGAGCTTGTACCACTGGTTGGTGACGGCCGAGCTATTGGCGCACATGACGGTGCCGTTGGGCAGGAGGATCATGAGGTTGACCGCGCCGGGGGCGTTGGCGGTGATTTTGGTCCAGGTGCCGGCGGCGAGGGCGCTCTGTCCGGCCACGAGCAACCCGGCGGTGATTGCGGCCGCGCGGAGCAGACCCTTGACTGGTGACGTGCGTGCGAGTGTGGTTTTCATGTTCGTGCTTTCTTCCTCGTGGGGTGGGAGTGGGGACCGAATTCAACGTAACGGTGCGATCGCCCGGGCGTTGAATGCAACGAGCCGAAGAAAGAGTCTAATCGAACTGCTGAGGTACGTCGAGACGAATCTTTTTCAGATTCCATAAGAACTTACAGCATTTCCGTTTCGGTCTGACCGCCTGGGGAAGAACCGGAAAAACGGGTTGGTCAGGGATTGGTTCTGGGTCGTGCTTACGGTGCCACCCTTGTGCTACCTGTCAATCTGGGTAAAGAAAAACCCGCGGGTCGGCCCGCGGGTTGGAGTCTGGAACGGAGTCTGGAACGGAGTCTGGGTCGGGGTTAGCAACCGGCCTGGAATTGGAGGAGGAAGGCGTCGAAGTCGTCGCCGGTGACGAAGCCGTCGCCGTCGAAGTCGCTGACGGGCTCGCCGAGTTCGAAGGCGGTGACGTAGCCGTCGAAGTCGTCGCCGGTGATGAAGCCGTCGGCGTCGAAGTCGGCGGCGCTGCAGGCGGAGGGGCAGCCGGATGATCCGCAGAAGAATGGGATGCGGGCGGCGGTGGAGAGCGCTTCGCCGCCGAGGGCGCCGGGGTCGGTCACGAACCACTGGGCGAAGAGGACCTGGCCGGGGGCGACTTCATCTTGGGTGAGCGACCAGTGCAGTGTGGCGAGGCCGGAGTTGGGACCGCTGCCCGAGGTTGGTTGAGCGTCGAACCAGCGGGTGGGTGTGATTCGTCCTGCGACCAGGCGTTGGAGGAGTCGAGCGTGCAGGTGTTACCGCCGAGGCCGCTGAGCCCAGGCGGAACTCGTTGCCGGTCTCGACGACCTGCGTCGTCGCTCGGGCCGTTGCCGCCGGAGACGAATGCCGGTGCAGGCCAGGACAGTCGCTTGGTTGGCGGGGCGGTTGGTGAAGAGGGTGGCGCGTCGAAGGGGAACGTTTGGCCACGCGACGCGGGGGTCGGTGAGCCCGTTGGCGATGAAGTCCTGGATGAGGTTGGCGACCTGCGGCGGGAAGGCGATGGTCGGCATGATCGGGTCGCGGTTGTCGGGGAACTGTGGGGGCGAGCCGGGTGCTCGGGCGTAGAACCCGAGCACGGCCTGGAGGGACGGGAACTGCCCGTTGTGCATGTAGGAGCGCTTGAGCCCGGCGTTTCGGAGTGAGGGGACCTTGAACTTTCCGCGATCGGCGGCGTCTCCGGTGGTGGTCTGGAGCCCGTTGTCCTCGGTGGTGGGTCGGAGGCCGATGTTGCGGAAGATGATGCCGGTGGGGCTGCTGGTGCTGCTGAAGAGCGGCGCGGTGTGGCAGTCGTTGCAGTGGCGGGCCTGGAACTCGGCGAATCCCTGCTGCTGCTGGGGCGTGAGCGCGGTGGTGTCGCCGGCCTGGAACCGGTCCCAGGGTGATTGATCGGAGATCAGGGTGCGTTCGTAGGTGGCGATGGCGAAGGCGATGCGTTTGGCGCTGATGTCGGTGTCGCCGAAGGCTCGGCGGAAGAGTTCTGGGTAGGAGGGGCGGCCGGCCAGTGCCGACACGGTGTCGGCCGGGCGGTTGGTTGCGAGGTTGAGCGGGCGGACGAGGGCCAGCCGCTGGGCGACGTTGCTCCAGTCCACGCCGGCGTGCGCCATTTCGACGTTGTTGACGACGGGCCCGACGGCCTGGCTTTCGAGCGCGCCGCCGGAGGCGATCGCGACCGCGCCGGTTTGGGGGTCGATGAACTGGGACTTGGCCCGCCCGTCCCAGAAGAGCTGGGGCGCGAAGGCGGCGTTGATGGGGGAGTTGGCGGAGCGGCCGGTGATCTGCGGGTTGAGCGCGAAGACCGAGTCGTTCTCGTAGTCGTTGTTGGTGTCGGAGCGGATGATTCCGGGGGAGCCGAGGATGTCGTCAGGGGTGTTGAGGATGTTGTCGTCGCCGGGGTTGCGGGCGAGGCGTGGGTCGGCCCCGCCGTTGGCCGCGACGTGGCAGGAGGCGCACGAGACGACGTTGGAGGTTGAGAGTTGCTCGTCAAAGAAGAGGATTTTTCCGAGGACTCGCTTCTCTTCGCTGAACTGATTCTCGGACGGGGTGGGAACCGGTGGCAAGGCGGCGAACGCGAACTGGGCTGCGAGCAGCAGTGCGCCGAGGGCGACGGGGGTGCCGACGCAGAGCCCGAGGACGGTGGTCCGACCGGGGCGGGTCCACCTGGCGCGAGACGGATCGAGACGTGATGTGTGATCGGTCATTGAAAATCCCCTCAAAGAAGGTCCTTGAACTGACAGAACGCGACCTTTCGGTGCGTATTGCAGATTCTGAAAAAACTTTGGTGTCTCACCGAGCGCTCGGCTCGCGGCGTGCGCGGTTCAGGGCGCGGTACACGCGGGTGTGAAGAGCGACCCTGAGTAGACGGTGCGGCTGAGGTGCGGCGAAGAGCGGACGGCCCGATCGACCTCGCCCGGATGGGCGTGGGCGCTCTCGTGGTCGAGGAGCCAGCGTTTGCGCGGGAGCCCGCCGCCGTAGCCGCGGAGCTTGCCGTTCTTTTCGATCACGCGGTGGCAGGGGATGACGATGGAGACTCGGTTGTGCCCGTTGGCCTGCCCGACGGCGCGGCAGGCGTTGGGGTTGTTGAGCGCGCGGGCGATTCCGTCGTAGGAGGTGGTGGTGCCGTAGGGGATGGCGAGGAGCTGGTCCCAGACGGCGCGGTGGAAGGGCGGTCCGGGGGTATCGAGGGGGACGGTGAAGCGGCGGAGCGTGCCGGCGAAGTAGGCGTGGAGTTCGCGTTCGAGGTGGTCGAGGTGGGCGTTGTTGCCGTCGAGGATGGGGAGCCCGGTGAGGCGTTCGATGTCGGCGGATTCGCGTGGGATGGCGGCGCGGTCGGTGAACTCGAGGAGGCAGAGGCCGCGGTGGGTTGCGACGGCGAGCATGTCGCCCAGGGGGGTGGGGACGGTTCGGCGCAAGTTGGGGGTTGGCGCGGGGTCGGGGGTCACGGCGGGAGTGTACGGGGGGGGGGGGGTGAAAGGGTGCCGACCGAGAGGTTCGGAGCGGCGGTGATTTGGTGTGTTGACATTGATTGTTTCAACAACTATCGTTGAAACGGATGCGTGGGCGGCCGCCCTCGTGGGTCTGGTGGGCCGTCCGAGCGATCGGGGATGTGCATGACGAATCCAAACCTCCGGCAGGGCCTGCGCAGCAGGGGTCCGTTCGATTCGCCCGAGCAGGAAGCGTTCTTGAACATCCAGCGTTCGGCGGCGACGCTGGGCGTCCCGTTCGAGCGGCTCTTCAAGGCTCGCGGGCTGACGGGCGCGTCGTACAACGTGCTGCGGATCCTGCGCGGGGCGGGCGCGGGGGGGCGTGAGTGCCACGAGATCGGCGAGCACATGGTCGCGCGGGTGCCGGACGTGACTCGGCTGATCGATCGTCTCGAACGTTCCAATCTGGTGACGCGCACGCGCTGCGACAAGGACCGGCGGGTGATCCACGTCACGGTCACCAAGGCGGGGCTTGACGCGTTGGGCGAGCTCGATCGTCCGGTGCTTGCCATGCACAGGGCGCAGTTGGGACATCTGACCAGGGGCGAGTTGGCTGAACTCAACCGCATCCTCGTGAAGGCGAGGCAGTTCAAGGATGGGTCGGTGGAACGGGAGAAGAGCGGCGGCGTCGCGGGCAGCGCTCGCGGCAAGGCGGTTCGGAAGAAGTAGGCGGTTGGTGCGTGTGTGCGCGGTCACGAGCGTTCGTGGCCTCGATATTCGAGTTGGGACGAGTTTCAGGCATTGACACTGACAAGGAGATCGCGGATGACAACGGGAACGATGAAGAAGGCGTGGATGGGGTTCGGGGCGGCGGGCGTGATCGCGCTGGCGGGCGGGGTGGCGTTCGTGACGATGGGCATGGGCGAGAAGCCGGCGGCGCGCGCGGCTTTGGGCGCGGCTCAGGCCGGGGCGTTCACGGTTGATAGCGTCCACTCGGGCACGCACTTTCGCATCCAGCACCTGGGCGTGTCGCACGTCTATGGGCGGTTCAACAAGGTCGAGGGCTCGTTCCTGATCGACAAGGACAAGCCCGAGGCGAGCACTTTCAGCGTGAGCATCCCGGTCGATTCGGTGGACAGCAACAACGAGGGGCGCGACAAGCACCTCAAGACGCCCGACTTCTTCTCGGCCAAGGAGTTCCCGACGATGACGTTCGTCGGCAAGAGCGTCAAGAAAACCGGCGACGGTACTTACGAGGTCACGGGCGATTTCACGCTGCGCGGGCAGACCAGGCCGCTGACGATCACGGTCAAGGACGGCGGGGTTGGCAAGGGGATGCGCGGCGGCGAGGTGGCGGGGGTTGAGACGAGTTTCACGTTCAAGCGCAGCGATTACGGCATGAACTTCATGGTCGGTCCGGTTGGCGACGAGGTGAGCGTGATGGTGTCGCTCGAAGGCTCGCGGTCGTAGGAGAATTGAAACGCGAGAACTCGCGGAACAGGGTTTCTATTGCGCGGCGGTGAGAATCGCCGCGCAGTCTTGGGCGGACGCTTGGGCAAGCACGAGACGGCGCGGCGGGCCGCCTGTTCGCTTCGCGCCGTTGCTACTCACTCTTTGAAAGCAGTTGATATGGACCCGAGCGTGCTCAAGCAGATTGTTCTGGGGACGTTGCCGCCGGGTCTGATGGGGTTGGTGGTGGTGGCGCTCTGGTGGTGGAGTGGCCTTGGGGCGAGAAGCGTGCGCGGGCTCGCGCTGGGCGCGGGGTTGCTCGGGGTTGCGTTCGTGCCGATCTCGGCTTTGGTGCTCGGCGGGCTGGCGTTCCCGCCCGCGTCGGCGTCGCAGTGGGTGCCTTGGTTCGGGTTGATCGCCGGGTTTGGGGCGTTCGTGGTTGCGCGGTGGGGAGTGTCGTGCGCGTTGGGTTGGTTGGCGCGCGTGAGCGTGATCGCGGCGGTCGGATGGCTTTCGGTGCGGGGGCAGGCCCGCGGGGAGTGGGGCGCGGGGCAGACCGTGGCGGCCCTGGCCGGGTTCGCGGGGATCACGCTGACCGTGCTGTGGGCGTGCGATCGCTCACTCGCGGGCGGGATGGTCGTCGTCGGCGGCGGGATCGTGCCGCGATTCTCGCTCGTGCCGTCGCTCGTCGTGATGGTGATGCTGGGCGGGATTGCGCAGGTGTTGGTGCTGGGGTTCTTCAGTTTGGCGCTTGGGCTGGCGGCGGGGGTCGCGGCTGCGCTGATTGGCGGGGTGTTCGTGGGCTCGCTCTGGAAGCGTCGCGTTCCGGTGAGACCCGGTGTGTTCGATGCGCCGATCGTGCTGGGGATTGTGATGCTCTTTCACGGGTATCTCTTTGGTGATTCTGAGCATCCCTGGTTGTTCGTGGGCTTGATCGTTGCGTCGCCCGTGGCGGCCGCGGTTGCTCGCAGGGTGCTGCCGCTCGAATGGCAGACCTGGGGGCGCGGTGCGATCGAAGTGGCGGCCGCGATCGTCCCGGCCGCCGTCGCGGTTGGGTTTGCGTTGGCACAGCATCCGCAAGAGTAATTCCCATGCAGCGCGTCGGGCACGCGTTGCGACAATCTGAAAGGACTTCGCGTGTTGACACTTCGGAAATCAGATCAGCGCGGGCACGCCGACCATGGCTGGCTCGACACGTACCACACGTTCAGCTTCGGGGGTTACCGCGATCCCAAGCACATGGGGTTCCGTTCGCTCCGCGTGCTCAACGAGGACCGCGTGAAGCCCGGGCACGGGTTTCCGGAGCACGAGCACGACAACATGGAGATCATTTCCTACGTCGTTCGGGGCGCGTTGGAGCACAAGGACAGTCTGGGCACGGGGTCGGTGATCCGGCCCGGGGACGTGCAGCGCATGACGGCCGGCGCGGGCGTGTCGCACAGCGAGTTCAACCCGTCCAAGACCGAGGCGGTGCATTTCCTGCAGATCTGGCTCTTCCCCGAGAAGCGCGGGATCGAGCCGAGCTATGAGCAGAAGAATTTCCCGCTCGGCGAGCGCACCGGGAAGCTGAGGTTGGTGGCGTCGCGCGACGGCGCGGAGGGCTCGCTGCGTGTACACCAGGATGTAAAGCTGTTCGCGGCGGTATTGAAGCCCGGCGACAGCGTTCGGCACGAGCTGGGCGGCGGGCGGCACGCGTGGGTGCAGGTGATCCGAGGCGCGATCGGCGTGAACGGTCAGGAGTTGAGCGCGGGGGACGGTGCGTCGCTGAGTGACGAAGAACTTGTGACCATCGCCGCCAAGAGCGAGAGCGAGTTGCTGGTCTTTGATTTGGCGTAAGAGGAAGGCATCGAGGCACCTTGGCATCAAGGCATCAAGGAATCGGGGATTCGGGGCGTCGAGCGGGGATTACCAGATGAAGCGCAGGCGTCCGAAGTCGGGCATGAGGATCTTGCCGGGGATCGGCGCGGGGAAGTAGACGAAGAAGGCTTTGCCGACCAGCAGATCGCGGTTGACCACGCCGATGGTGGGGTCGACCTGATCGGAGACCCAGCGATCGACGCTGGTCCAGAGGCGTCCGTCGAGGCTGGCGGGGCTGTTGTCGCCGCAGAGGAAGAACTGGTTGTTGTTGAGGGTGGGCATGCGGCGCGGGTCGGCGCCGAAGGCCATGCTTTGATTGGCTGACGCCGCCTGGTAGTGAAGGTCGCGGGAGAGGAGGAGGCGGGTGAGCGCGACCGGGCCCGGGCCGAACTCGATCGCGATGCGTGGGGACTGGACCGTGCGTGGGTCGGCCAGTTCGCTGGGAGCGCCGGGCGCGGAGGCGGAGACGATCGAATCGACGCTCTTGCCGGTGGCGAACTCGAAGCGCTGGGCTGGGGTCCAGTCGTAGCCGTTGGAGCAGATGAGTTTTTCGTTGACCCAGAGTTGGAGGGCCTGATCGGCGTGCCAGAACTCGACGGTGGTGAACTCTCCGGGCTTGAGCGGGGCGGGGAGCTTGCCGGAGCCGAGCGTGACCCATGGGGTTTCTTCGGCCGCGGGCGATCCGGTGGGGGGTGCGGGGCGCATGCGCAGGGTGGCGTCCTGCCCGACGATGCTGGCCTGGAACTCGTGCCGCCGCGCCAGGAGTCGGACGGCCACGGCCTGACCTTCGGCGGAGGGTTTGATTGCGAACGCGAGGCGCAGGTCTGACACCGGGTAGGTGAGCGATTGCTGGGTTCTCCCGGTCTCGTTGTAGGGGTAGAAGTCGCGGATGGGCCAGCGCTCGGAATCCCACCGCAGTTCGGACTTTTCGGTGCCGCTGAAGGAATACGCCAGTGTTCCCTGGGTGGTCCAGCCCTTGCCGTCGCCGCCGCTGGAGCCGATCCAGGGTACGTTGAAGCGTCCGCCGCCGCCCGAGGTTGAGAGGGACGCCTCGGGGGTGTACTGCGAATCGAAGACGGCCTGCCAGACGGCCCGTTGCACGCGTTCGGGCTTGCGGGCGATCGACCAGCCGGGTTGGGACCAGGCGTCGGGTGCGTTGGCTTTGGTGTCGGGGAGGTCTTTGTCCTTGCGTGTGAAGATGTCGCCGTCGACGATGGCGATCTGTTCGCCCGGCAGCCCGATGAGCCGCTTGATGTAGTTTTCCTGCGGGCTGAAGGGGCACTTGAAGACGACGACGTCGAAGCGCTCGGGGTCCATGAAGGAATAGACGGACTTGAGGACGAAGATGCGGTCGCCGGCGCGGCGTGGGACGTTGACGCGGTCCATGGACTGCTTGCTCATGGGGTCGGTGACGCGGATCGCGGGGTCGCCCGGGCCGCCCTGGGTGGGCTTGGCGACCTGGTTCCCGATGTCGGCGTACTGCCACGGGCCGACGGGCCAGGAGTAGCCGGTCTCGGGGCTGGTGAAGCGCATGTGCGCGCCCATGAGCGTGGGGGCCATGGAGCCGGTGGGGATCAGGAAGGGCTCGACAACGAAGCCGCGGAAGACGAACGCGACGACGAAGGCGATGACGACCGAGATGATCGTTTCCTTGATTGAGGAGTCGGGGATTGAGGAATCGGGGATCGACGAGTCAGCGACGGACGCGTCGGGCCTGGTGCCTCGAACGGAGTTTGGGGCGGCTTGGGTCATGCGAGCAAGCGTAGCCGTTGACGACGGTCGGCCTTTCCGGGTCGGTCGGCTCTCGAGCTGATTTCTATACCCCGAAGACTCAGCCCTGCGGCGAACCCGGTTCCGAACCTCGGGTTCGGACCGGCGGCCCGCCCCCGCCCCCGCCCCCGCCCCCCACCGCTACCGCCGCGGCGTCTGCGACGGCGACGGCTACGCGGGCCATCGGGTCTCGGCGAGCCGTCGGCATCGGCCTGTCGCGTGAGGGGAGTTCGTCACCGGGGATGTCGTTGAGATCGACGCTGTCCGGGTTGTTGTTTTCCGAGCGTGCTGGCGGTCGCGGCTGCGGGTTGGGGCGTGGCCTCTGACGGTCGGGCCCGCGCGATGGGGCACCGTCGTTGCGATCCTGGCGCGGGCCGGACGAAGGTCCGCCTGATGGTCCTGCTGAAGATCCCGAGTTGGGTCCGCCCGCGGCTCGGTCGGGCCGGGGCTCGCGGCGCGGGCCTGAGTTGGGACCGGCACCGGCGCCGGTTCCCGGGTTCGGCCCGCCCGGCCCGCGCGAATCGCGTCGCCGCGCATCGGGGCGTTGCATGTCTTGCGTCGGGTAGCTTGGCATCGGCGGCGGGGTCGCGGACTTGGGTGGGGTAAGGCTTTCGACGGGCACGGCCGCGTCCACGAACTTGCCGTCCTTGTCGGGGTTGTCCATGCGGACCAGGACCAGCTGGGTCAGGATCTGCCCGTCGATCACGGTGCCGTCGCCCTCGGGGGTGCCGACGCGGGTCTTCTTCTTGGGCAGCTTCTTGCGGAGCGTCTCGTAGGTCTCGTCCTCGTAGCGCAGGCAGCACATGAGCCGGCCGCAGCGGCCCGAGATTTTGAGCGGGTCGAGGGTCGCCTTCTGGATCTTGGCCGACTTCATCGAGATCGGCTTGAGGACCTTCAAGAAGTTCTTGCAGCAGCAGTGCTGCCCGCATTTTTCGTAGTCGGCCGTGAGCCGGGCCTCGTCGCGGGCTCCGACCTGGCGGAACTCGACGCGGGTGCGGATGTCCTGGGAGACGAGCCGCCCCAGCTCGCGGAACTCGAGCCGCTGCTCGCTCTGGTAGTAGATGAACACCCGCTCGTTGCCCAGGAGCGGCTCGGCGTCGACGACCTTCATGGGCAGCGCGAGCGCCTCGGCGTGACGTCGCGCGATCATCTTGATCTCGTGCGCGGACTGCTCGACTTTGGTCTGGACTTCGAGGTCTTCGACCGTGGCGATTCGGAGTACGCGGCCTTCGGTGAAGAACGGGTAGTCGCGTCCGCCGGAGTTGTCGATGTAGTCGAGCATCTGCTTGCGCGAGACGCTCTTGGAGCACCCGCTGTTGGGGCAGGTGCTGGTGAGCATCTCGCCCAGCTCGGTGCCGCGGGGGGTGCGGACGACGACCTTGGAGCCGCAGCCGGGCTTGGCTGAGCCGTCGTAGGGGAACTCGCCGACGAGCTTCATGGTGCCGTAGCGGATGACGAGGGTCTTGGGTGCTTTGAGCGCCTCGTAGGTCTTGCGGTCTTGTTCTTGGAGTTTGAGGTCGGCCTCGAACTGGGGGAGCGGGAGGATGGGCATGGGGGTTGGGCGATCGAGAGGGTGAGTGGATCGAACGGGGAACGGGCCCGCGCCGCCGAGTTACTTGCCCGTCTCGCGGATGCGAGCGTCGGTGAAGAGTCGCGGGAGGCTGACCTTTTGGTAGAGCTGGACGGACGTGTTGTTCTCGTTGCGGTAGACGCTGATCTCTTCGTTGCGTCCGTCGAGGAGGACGATGATGTCCTCGTTGTTGGCATCGCTGGTCATGACGGTGAACCCGCCGACCTGGCTGACCTGCCCGGCCGAGGCGGTGGACCCGCGCCCGAACTGGGGGAGCCTCGCGCCGGCCTGGAAGGCGATGACGGTCAAGAGGGCGGCGGCGCTGAGCGTGAGCGCCCGCGTCGGGTTGGTCGAGCGCGTGCGGGGCGAGGTCTTCGTCGGGGTCGTGTCGGTCATCGGATCGGCTCCGTGATGAGAGGCGTCGTGAGTGAAGGGATGTCGTGCGGAAGGGAAAAGGTTTGTTTGATCAGCGGCCCGGCTGAGACTTGGAATCGGCGTCCAGGTTTCGGTACCCGATGCCGACGAAGCTCTTTTTGTTGGCGTCCCAGCGGAGGGCGACCATTTCCTGGTTGGCGGCGTCGAGGACATAGACCGCGCTGACGTTGCCCTGGCTGGTGCGCCCGGAGACCATGGTGTACTCGCCGCGGGCGCGGACGGTGACGGGCTGCTCGCCCGACGCGTCGGCGGGGTTGAGGACGACCATTGCGAGCACGACGGCGAGCAGCGCGGCGTTGAGGACGATGAGTCGGCGTGGCAGGCCGGGTGAGAACAGCTGGGGCATGAAAAGTCTCCGTGTACCGTGGCCTTGGTGGGACGGGTCGGCGGGGTGCGGGCCCGCGGTGATTAGTCCTGGTGCCCGCGCTTGCTGGGGATCAGGTTTGCGCCGATCGCCGCCCCGGCCAGGAGGAGCAGGATGGCGTAGGGGACCACGACGGGGACGTTATCGTCGAGTTTTCCCGGCGTCGGTGCCGTGACCGCGACTTCCTTTCCCGCGCCGGGCTGCCCGGTGAACTGCGCCAGGGTGGGCGCGGCGGTCGTCGCGAGCGCTGCGAGTCCAAGGCACGCCCGCGCGGCGACGGTTCGGAGGGAAAATGATGCGGTCTGGATGTTCATGGCTGGATGATGCTACAGACCGCGAGCCGCTGAGTAAAGGGGGCTGCTCACGCCCCAGGTCCGTCCAAAGCACGAACGATCGGGTGCTGACCGAGCGGGCAGCGGTGGGCAGGCCGGGCGGGTCAGGCCAAGCCGAGGCTCGGCAGCTGTGGGCCGAAGTCCGGCAGCTCGTCGAGCGGTGGAAGGCCGTCGGGGAGAGAGCGCGACTCGCGCGGACCTGCGGTGAGCGGTTGGCTGATCCGCTCGAACGTGCTAGGGCCGACGTGGACCGTGCCCCACCGCGTGCTCCGGGTCCGCATGACCCGGGCGTAGTCGTCGACCGTCACCGACCGGATGGCGTACCACCGGCCTCGGTGGTCGAAGATTTCTTGGAAGAGTCCGTCGGGGGGTTGTTCGTCGCACCAATAGATGAAAACGAACGCCGCTCGGAACTCTGGGCCGAAGAGCTCTTGCCAGGTCTGGAGCGAGCGAACGTCCTCGAGCGTGACCCAGGAATCGAGCCGCCCGACCCTCGGCGTTGCCCGGGGCGACGTGGTGGGTCCGGCGGTGGGCCGATCCGAGCTCGGGCCGCCGCGCGGCCTGCGCCCGATGCGGCGGCCCTTGACCTCGACGAGCAGGTTGCTCCCCTGCCGATCGTGACGGATGACTCCCGACGAGGGCTCGCCGTAGATCACAAAGTCGAACGACTTCAGGCTCGAATCCCGCGGCTCCGCCTCGCCGGGCGGCCCCTCGCGCCGCACCCGAAAAACGCTGTTTTCCGGCAGCAACGCCTTGCGGGCCTCGTCCACGGCCACGTAGGGGATGCGGAAGGTTCGCAAGTACAGCTCGAAGGCCTGCTCGTAGTGATGGCGGCGCTGGGCCATGCGCGGAGCATACCAGCCCGCGCGAACAAACGCCAGACCCTTGGGAATGATTCACCACGGAGGGACACGGAGAGCCACGGAGAGAGAGACAGAACTTTGAGTTGCAAGAACACGTTTTCGAGCACCCACTCTTAGGTCCATTTCCGTGTCGCCCCGTGTCTCTCCGTGGTGAGCTTCTTGATCGGCTCGTTCTTCCTGACGGAACCACGCCCCCTTCCGCCGGAGTATTGTCCTTTGTGCTGGTGCTCAACGTCATCCAAGGCCCTGACAAGGGGACCAAGTTCGAGTTGCCCGATCACGAGCCGCAGTTGATCGGGCGGTCGAGCGAGGCCTTGCCCCTCGACGACACCACCATCTCGCGGCGGCACGCCGAACTCACCCCCGACGCCGGCGCGTGGTACATCCGCGACCTTGAAAGCCAGAACGGCACCTATGTCAACGGCACGCGTATCCGCGACCGCACCCGCCTCCGCCCCGGCGACCAGATCCGCACCGGCGGCACGCTGATCGTCTTCGGCACCACCGAGAGCCGCGACCCCGAGGTCATCAAGCTCCTCAAGCCCGATCAGATCGACGCCGCGATCGAACGCACGATGGTGAGCAACGAGGACTCGGTGGTGCTGAGCGAGCCCGAGCCGCGGGCGGCGGCCGTCGATCACCTGCGCGTGATCTACCAGTTGACCACGCTGACCACGCAGGCCGTGGACCAGCAGACCTTGCTCAGCGCGACGATGGACCTGGTCTTTGACGAGTTCAAGCCCGAGCGCGGGTTCATCATGCTTCTGGGCGGGCCGATGCCGGGCGCTCAGACGGGGCAGGCCGCGCCCGACGCGCCGCTGCGCACGGCCGTGGTGAAATATAAGTCTGCGCCCACCGATGCCGACGACGCCAAGATCCACGTCAGCCGCACGATCTTGCAGCACGCGATCAAGCGCGGCGAGGGGGTTCTTTCCACCAACGCCATGCACGACCCGCGCTTCGCCAAGGGCGACAGCGTGCACCGCATGTTCATCCGCTCGGCCATCTGCTCGCCCATCCGCTTCCGCGACCGCACCTTCGGCGCACTCTACATCGACAGCTCGATCGCCAACTACACCTTCACGGCCGAGCAGCTCGCGCTCATGAACGCCATCGGGCACCACACGGGGCTGGCGCTCGCCAACGCGGAATTGAACGCGGAGAAGCTGCAATCCGAACGCTTGGCGGCCGTGGGTGAGACGGTCGCCAGCCTGTCGCACTCGATCAAGAACATCCTGCAGGGATTGCGCGGAGGGGCCGACGTCGTCGAGATGGGGCTGAAGCGCGAAGACCTCAAGATCTCACGCGGCGGGTGGGCCATCCTCAAGCGCAACCTCGACCGCATCATGGCCCTCACGCTCAACATGCTGGCCTATTCGCGGCAGCGTGTTGTCGAGATCGAGCTCGTCAAGCTCGGACCGTTGATCGAAGAGTGCGCCCAGTTGCTCGAGGGTCAGTGCGTCGCGCGGCAGGTCGCGATGATCGTGGACGTGGACCCCGAGATGCCGCCGATCCCGGGCGATCCGAGCTTGTTGCACCAGGCGTTGATGAACCTGATGGGCAACGCGATCGAGGCCGTGGAGCCGCAGACGGGGGCGGTGACGGTGCGGGCGGTGTATCACCCGGCGATCGTCGGCAGCCCGGCGACAGGCTCAGCATCAAGCACGATCTCGAACACGAGTTCAGGCGCAAGTTCGAGCACGGGCTCGGGTACGAACGCGGGCTCGAAGGCTCGATCTGATTCGTCTCCCGCGAGCAGGCCCATCCCCGGCGCGTTCAAGAGATCCTCCTCGCGTTCGTCCTCAAAGTCCGCACCCGTCATCAAACCGCGCCCCGCCACGGCCGAGGTCCTCGTCATCGACAACGGCCCCGGCGTCCCCGACGACAAACTCCCCTGGATCTTCCAACCCTTCAACACCACCAAAGGCCTGCGCGGCACCGGCCTCGGGCTCGCCGTCACCAAACGAATCGCCGAAGAGCACGGCGGACGCATCGAGGTCGACGGCAAGAACGGCCAATCACCCGGGAAAGGCTCGACGTTCCGGCTCATCCTCCCGGCCGAAGGCACGGGGCTCGATCCGTCGGCGACGGCGACGAGCCGGAGCGGCGCGCCGGGGTCGTGATTGACAGGGTGGCGTGCTGCTTTGAGCGGGCATGGCCCTGCACGCCTGATCCGCACCATTCCCGCTCCGCGCAGCGCCCATGCCACCCGTCGTGATTCGGATGAAGACACTGAGATCGGTAGGAACCGATCTCAGTGGCACGAGACGCCGCCGGCCTTTGCATAGACTCCGCCGTGGACTACGTCCTCCTCTGCTCCGCCGCCCTCGCCGTTGCCGCGCTCACCTTCTTCACCGGCTTCGGCCTCGGCACGCTGCTCATGCCCGTGTTCGCGCTGTACTTCCCCATCGACATCGCCATCGGCGCGACCGCGATCGTCCACCTCGCCAACAACATCTTCTCGGCCGGGCTCGTCGGCCGCCACGCGGACTGGAAGGTTGTCGCGCGGTTCGGGATCCCGGCCGCCCTCGCCGCGATGCTCGGGGCCTGGCTGCTCGAAAAACTCGCGGGCGCGGGCACGGTGGCGACGTACTCGCTGGGCTCGCGCGTCTGCACTGTCACGGCCGTCAAGCTCGCCGTCGCCATGGTGATCGGCGCCTTCGCCGCGCTCGAACTCTCCCCCGGCTTCGCGACGCTCAGCTTCCCGCCCCGCTTCATCCCGATCGGCGGCGCGATCTCCGGTTTCTTCGGCGGCATCTCCGGCCACCAGGGCGCGCTGCGCTCCGCGTTCCTGCTCCGGCTTGGAATGAGCAAAGAACGCTTCGTCGCCACCGGCAAGATGACCGCGATCGTCATCGACCTCGCGCGCCTCGCCGTCTACGGGCTGACGTTCAAGGTCGGCCTCGAGTCCTTCCGCGCGCACGGCGGCGTGGGGCTTGTCATCGCTGCGAGCCTGGCCGCGTTCGTGGGGTCGGTCGTCGGCGCGCGGTCGCTCCGCAAGGTCAAGGTCGAAGGGCTGCGAAGGTTCATCGGCGTGATGCTGATCGTTATGGCGATCGCGCTGGGATCAGGCCTTGCATAGCGTGTTCGTCAGCACGAGCGCGCGATCCTTCGCTTGATCGATGCTCAGCACCCGAGGTCGAACGCGGCCGCGAAGCCGTCGAAGTCGTCGCCGTTGACGAACCCGTCGCCGTTGAAGTCCGCGGGAAGATCGCCGGCCTCGAAAGCCAGGACGTAGGCGTCGTAGTCGTCGCCGTTGACGAACCCGTCGCCGTTGAAGTCCGAGGGGCAGCGGAGCGCGAACGTGCCGATCTCGGTGGCCCAGCCGTCGGCGTTGCGGATCTCGCCCACGAACCAGAGGGTCTGGTCGTCGTCGGGGTCGATGCCGATCCCGAAGTAATCCCCCCAGCGGCCGTCCGCGCCGTCGGTGCCCACTTTGACGGTCATGGGTGCGGCCATTTTTCCGAGCGGGTCGTTGGCTTTTCGCCCTGTCACTCGGATGCCCGGCGCGGTCGAGGAGGTGCATGCCCCGATCACAACCCCCACGGCGTCGTTCTTGTCCGAATAGATCGCCGGGAAGAACGTGTGCTGTCCGGCGGGGGAAGTCGGGTTGATGTTGCCCGATTGGACGAGGGTGACCTCGCCGCTGGTGGGCCACTTGTCGGTCTTCATGTGGTACCAGCGGGCGATGTCCTTGTTGTTGAGTCGGATCGTGTGGCCG